>NZ_LQZA01000001.1:323824-647649 GCF_001581925.1 Ferrovum sp. PN-J185
TTACCACGAAGGAAGTGCTGTTAATGAACTCCATCATGGTCAACATGGTTTGGTTGTGTTAAATCAAACTCCTTTTTATGCTGAGTCAGGTGGGCAAGTAGGAGATCAAGGTCAACTTATCAGCTCTCATGGTACATTTAATGTTAGTGATACTCAAAAAATCCAGTCACAGGTATTTGGTCATGTGGGGCAAGTCTTGACGGGTAAAATTCAAGTAGGTGATACACTCCGTGCTGAAGTGAATCAAGCGTTACGTTTATCGGCTCAATGGAATCATTCTGCAACGCATTTACTTCACGCAGCATTACGTGAAGTATTAGGTGAACATGTTCATCAGCGCGGTTCTTTGGTTGATCCTTATAAAACACGCTTTGACTTTTCTCATGATAAACCTGTCACGCAAGAACAGAAACGTCGCATTGAGGACTTGGTTAATCAACAAATACGCGACAACCATTCTGTTGCCGTAAGTATTATGACTTACGATGACGCCATTAAAAAAGGAGCAATGGCATTGTTTGGTGAAAAATATGGTGATGAAGTGCGTGTGGTTGGGATGGGAGGGTTCTCCACTGAGTTGTGTGGCGGAACACATGTGGGGCGAACGGGTGACATTGGTCTCTTTCGTATTGTCAGTGAATCAGGTGTCGCATCAGGTATTAGACGTATTGAAGCAGTTACAGGTCAATTGGCGTTAGATTATACGCATCAAGAACAGGATCAATTAATTGAGGCTGCGTTAAAACTTAAATCTCCTCCGCAAGAGTTAGTACAGAAATTATCACTCATGTTGGATAATGTGAAACAGCTTGAGCGTGAACTGGAAAAGTTAAAAGCTAAACTGGCTCAGTCGGAGAGTGTGGATTTAGTTAATCAAGTAAAGTTAATTAAAAACATACAAGTACTCAGTGCTGAAATTCGTGATGCAGATAGTAAAACATTACGCGAGACACTGGATGCATTAAAGTCTCATTTATCCTCTGCGATTATTGTGCTGGGTTCTAAGGATCAAACAAAAGTGTCTTTAATTGCTGGTGTTACTCCAGATCTAACCGGTAGAGTGAAGGCAGGTGAATTAATTAATATGGTAGCGCAACAGGTTGGAGGAAAAGGAGGAGGGCGTCCAGATATGGCGCAAGCAGGTGGAACACAACCTGAACACCTCAGTACAGCACTGCATTCTGTATTTGACTGGTGCGACAAATTACTCTAGACGTTATTGAATTGAGACAGAGGCAGACGAATAAAATCTGCCTCAACTTGTTCTAGAGTATTTGAATAATGGTTGACAGATAACCCAGCCATTAAATCCGATTCGTGGATTAAGTTAATCCAATTGTGAAGTGTGGTTAATAACGGCTCATCAATCGCACTGTTTATTTCTAAACAAATACCCATCCAATGACATCCACCAATTGCAGCAATGACTGTTTCCATACTGATATCTGTTGGTAAAGAAAAAGGATTAATTAGTGCGCATGTTGGGTATAAATCGGTCAGATGTCCCGTTTCTTGTAATAGGGTAGTTAACTCTCCTGGAAAGCGAATGGGGAGAATAATAATATCTACTGCGGCTGCCGAGAGTGTTTCTATGGCCTCAATCCAACGTTGTGTTTGCATAGGGATATCACCACAAAACGCACCCACGGGACACACATCTTCAAAATGCTTGGTAATTTGTCGTAATTCGCCTAAGGGCATAATCGATTGCATATTATTTGGATGTATTGCTTCAATAAGTTGTGCTCCCTTGTCACGGGCAAGTTTTGCTTCATCCAAATTGTGGATACTAATCATATAAGTAGTTGCTGACATTATGACAACCTCATGCAGGAATATCGGGGGTTAATGAGCGTTCAAGCTGCTCAATTTGGTCTTTTAGTTTTAATTTTATTTTTTTAAGACGGCGAATTTCAAACTCATAATTATGTTGTTGATATGATAGGTCATTAATTTGACTATCAATTTGTTTATGCTGATCCTTAAGTGTATTGATGTAGTCCTCGATCAGCATCATCTATCCTATCTTAATTCAATTTCAAGATTATCAATAAGACGCGTTTTACCTAATCGTGATGCACCCAGTACAACCAAACGATTATCGTTGGTTTGCGCTTCTTGTAAGTGGTCCTGCGAGCGAATTGCGATATAGTCTGTTTGCCAGCCGCGAGCATTAAGATAATTGGTGGCTGACGTTTCAAGAGCGTTGAAATCTGAATTGCCTTCCATAATCGCTTGCTTAATAGAGGAGAGCTGTCGATATAATTGTATCGCCTCTTCTCGTTCAACGGGTGAGAGATAACTGTTACGAGAACTCAATGCCAAACCATCAGTTGCTCTTACGGTTTCAGCGGGAACGATTTCAATGGGTAGGGCCAATTGAGTAACCATGTCTTTTAGAACCAAATATTGTTGGTAGTCTTTTTTACCAAATATGGCTAATTGTGGTTGCACCATATTAAACAGTTTAAGAACAACTGTGGCTACCCCACGAAAATGTCCTGGTCGAAAAGCTCCTTCTAACACATGTTGTAATTCTGAAGGATCAACTGTATATTCCTGAGCGGTGGGATAGATTTCCTTTTCATCAGGAGCAAAGACCACATCACAACCGGCTTGTAACAAATGAGCGCAATCAGCTTCCAGAGTTCGTGGATAGCGATTAAAGTCTTCGCTTGGGCCAAACTGTAAACGATTAACAAAAATACTGGTGACAAGACAAGCAGCCCGAGGTTTCACCTCTTTAATGAGTTGGATATGACCAGCGTGAAGGTTGCCCATAGTAGGAACGAGGGCAACGTTTTTCTCGTTAGCCAATCTTTTTCTTAATTGTTCAACAGTAGTAATAACATCCATAGTATGGCTTTTTGACATAATTTGTCATATTGTCTCATGCATTTATGCACGATTAAAGAATTCTCGACGACTTCTTATTTGTTGTATGCGTGTTAACAACAGTTGGTAATCGTCCGGGTCATCGGCAAAATTAAGATTATCACTGTTAACAATTAATAAGGGCGATGCATCGTAGTCATGAAAAAACTGTGCATAACTATCCGCAATGGTTCGTAAGTACTTTTCAGAAATAGGCTTTTCTACAAACCATCCGCGTCGATCAAGTCTTTCTATCAGCACATCAGCAGAAGCTTGTAGATAGATAACCAAGTCAGGTGTAGGGGTAGTAGGTCTTAAATGCTGGTACATATGCTGATATAACTCAAACTCATCATTGGCTAAATTGAGTTTAGCAAACAACAAATCTTTATCTAGTAAAAAATCAGATACAGTTGGAGACTCAAATAAATCACGTTGCTTCAGCGTAGAAGCTTGTAGTGTTCTTTGAAACAAAAAAAACATCTGTGTTACAAAGGCATAACGGTCGGGTTGGCGGTAAAAGCGCTCTAAAAATGGATTGGACTCAGCATCTTCCAACATTAACTCAGCATTAAGAGTGGCTGATAACAATTTAGTTAACGTGGTTTTACCAACGGCAATAGGGCCTTCAACAGCAATATAGCGATAGCGTTCACCTAAGAGTTTCATACGAGTGGTTCTTCCATTATGTGCATATCATCATATTGATATTGTAGGGCAAGATCTTTCACATTACCGAGAGTAGGAATTATAAACTCCGGTGCAATATCATTAAATGGCACCAACACGAACGCCCTATCTTGAATGCGAGGATGAGGGAGTGTAAGTTCATTATCATGGTAGATCAATTGATCGAAAGCAAGAAGATCTAAATCCAAAGTCCGTGGTGCGTTTTGGAAAGTACGAACTCGTCCATGTTGTTCTTCAATAAATTGCATGTGAGTCAACAGTTCTTTAGGTGGAAGAGATGTTGTTAATTCAATCACTGCATTTACAAAATCTGGTTGATCAAGGTAACCAACCGGTTTGGTTTGATAAAAAGGAGAGACTCGAACTACTGAAGTACGCGGAATATGATCGAGTTCTGTAATGGCTTTTTTTAATTGTTGTAATGGTTGATCAAGATTGCTACCTAACCCGACAAAGACGCGACTCATGCTTTGGGTTTCCTGCGTTTTCGTGTAATGGGTCTGTCAGGTTTGACTAACATGGTTTCTCTGTCTTCAGGCTTAGCATGTTGGAATTCTGTCCACCATTGACCAATTGCAGGATCTATTTCACCCACTTGAGCGCGTAGTATAAGGAAATCATAACCTGCACGAAAACGAGGGTGCTGAAGTAGTTTAAAAGGACGCTGACCGGAACGTTGTTCAAAACGAGGTTGTAGTCCCCATATCTCTTTCATAGTACCTTCAAAGCGTTTCGGGATCATTAATACTTCATCTTGTTCAACTAGTACCTCATGAATTGCTGTAAATAATGCAGGTAGAGTTTTCTCACCTTTATTTAAATATTGTTGCCAGCGTAAATTTAAGCTAGGCCACAGCAGTGTGGCCATAAGAAAGCTGGGTGATACCCCCAACTCTTTTTCAATTCGTTGGTCTGTATTAAGTAATGCTTGTTGAATAAATAACGCGCCTTGTTTATCTGATAGCGTATTGTCTAAGGAGGGAATTAAATAACTTCCTAAATTGAGTTGACGCAATTGTTCCAGACTATTTACCGCATGACCTGATAAAAGAATTTTCAATAATTCGTCGAATAATCGTGATTCAGGTACATTTAAAAGTAATTCATTAAGAGTGGAAATAGGTTCTTTGCACGCATTGTCTAAAGTAAAACCCAGTTTAGCGCAAAAGCGTGCTGCTCTTAACATACGAACAGGGTCTTCTCGGTAACGCTGAATTGGCTCGCCAATCATGGTGATATGTTTTTGCTTGAGATGCTTAACCCCATCAAAATAGTCGAGCACTTCATTTTTTTGAGGATCATAAAATAAGGCATTAATCGTAAAATCACGTCGTTCAGCGTCTTCTTCTAAGGTGCCAAATACGTTATCTCGCGTTAGACGACCATGTTCATCCACTTGTTGATGCAGGGACTCTTTACCACTTTTGGCTCTGAAGGTAGAAACTTCAACAATTTCTTGGCCACACTGTACATGAATAATTTGAAAACGCCGGCCAATAATTCGTGAACGGCGTATGATTCGTTTAACCTGTTCGGGAGTGGCGTTGGTTGCGACATCAAAATCTTTGGGTGTTTTACCCAGCAGTAAATCACGTACCGCCCCACCCACTATGTAAGCTTGAAACCCAGCCTCTTGCAATTGTTTGATGACCCCTAGGGCGCAATGGCTAATATGGTTTTTATCGATATGATGCTTAGAAGGACCAATAACAGTGACCTTAAGGGTTGAATTGGTTTGCTTGCGTTTAAGTACTTTGTTGATAAATTGTTTAATCATAATTTAACGCAGTGAAATAATTGACCATTCCCGTTCTTTGGCATGTGAAAGTAGCGTGTTATCTGGATCAACTGCCACAGGATGACTGACTTTTTCTAATAAAGGTAGATCGTTCAATGAATCTGAGTAAAAAACAGTTTCGTTAAAATCTTGCCACTGATAATTGAGATGATTTAACCAATCCATTACTTTAGTGATTTTACCCGCTTGAAAACAGGGGATACCGGAGACTTTACCTGAATATTCACCATTACTTAATACCTCAGGTTCTGTGGCTACTAAATGTTTAATAGTCAATAAATCAGCAATGGGGCGGGTCACAAAGCTATTTGTGGCAGTCACAATAGCCATTAAGTCGGCGGTTTCTTTTTCTTTAGCAATAATGGCCCTGGCTTTATCAGTGATTAGTGGTTGTATACGCGTTTGTAAAAATTCACTATGCCATAGATTTAGTTGATGGCGAGAATGTCGAGCTAAAGGGCCTAACTGAAAATCTAAAAATACATCGATATCAAGACGACCGGCACGATAGTCTTCGTAAAAGGCAAGGTTTTTTGCTTCGTAGGTGGTACGGTCATGTACCCCTTTGCTGGCTAAAAATAAGCCCCATTCAAAATCGCTATCTCCACTCAATAAGGTATTATCGAGATCAAATAATACTAATCGTTTGTTACTCATGCAGATTGTTCTCTTAAGTTATTTAATGCGTCACGTATTAGTGGCATTGTAATCGGTTTATGTAAAGACAGCGACCAACGATTTAATTCTTCTAGGACTTGTAGCAGTGAGCGAATATCACGCTGCCAACGTTGAAGTAAATACCAAGCTAATTCTTGTGGAAGATGAAAACCTAGGTTGTGTGCGTGTTGTTGTAATGCCTTAATTTTTTCTTCATCGCTTAAGGCATGTAAACGTAATACAAGCCCCCAGCTTAACCGTGTAGCTAAATCAGGAAGAAGAGGGAGTTGATGGGGGGGAGCGTCTCCGCTAACTAAGAGGGAAAGCTGCTGTTCACGTCTTTCGTTAAACCGGTTAAATAAACTGATTGCCCCCGCGCGCGATAGTTTGTGTACATCATCAATTAATAAAAATTGATCTTTGCATTCGTCAAAAAGGGTACCTTCAGTGATTTTAACGAATTGCACTGATTGTTGAGTTGATTGTAATTTTTCATGAAGCGCCATTAATAAGTGGCTTTTACCTATTCCTTCTTCACCCCATAGATAGATAATTTGTTCACCTTCACCGCTAAGCCAATTAAACAGTAAAGAGATAGTTTCTGCATTATTCCCTATCACAAAGTTGTCTAAACTTGGCTGATGTAAGGGGGGTATTTCAAGAACTAATTGACGCATTGGATATAAACTATGAATCTGATCGTAGATGTTTGAGGATAATTTTAACGCTAGCAGCCATAGGCAGAGCAATTAAAATACCGAAAAACCCCAGTAAACGACCAAAGGCCAATAAAGAAAATATAACCATGACAGGATGTAGGCCTATTCTTTCCCCAACCACTCTTGGGGTAACAATCCAGGCTTCAATAACATGTCCGATAATAAATACTAAAAGAACATATAAACTTAAAGAAAAAGATGGGTCCTGGGCAACACTGGCTATAAATGCCAGTAGAAAACCTGTGAATACCCCCAGGTAAGGAATAAATACTAATGTTCCTGTTAGTAGTCCTAGGGCAAAACCCGCTTTTAAATGGATTGCTAAGAGGCCAAGGCTATAGAAAGTAGCCATAATAAGCATAACCAATAGTTGGCCACGCAGATATTGTCCAAGTACTGTGTCAACTTCTTTTGCGATTATTGACACCCGTTGATGTTGCTCTTGAGGGAAAAGGTTAAGTAAAAACTGAACCACTGTTTCCCAATCTTTAGATAAATAGAAAAAGACCACTGGGATGAGTAATAAACTTAATATTGACTCAATAACGATAGCGCTACCATGGGTGGCAGATTGAACTAATTTATCAACATGGTTATTAGAAGAATGGAGATAATCAATAACATTAGATTTGATTTTAGTTAAATCGAGCCAAGTATTGTCAGACGCTAAATTTGGTAAGCCAGGCAGAGGGCCTTGTCTTAACCTATCAAGAATTGTCGGTAGTTGTTGAAGAAGTTGATTAATCTCGTGAAACAGCAATGGCAATACCACCAACAAAAGGAGCGCTAAGATACCTAGTAAAATGGCAAGCATTATTAGGGTACTAATCACTCTTGGTATGTTAAAGCGTTGTGATAGGCGTATCACGGGAAAGCACAAATAAGCGAGTAAAATAGCTGCTACAAATGGCATTAAAATAGCTGATAAAGAATAAACCAGCCATAAAACAAAAAGTACTGCTACCAATCCCCAGGGAGTTGATGCAGAAATAGGGTTATTTCGTGACATTTAGGTTAAAATAGTTGATAGAGTCATAGTTGATCTATTTTAACAGGTCAAACAGTGATGTCACCCAGTCTGACTATAAATTTGGAGAGTTTTGTGTCTGAAAGTTTAAATTCCCCCTTATCTTACCGTGATGCAGGTGTTGATATAGACGCAGGAGATGCGCTTGTTGAAAGAATTAAGCCTTTAGCTAAACGTACCCTGCGACCAGAAGTCATCAGTGGTATTGGCGGCTTTGCTGCTCTTGTGGAAATTGGGAAACGTTTTTCAGAACCTGTTTTAGTATCAGGGACCGACGGTGTAGGTACAAAATTAAAACTGGCCTTTGAACTCAATCGACATGATAGCGTGGGGATTGATTTGGTTGCCATGAGTGTGAATGATATTTTAGTACAAGGGGCTGAACCTTTGTTCTTTTTAGACTATTTCGCTTGTGGTCACTTGGATGTAGATATTGCTAGTAGTGTTATCTCAGGCATCGCAAAAGGATGTGAAGAGTCGGGTTGTGCGTTAATTGGTGGTGAAACGGCAGAAATGCCTGGCATGTATCCGCAAGGGGAATATGATCTGGCAGGCTTTGCTGTGGGAATTGCTGAAAAAAGCAAACTCGTCAATGGTCAAAGTATTGTTGCAGGCGATGTGGTGATTGGTCTTGCTTCCAGTGGGCCACACTCAAATGGTTATTCATTAATTCGTAAAATTGTTGAACGCTCAGGTTTGGGTTGGCATGAGCTCTTTCCTGGGGAGCATTATCCAGGAATGACTCTAGGTGACGTATTGATGCGTCCCACAGCACTGTATGTGAAACCTATATTATCTTTGATGAAAAGTGTTACAGTGAAAGGCATGGCGCATATCACTGGTGGTGGGTTAGTGGATAATATCCCGCGTGTACTGACTGATGGGTTGCAAGCTGAAATTGACTCATCTAGTTGGCAGCGTCCTGCCGTATTTAATTGGTTGCAGCAAGTGGGACAAGTTAAAGAGGATGAAATGCATCGAGTATTTAACTGTGGTATTGGCTTTGTCGTTATTGTGTCTCCTCAGGATAAACAGTCAACGTTAGATCAATTAGCAAACCAGGGAGTAAAAGCCTCGCCAATAGGGATTATTAAAGAGCGTCATCAAGACCAACCTGCTACAGTTGTTATTTAGCGTGACGAGCTTACCGAACATTGTTATTTTGATTTCTGGGCGTGGCTCCAACATGCGCTCAATTGTAGAGGCAAATTTGCCTATTCATATCGCTGCAGTAATTAGTAACGAACCCGATGCTGCAGGACTGGCTTTTGCCCAAGATAAAGGGATTCCAACGCGCATTGTCGATCATCGCTCTTATGCAACTCGACTTGAATATGACAGACAATTAATTGACGTCATTGAAGAGTATCATCCTGGGTTGGTGGTATTAGCAGGATTTATGCGTATCCTAACACCGACGTTTGTGAATCACTTTACGCGTCGACTGATTAATATTCATCCTTCTATTTTGCCTTCATTTACTGGATTACATACGCATAAAAGAGCCATTGAATCTGGTGTTAAAGTGCATGGTTGTACCGTTCATTTTGTAACAGAAGAGTTAGATGCAGGACCGATCGTCGCACAAGCTGTTGTACCTGTATTATCCAGTGATAATGAGGCTACTCTGGCACAGCGTGTATTAAAAGAAGAGCATGTCATCTACCCACGCGTGATTCAGTGGTGGGCTCAAGGACTTTTACAGTGGAGAGATAAACACATGGTGGTATTACCCTCTGACAATGCAGAGCAGACGTTAATAGCGCCTAGCCTAAATTCATGACTACACCCATTCACCTTAACCAGTTTCAATCATTGATAGAATCACTTAATGAGGTGCTGTCATTCGTGAAACCCGCTGATGCGGTGTTGCGTCAGTTTTTTCGGGAACAATCAAAAATTGGTGGACATGATCGTCGCTATATTGTTGAGACGGTATATGGCATATTAAGACACGCAGAAAGTCTGCTGCCCTTTGCACCGATTCATGCTTCTCGTCGTTTGGCTTTACTCTTTCATATGAAAATTGAGGGTAGAAGTTTACGCGATCTTGAGAAATTATGTACCTCAGAGGAATTGCAATGGTTGAAAGACGTTAAAGCAAGTCCCGTAACGCCTAGCCTGTCTACCAAAACCGGTTTACCTGAGTGGATAGTAAACAAGTTAAAAGACCTCTACCCAGAGGAAGAGTTACTCGCTTTGGGGCGATCGATGATGTTTGAGGCACCGCTTGATATCAGAGTTAATACTTTCTTGGTTAGTCGCGAAGAAGTATTAAATGAGTTATTAAGTTTAGGATTTAATGCCAGTATCACGCCGCATTCTCCTCTTGGGATACGCATTCAGGGTAGGCCCTCTTTGCAGGATTTGCAGTTATTCAAAAAAGGTTATTTTGAGATTCAGGATGAAGGTAGTCAGTTACTAGGATTAATGTTAGCGCCAAAAAGACGTGATTTAATTATTGACTTTTGTGCTGGCGCTGGAGGGAAAACACTCTTATTGGCAACGCTAATGCATAATCATGGACGTGTTTATGCCTTTGATGTGTCGTCAAAACGTCTTGATCAATTAAAACCGCGATTAAAACGATCTGGGTTATCAAACATTATGCCCGTATTAATTGAGAGTGAAAGAGACCAACGAGTAAAACGACTTAATGGTAAGGCTGATCGAGTGTTGGTTGATGCTCCTTGTAGCGGACTTGGTACCTTAAGACGTAATCCAGACCTTAAATATCGACAAAGCGCTCAAGGAATTGATGAATTAGTGGTAAAACAAAGAGCAATCTTAGAGTCAGCTGCTCATTGTGTAAAACCTGGTGGTATGCTTATGTATGCTACTTGTAGTATCTTATTCGAAGAGAATGAAGATCAAGTAAAGTGGTTTTCTGAGAAACATCCAGATTTTGTGTTAACCAATAATGAGCAATTAGAGTTAGGTTTATCTGGTGAGCAGTATTTAAAGTGTTTGCCTCATAAACATGGTACCGATGGTTTTTTTGCTGCGATATGGCAACGTAAGGTTAGTTAGGGAGTGGTTTTATGAGCGATGTCAGTGACTATGGCATTACTTTAATTGAGTTTTTTCAAGCTTTATTTCAACCCAAGCATCTTTGGCAAGTCCCGGTTATTTTTGCCTCTTTAATTATTGCTTTTGGCGCCTCGTCTGTATTGGCAAGGCAGACTAGTGACCATCGTTTTCGAGAGGATTTACGGGGTATTGTGTTTGCTTTAGTGGCAACGGTGACGCTCGACTTATTCACGCGCTTTTTCTCTCAAGGAAGACCTTCGCCAATTGTTCATATGGCTCTTGCGTTGACGCTGACACTGGGGTTGGCACGCATTGGTGTTTATATTTTAAAACATATATTCAGTGTTTCAGAGCGTGTGTTGAGTTTACAAACAGTATTTGTACGCTTGGTATGGTTAGGATTTGCTCTGCACATTACTGGCTTACTGGTACCACTCTTAGATATTTTGCGTGATATTACCTTCCCCATAGGTGGTAGTACTGTTTCATTGCTGCAGGTAATTCAAGCCATTTTAGTGTTTTCAATTATGGTGGCCCTAGCTTTGTGGTTAGGTTCGAGTATTGAACGCAAAGTAATGCGTACAGAAACTCTAGATGGGAATGCCAAAGCGATTGCTGTCAAAATTTTGCGAGGACTGATTCTCTTCTTGGCTGTCATCATGACGCTACCCATGGTTGGTATTGACTCAACTTTCCTTTCTGTATTGGGTGGGACGTTGGGTGTGGGTTTAGGGTTCGGGTTACAAAAAATCGCTAGCAATTATGTAAGTGGTTTTATTATTTTGGCTGACCGTTCTGTGCGTCTTGGCGATATTGTGACTATTGACGGGAAACAAGGAGAGGTACTAAAGCTTGAAGCGCGCTGTACTACTCTCAAAGCAGGGGACGGCACGCTGTTTGTGTTACCGAATGAAACCTTTATGACCCAATCCTTAACTAATCACACGCAAGGCGGTGTGGGTTTATATAGGACAGTTAAACTACAAATGCCCTACGGTACTGACTTTGGTCAAGTAAAGACGGTTATTGAAGAGTTGGCAAAACAACAATCGTTGATTATGACTAAGCCAGAGCCTACGCTACAGCTCACTCATTTAGGTATACATGGCCTTGAGTTATTGCTTGAATATTGGATTGCTGATGCCAAATTATCTGACAATAGCATTCGCAGTCAATTATTAGCAGATATTTATGTCACGATGAACGCCATGGGCTTACAATTTACTGTTGTGGATCTCGTACGCGGCAGCGCACAAATTGAGTCGCGTTAACGTAACTCATTGATCAAAATATATTTTTTTGTTACAATAATGTGTAAATCTATTAAAGGTAAATAGCTTATGTGGTTCTCAGGCTTTTCTCATTTTTCATGGTGGCAAGACGTTATTGTGGCATTAGTGTTAACTCATATCACTATTGCTGGTGTCACTATTTTCTTACATCGTCATCAGGCACACCGATCCCTTGAATTAGGGCCTGTAGCGAGTCATTTTTTTCGTTTTTGGTTATGGCTTACAACCGGCATGGTAACCAAAGAATGGGCAGCTATTCATCGTAAACATCATGCGAAATGCGAGACCGTTGATGATCCCCATAGCCCGCAAATTTTAGGTATTAATAAAGTCCTATGGGGTGGTGTTCTTCTTTATGTCAAAGAAAGCAAAAACAAAACTACGATGGAGCGCTACGGACATGGCACACCAGATGACTGGATGGAGAGAAATATTTACTCCAAATACAGTCGTTTAGGTGTCACTATTATGGCCTTTGTTAACATGGCCTTGTTTGGTGTTGTTCCAGGTATGTTAATTTGGCTAGTTCAAATGCTCTGGATTCCCTTTTGGGCGGCAGGGGTGGTGAATGGTTTAGGGCATTTTTGGGGCTACCGAAATTTTGAATGCCGTGATGCCAGTACCAATATTTTTCCTTGGGGAATTTTAATTGGTGGTGAGGAATTACATAATAACCACCATACTTTTGCTACGTCAGCAAAGTTATCTAACCGTTGGTATGAATTTGATATTGGTTGGTTATATATTCGTATTCTGGAAATTTTGGGTCAAGCTAAAGTGAAAAATGTGGCTCCTACAGTCAGTTTTGATCGTCGAAAATTAAGTTGTGATGAGGAGACTTTACAAGCAATTATCCGTAATCGTTATGATGTAATTGCTCGTTATGCTGCTGAATTGTCAAAAACCTGCTCATTAGAATTGAATAATATTAAGTCCGGTCATGGGTTACCCAAACGCAGTGAAATGATGGCTATGGTAAATCGTTGGTTACATCGTGATAGTGAAAACCTGAAAGAAACTGATCGTCAAGTTCTCTCAGAACTGATGGCAGAGAGCAAATGCTTGCAAACAGTGATCACTATGCGTGATGATTTATCAGCTTTGTGGACTAAAACCAATGCCACCAAAGATCAACTGGTTCATGATTTAAGTCTCTGGTGTGAACGAGCTGAGAACAGCGGGATCAAAGCGTTAGAACAGTTTTCGCGCACTTTAAAAGCGTATGTATGACTTTATAATTAAAAGTTCTTAATACGTAATTTTTTAGTTTAAAATAATATATAACTTTCGTCTAAAATAAGCAGATCTAATTAATTGCTCTGCTTATTTTTTTATGTATATCTATGATGAAATTGATCAGCAAATAGTGAATGAGCGTGTCGCTCAGTTTCGTGACCAAACATTGCGCTTTTTGGCAGGGAAACTATCTGAGGACGAATTTAGGCCTTTAAGGTTACAAAATGGCTTATACATCCAACGCCATGCTCCCATGCTACGAATTGCTGTTCCATATGGGGTGTTATCTAGTAAACAATTAAGGCAATTGGCTCATATCGCACGCACATATGATCGTGGAGTAGGGCATTTCACTACTCGACAAAATATTCAATTTAACTGGCCCAAGTTGGCTGATGTCCCTAATATCTTGTCTGATTTGGCTGCGGTACAAATGCATTCTATTCAAACCAGTGGTAATTGTGTTCGTAACACAACCACTGATCACTTTGCCGGTGTGGCCCATGATGAAGTCATTGATCCAAGGGTTTATTGTGAATTAATTCGACAATGGTCCACTTTCCATCCAGAGTTCGCTTTTTTACCACGAAAATTTAAAATTGCCGTAAATGGTTCTACACAAGACCGTGCAGCCACTATGGTGCATGATATAGGGCTACATGCTTTAAAGCACAATGATGAATTAGGGTTTAGGGTAATCGTTGGCGGAGGGTTAGGTAGAACGCCTATGGTTGGCGTGGTTATCAGAGAGTTTTTACCAGAGAAGCATTTATTAAGTTATCTTGATGCGATTTTAAGGGTTTATAACCGATATGGACGCCGTGATAATAAGTTTAAGGCAAGAATAAAAATTTTAGTAAAAGCCATGACTCCTGAAAAATTTACTCTGGCTGTTGAAGAGGAGTGGCTACGAATTAAAGATGGTCCCACTACATTAATTAATGAAGAAATCGAGAGAATTAAACTACGTTTTCCGGATAACAACTACCAATCACTGCCAGCATCTTTACCTAGTGATATAGAATCGTTTGTCAGCCAAGCATCTATTAAACCTTGGTATGAACGCAATGTGTTTGCTCATAAAGTTCCTGGTTACAAAGCAGTGACAATTTCTCTTAAAGCGTTAGGTCACGCTCCTGGAGATATGAGTGCAGAGCAAATGGATAAGGTAGCTGATCTTGCAGATCAAGTAGGTTTTGGCGAAATACGCGTTAGTCATGAACAAAACTTAATTCTTCCTGATGTACCAGTCACACAACTTAAGTATGTGTATGATGAATTAAAATCATTAGCTCTTGTTACGCCCAATATCGGTCTGTTATCAAACATTATTTCTTGTCCCGGGGGCGATTACTGTTCTCTGGCTAATGCCAGGTCGATTCCTGTTGCCCAAGCCATTCAAAATAAATTCTCTGATTTAGATTATTTATATGATATTGGGGAACTTGATTTAAATATTTCAGGTTGTATGAATGCCTGTGGTCATCATCATATTGGCCATATTGGTATTCTTGGTGTAGACAAACACGGTGAAGAGTTTTATCAAATTACCATTGGTGGATCACAGGCTCCAGCTCGTTTAGGGAAAGTCATTGGGCCTTCATTAAAACAAGAGGATATTCCCCAAGCCATAGAGTCATTAATAAGTGTCTACTTACAAATAAGAGAGGATAGTAGTGAACGCTTTGTGGATGTGGTTGAAAGAGTAGGGATTGAACCATTCAAAACAGCTGTCTATCAGCAAAAAGGGTCGCACGTTGAGGTGGAAAATGGCTAAACAAATATTAAATGAAGAGATTGTGAACGATCCCTATCATTTCATCACTTCTATTGAAGAATTAACTCACTATTCACATGTGATTGCTCCTTATGGGTTGTATGTTGAAGAGAAAAGTAAATTTGATCAATATAGTGGTGAAATTGGGCTTCGAGTCGGTACAGATATCGATTTGGCAGTGTTAACTCCTTATTTGCCTTTACTATCATTGATTGATATTCATTATGCTAGTTTCACAGATGGGCGCGGTCATTCTTTAGCAAGGTTACTTCGTGAAGCGTATCACTTTAATGGAATTTTGAGAGCCAGCGGTGATGTGTTTAAAGATACGGTTTTTTATTTAAAGCGTTGTGGATTTAATTCATTTTTAGTTAAAGAGAATGAAACGTTAGAACATGCACTGCAAGGATTTAAAGTGTTTTCTGAGAGCTATCAGGCAGCCTTTAAAGAGAGTCCTTTATTTCGTCGTCGTTTTCAATTGGCTTAGGATTACTCATGACCATTTCGCAACGTTACCAAGAGCTCATTGCTGACTTAAGGCAGATAATCGAAAAACATAATAATGTGGTATTAGCCAGTAGTCTTGGTGTTGAAGACATGTTACTCACCCACGTGATTCAAACAGAGCAACTACCCATTGGCATTTTCACCCTCGATACAGGACGTCTTCCTGAGGCGACTCATCGTTTACTGTCACGCATTAAAGATCATTATCACTTAACTATAAAAGTATATGTTCCACAAGCGCCGGATCTTGAATCTCTCATTGAGCAACAAGGAACAAATGGTTTTTACAACAGTGTTGACGCGAGAAAAGCCTGTTGTCGAATACGTAAAGTCTTACCACTTGCACGCGCACTACAAGGACAGGATGCTTGGTTGACGGGACTACGTCGAGAGCAATCTCAAACCCGCTTACAGCTTGAAAAAAGTGCATGGGATAGTGATCATAATTTAATTAAATATAATCCCTTATTAGATTGGTCTCGTGATGAGGTATGGCAGTTTGTACGCGAAAATCATGTGCTCTATAACGCTTTACATGATCAAGGTTACCCAAGTATTGGTTGCGAGCCGTGTACGAGAGCTGTTCTTGAAGGTGAGTCTGAGCGCTCGGGACGCTGGTGGTGGGAACATCCTGAAACAAAAGAATGCGGATTACATGTAGCACAATCTTGACTATAAAGAACAAATCATAAAGTGAGGAAGAAGTGTCAGTATTAAATCATTTAGATCGACTAGAGAGCGAAGCTATTCATATTATGCGTGAAGTGGCTGCGCAGTCTAAAAATCCAGCATTGTTGTTTTCTGGGGGGAAGGACTCGATTGTATTATTAAGATTGGCTGAGAAAGCATTTCGTCCACTTTCTTTTCCTTTCCCATTAGTACATATCGATACGGGACATAACTTTTCTGAGGTCATTCAGTTTAGAGATCGCCGTGTGACTGAACTAAATGAAAGACTGATTGTACGTAGCGTAGAAGAGACAATTAAGCAGGGTCGAGCGCGAGTTAAAAGTGATAGTGATAGTCGTAATGCATTACAAGCGATCACGTTAGTTGATACGATTAATGAGTTTCAATTTGATGCATGTATTGGCGGGGCACGTCGAGATGAGGAAAAGGCACGTGCAAAGGAGAGAATTTTTTCTTTTAGAGATGAATTTGGTGCCTGGGATCCTAAAAATCAACGCCCTGAGATTTGGAATTTATATAATGCTAGAGTTCACCCAGGTGAAAATATGCGTGTCTTTCCAATCAGTAATTGGACTGAGCTTGATGTGTGGAGTTACATTGCTCGAGAACAGTTAGCTGTACCAGACATTTATTATGCACATCGCCGTCAAGTGGTACGTCGTGGAATTCAGTTAGTACCTGTAACCCATTTAACGCCACCTCGTGAAAATGAAGAGGTTGAAGAATTATGGGTACGCTTTAGAACCGTAGGGGATATTACCTGTACTTGTCCTGTCGCATCAGAAGCCAAGGATGTTGAGGCCATTATTGCGGAGACTGCCATTACATCAGTGACTGAAAGAGGTGCTACACGTATGGATGACCAAACCTCAGAAGCCTCAATGGAATTAAGAAAGAAACAAGGTTATTTCTAATATGGATCAATTATTACAAATGGAACAGCATACAGAGTTACTCAGATTTATCACCTGCGGTTCGGTAGATGATGGAAAAAGTACGTTAATTGGGCGATTACTCTATGACAGTAAAGCCATCTTTGAAGACCAATTGGCTGCGATTACGGCTACTTCCCAACGTCGTGGAATGTCTGAAGCGGATTTGGCTTTGCTAACCGACGGCTTACAAGCAGAACGGGAGCAGGGTATTACCATAGATGTGGCATACCGTTATTTTAGTACACCTAAGCGTCGCTTTATTATTGCTGATACTCCTGGCCATGAGCAATATACAAGAAATATGGTAACAGGTGCTAGTACAGCCGATGTTGCCATTATTTTAATGGATGTACGTAAAGGGGTATTACCACAAACTAGACGTCACACTCATATAGTACGTTTATTAGGTATTCGTCAAATTGTGCTGGCTGTAAATAAAATGGATTTAGTGGATTTTGATGAACAAGTGTTTAATGAGGTTTATCAGTCATTTTTGAATTTTGCTAAACCTTTGGGGTTTGATGAGATTATTGCCGTCCCTATGAGTGCTCTCCAAGGAGATATGGTGGTGGATCGGGGGCAGACCATGCCTTGGTACAAGGGTAAAACACTGATTGAAGTATTGGAAACTGTGAAAGTGGATGAAAACATTCAACATGCACCCTTTCGTTTTCCAGTTCAATTGGTTAACAGAGTTAGAAACAGTGATGACTTAAATGAACGTCGTCTATACTTAGGTCGTGTTGAATCAGGACAGGTTAGTGTTGGCGATAATGTGGTGGTATTACCTGCAGGTGAGACGACACGTATAGCAAGTATTGATACGTTTGATGGAGCAATTAATACAGCCATTGCCGGACAATCAGTTACTATTACTTTAGAAAAGCAGATTGATATTTCGCGTGGTGATATGATTGCCGCTCAGGACAATCCTCCTCACACAGATAAGGCTTTCTCTGCATTAATTTGCTGGTTTTCTAATGCTGGTTTGGACATTAACAAGCGTCTGTTGTTGCGCCATGGCACACAAACAGTTGCAGCAAAAATTGCCGCCTTAGAATATAAATTAGATATCAATCAATCAATTCACGTTCCTACTGAAAAAATAGCTATGAACGATATCGTTAAAGTAATGATACGCGTACAACAGCCTATTAATATGGACCTTTATGAAAACAATCGTCCAAATGGTTCGTTTATCATTATTGATGAATTATCCAATGATACTGTGGCAGCAGGGATGATCGCTTAAACCACATAAGAATGAGAATCAACAGGTAAGGAGGGTAACGTGATTGTTACTCTCAGTCCTGAACCTAATGGATTGGTGTCTAATTTGATCTGTCCGTGATGTTTTTCAACAATAAGTTTTGCAATAGCAAGCCCCAATCCTGTGCCTTGGATATCTTGGTTGGGTCCACGATAAAATCGATCAAATACTCTCTCATGAAGTGATGGGTCAATACCAGGTCCGTTATCAGTAACAGTAATAATGGCGTGTTGATTCTCTTTAGTTAACGACAAATCTACTTGTGAGCCACTTGGACAATAATTTAGTGCATTGTGAATTAAGTTTTCAATTAATGCCCTCAGTGCACTGTCATTGCCCATCACAAAGACATTTGTTCGATCTGTTAATCCAAGATCAATTGAGCGAGATAAGGCTAAAGAGTTAAATTCACTAATAATACTTTTTACTAAAGGTTTTAGCGCAACAGGTTGTATTGGTATATTCGGATTATCTAAATCTTGTTTTGCATAAGTTAATAGCTGGTCAACAGAGTGTCGTAATCTTTCTATTCCCTCTTGTATTGGATAAACAAGCTCTTTTCGGTCACAGTCAATTAGTTCTCTTTGCAAAATGTCAGCTTGTAGAGTCAAGGCTGTTAAAGGAGTACGAAGGGTATGTGCAGCATCGCCAATTAATTGCTGCTGTTGTTTGATTGCTTTATTCAGACGAATTAACAATCCATTCAGTGATTCAATTAACGGTTTGAGTTCTTTAGGAACATTTACATTACAAATAGCTTCGGTTGAGAATATTTCTCGATGCTGAAGTTGTTTGGAAATATTTTTGACAGGCTTAAATAAAAAATAAACTAATAGCCAGATAATAATACTTAAAAAAGGAACAACCATTAATAGTGGCATGAGTGCCCGTTGGGCCGTGGTAATAGCAACAATATTTCTAGCTTTAGTAGGTTGACTGATTTCAATTTTATATTGATCAACAGTAAGAACATATACTCGTAATCGTTCATTTTGATTTAATACCGTTTCATAACCATTGATATTAAAAAATGGGATATGTTTATTGGTATTGGTAGATAAGATTAATTGTTTTTGTTGATTCCAAATTTGCCCTACGTACTCTAAGTCCTCGTCGTCATTGCCCTCTTCTTCTTGTTCTTGATTATTAATCAGTAGAGGTTGATGCATATCATGTTGCCATTTAAGGCTTGATTGAAGGGCTAGTGCAATTTGTTTTAATGAATTGTCTTGCATGATAGCTACTTCATGACGTGTCTTATAGTAAATGGCTACGGCAGCAGAACATGCGCCTAACAATAAAAAGCCAATTAGCCAGATTTGTAAGCGTGTTTGAAGTGATTTCATACCTTTCCTATTTTGTAGCCAACACCACGTATATTTTGTATAGATGCTTCGCCTAGTTTTTTACGAATATGATGTATAAAGACTTGTATTGAATTACTCCCAATTTCATCATTCCAATCATATACTTTTGCTTCTAGCTTCTTTCTTGAAATAACTGCGTCAGGATTTTCTAAAAGAGCATGAAGAATAGCAAACTCTTTACTAGAAAAATCGATTTTTTCACCGCCGTAGATGACGGTATGTTTGACAGGATCAAGAGTGAGCGAACCATAATTAAGTGTATTGGTGTGTGCAAAATTTTGACGACGTAATAATACATTTATTCTTGCTAGTAGCTCATCAAGATGAAAGGGTTTTACTAAATAATCGTCTGCACCGTCGTTTAAGCCACCGATACGGTCATCTAAGCGATCACGTGCAGAGATAATTAATACAGGTAGTTGTGTGTTTTTACGCCGTAAGTTTTTTAAAATCTCAAAACCGTTGATGCCAGGTAAATTGATATCAAGCAGTAATAGAGAATATTCTGAATGATTTAATGCTTGAAAAGCGGCTTCACCTTCACGAAACCAGTCCACAAGAAAATGAGATAATTTTAATGATTTAACAATGTTCTGTCCGATCAGTGCATCGTCTTCGATCAGTAGTATTTTCATGAAACCGTTATCCCTATTGGTTTTTAAAGTGATTTAAACTTAGTCTTAATAATTATAATTATGCTTATAACAAATAAAGAATTAAATTTACCTTAAAAATATTTATATTTTTTTAAAACAATTATTTAACAAATATTTAATATTTGCACTACAGAATGCTCTCATATTCTTTTTTTAATCAGGGGGCATTAATGAAAAAAACTAAGCTAAATTTATTAACGCAGTTATTATTAACGACAGTTTTTTCAACAACAGTTGCGCAACAAGCTTTTGCTGTTGATTTTGGTTCAGTTACATCAGGTGTACCTTTAGGTTCTGTGACGAGTGGTTCCAGTGCCGACTACGCATCTGATCCATCTAGTGCCCCTAATCAAGCTCCTTCGCAAGCTTCATTAACTACTTTTGAGCCTCAGTCTGTAGTTAGTCAAAAATATATTAATAATAATTTTACTGGCTCCGCCACATATGGCGATGTAGCAGGATTAACTCCAGGCGCTGTTAGTGCACCCGTAAATGGATATGGTGGTTCTGATGTTCCTACTTTATCAATTCACGGTTTTCAAGACGGTCAATATAACGTATTGTTTGATGGCATTCCTTTTGCAGACGGGCGTGACCAGACCCATCACCAAAACCAATTTATGATGGCATCAGATATGGGTAGTGAAGTGGTAGATAGAGGTCCTGGACGTGCCGATACAGTTGGTTTAGCAACTTTTGGCGGTACGGTATTTGTTAACTCTAAAGATCCTCTTCAAAATGCCGGGCTTACAACACGCTTACAATACGGTTCATTTAATACGCGCTTATTTGGCGCTGAATTTGATACAGGTGATTTGAAAGATTACGGCGATGCACGTGGGTATCTTGATGTAAATCATTCACAAACAGATGGTGCATATGCTCTTAATACAGTGAGAAGAACAAATATATTTGGTAAATTAATCAAACCAATTAATGATAATAATACGATTACCATGGTTGGTATGGTTAACGATACATTTCAACATGCTATTCAAGGTGGTACGCCAGACGGTATTGCCGCGAACGGTGGAATAACCCCAGGTTTGAATTTCAACCCATCAAGTCAAAATTCATATGGTTCTAACCATGATCACTTTACAAGCTACATGTACTATATTCAGTTGCAGTCTCAATATGGTAAGTGGAGTTTTGATAATAAATTATTTACCACAGAATATACACATACCAACTTACAAACTGCCAACCCAGGCGGTAACACCACAGATAATCCAACTATAAATGGATTTACTGGTACACAAAATGTTACTAGTGTTAATGGACTGGTTAATTTTACACAAAACGCTAGTGACTTAATCGGAAACACTTCATTAACTCAAAATACTACTTATGGTGATGTGTTCAGAGGTAAATATAATTTTGGTCGTGATGATCTTGGAATGGGTATTTGGGTTAATAGACAAACAGAACAATCCAATCAATACGCTACAGATTTTACTGGTGGTTATCAATTTAGCGCGTCAGGAAATCAACTTTGGTTCAATAGCTACAATACTTACCAACCATATGTTGAATATACTTGGAGACCTACAAAAAACCTAGAAATTACTCCAGGTGTTAAATATGACATGATTAATGAGGATCAGTTAGCTGCTTACTCTGGAGCAGGAACAGTAACAGGATATGGTAGCGCAACTTATCATGCGTTATTACCAAGCTTGGATATACATTATTACTTAAGAAAGAACTGGAGTATATATGCACAAGCTGCAGAAGGTTTCTTGCCACCTTTAGCTAAACAAGCTTTTAGAGCTAATAATATATTTGGTGTAAACAATAATCTTAATCCACAAAATACTAAAAACTTACAGTTAGGAACTGTTTATAAAGCAAATAGATATAGTATCTCTGCTGATGCATATTTTATTAATAATAATAATCTGACTCAAAGTGCCGGTATTGGTCCTGGTGGATATACTGTTTATACCAATGCAGGAAATACAAATTTTAGTGGTATAGATACCGAAGCAACGTACAAGGTGGGTTACGGTTATAGTCTTTATGGAAACTATTCCTTTGAAAGAACGCAGTCAGATGCAGGGTCTCCCATTTATAACGCTCCAGTTGTTACTTCTGCACTTGGTCTCTTATACGCAAAAGACAACTTTAATGCTAATTTAATTGCTAAAGAGGTTGGTAGACGTATTGGCGGTGTTGATCAAAATAATAATAACTATTATTTAGGCAGTTATACCCTAGTGAATTTTGCAGCTGGTTATAAATTTAATCATCTTTATGGATATAACCACGAAACTGAAATTCAATTCCAGGCTAATAACCTTGCTAATCGTTTTGATCCAGTTTGGTTTAATGGGAATACAGCAGTTAATTCTAATCCTTTACTTTATACATTATTCGGTCGTACCTTCAATGTTAATTTAACTACAACGTTCTAATTATATTTAAGGAGACTAAAATGGATTTAGCATCGATACAAAGAGTAGCTGGTGATTCAGGCGGTATAGTTTATTTAATGGCTGTAATGTTACTTGTGGGACTTACAGTAATTATTGAAAGAAGTTATTACTTCTGGAAAATAAATACCCAGGGTCAACATGTGATGATGGCTTTAGAGGGGTCTGAAACCCTGGATCAAGGGTTATTAGATAAACTAGGTGGGGGGTTTGCACACACCCCTCATTGTAAAGTAGTGAAAACTGCTTTAGATCATAACTTGAATCATGATTTTGATCGTATCTCTGACAAACTTGATGAATCAATTATGCGTGAAGCCCCCAGTATTGATCGCTTTCTCTGGATCTTAGATACCATTGTTACCATGGCCCCCTTGTTGGGGCTGTTGGGAACAATTATCGGTATGTTTAATGCTTTCCAAGTATTAGGTACCGCTGGTGGAGAACCTACTAAGATTACTGGTGGTGTTGCAGAAGCCTTGATTGCAACTGCCTCTGGATTGTTTATAGCGATTATTGGACTCTTTTTCTTCAACGCTTTAAATAATCGTGTACGTATCATAATGCATCAACTTGAAACGATTAAAAAGATGCTTTTAAACCGTATGTATCATCATTACCCAGATATGGTTACAGAGCGTGCTATAAATGAAAGAGTTACTCTTAAGGGAGTGTAAGTATGTCTTCCCTTAAGTATTTTGAAACTAAAAAAGCACGCATTGAGATCATTCCTATGATCGATATTATGTTCTTTCTTTTGGTGTTCTTTATCATGATTACACTTCATATGATTCCTGTGAGTGGTGTGTCATCAAATCTATCTAAAAGTACCACTGCTTCAGATTTGAATCATCCTAATGTAATAGTAAGCGTTAATGCTGCTGGTGAAATTATTGTGGATGATAAGCATCTTGATATGGAACAGTTAGATAAGTTAATTGAGTCAAAGGGTGATCCTGCAAAAACGGTAGTAACCATCGCAGCCACAAAAGATACACCGATGCAAACCTTGATGAAGGTGATGGATGCCTGTCGTGAGGCAGGAGTGACTCAAGTTGGCTTAGCTGCTCAAAAAATCTAACAAGGAATTGTGATCGTGAAATTGTCTTTAACTCGATCTGTATCAGCCGCGTTCGTCATGGAATGCGTGCTGGTTTTAGGTATTTTTATTCTAATTAACCGTACAGCACCTATCCCATTACCTAAACCTCAACCGGTAATGATGATGACAATGAATGCAGCATTGCCTGTGCCACCTACACCAGCACCACCCAAACCTGTTGTGAAAACGCCTCCAAAACCTAAACTTGATCCTCACGCAATAAAAAAACAAGTGGTTAAAAAGGTTGATCCGAAACCAACAAAAACTGAAGAAGTGACTAAGCCTACGCCTACAACTTCAGAGACAAAAACCATTACTCAACCAACTAAACCTGTTGCAGCAACCCAGGGGAAGCCGGATATCAATGCAGTATTTCGAGAGAAAGTACGTTCTGCAGTCCAAGATGCGGTGGTTTATCCTGCTGCTGCGAAAATTGCTCATTTGGTTGGTCAAGCCCAAGTATGGTTCATGTATCGAGATGGCAGAGTGAATTCACCTAGAATTTTGACCAGTAGTGGATCTGGCATGCTCGATCGTGCTGCGCTAGCTGCAGTAAGTAGCGCTTCATATCCAATGCCTACTAAAGAATTAGCTGATCGTGATTTACCTTTTGAGATTTGGGTTAAATTTACTCAAGCTGCAGATTAATTAAGTTTTATTTAAGGCTTCTATTACTATAATTTCCTATGCTAACTAAATATTCAAGTGTAATGACTAGGTATCCATTTTTTTTCCAAATTAACCATTGGATTACCGCTTTATTAATTGCTTCGGTATTAGTCATGATTGAGGTCAGAGATTTATTTGATGCAGCCTCAGTTCGTCGGGAGTTATTAACCTTACATATGGAATTAGGTGTGACAGTACTTTTCTTTATTAGTGTGAGAATACTGCAACGACTCTTTTTTAAAATATCACCGCCACCGGAAATATCTATTCCTTATAGCAAACTGTTGTCTCATCTTGTGCATGTGATTTTATATTTGTTATTGGTTTTTGCTCCTTTGATTGGTTTATTAGCCAAGCAAATGAGAGGGGATGATGTGTTGTGGTTTGGAACATTATTACCAGTTTTAATTAGTGATGATGTGGGTTTGCCTTATGCAAAAACGGCTAAATCAATTCATGAATATTTAGGTAATTGGTTAATGTATGTAGCGTTATTACATGTTGGCGCTGCAATCATTCATCAATGGTTTTTTAAAGACAATTTGATAAGTAGAATGCTACCCCGATTTTTTAACCAAGGAGAAACAAATGAAACAAACCATTAAATTATTGGCTTTTGCCTCTTTAGCAGTAGCCGTTATGTCTAACGCATTGGCATACAGTGGTGAACGTTACGCAAAAGACGCTAAGATTACTATTGATGAAGCACGTAAAATTGCTTTGAAAGCGTTTCCAGGAACAGTAGTTGAAGAAGAATTAGAACATAAAACAGGCGGTAGTGGCTTACGTTACTCGTTTGATATTCGTTCAAGCAAACATGAAACCCATGAAGTGGGTGTAGATGCTAAAGATGGTACTGTATTACAAAATGGCAAAGACAGTGACGAATAATTGTTGAGTTAACTGTTCATTATCTATAGCCGTCATGTTTTTTAGCGATTTCATGGCGGTTTTTTTATGCATAAAAAAAGCCGCAATTAAGCGGCGTTTTTTATTAAAAATACAAAGTCAAAACTATTTGATTTTTGCTTCTTTGTAAGGTACGTGCTTACGAGCAACGGGATCGTATTTTTTGATTTCCATTTTTTCAGGAGTGGTCTTTTTATTTTTAGTAGTGGTATAAAAATGACCGGTACCTGCTGTTGATTCAAGTTTAATTTTATCACGCATGATAAGTATCCTTTATATTAGGCCTGAAGACCTTTCTCACCTAATTCAGCTAATACTACGTCGATGCCTTTTTTATCGATCAAACGTAGACCTGCATTGGATACGCGTAAGCGAACCCAGCGATTTTGGCTTTCAACCCAAAAACGACGATACTGCAAATTAGGCAGAAAACGGCGTTTGGTTTTATTATTGGCATGAGAAACATTGTTGCCAACCATTGGTTTTTTTCCTGTCACTGCACATACGCGTGCCATGGCTATCTCCAAGAACAACTAAAATTAAACCGAAATTATGGCATAAAGGGCGATTTCATTCAAGTTTTGTTGCGTTTTCTACCAATATTCTCTATTTGAATTGTTAATCGTCTGATTTTAATGACTTTTTTTGTTTATAGGCGTAAGGTGATTATTAAAAAAGGAGAGAATGTGACGCGCATTTTTATTGGGTCGATCAAAGCCATACGCCAAACAGGTACGCCTACCGGAATCTATAAAGAAGAGGTGAGGGAGCCTGTGCTCTGTACTCTTACCGGCTTTACCGGTGACAAACAGGCTGATTTGTCAGTGCACGGTGGTCCTGATAAAGCTGTTCATTATTATCCTGATCGACATTACCAAGTGTTAAAGCAATTTTTCCCGGAGATAGTTCATCAACTTCAACCCGGTTCATTAGGGGAAAATTTATCTCATTACCAATTTGATGAGAGTAACGTTCATATTGGCGATGTGTGGCAAATTGGCCAAGCCTTTTTACAAATAACTCAACCGCGTCACCCTTGCTGGAAAATTGATGCTAAATTTGAAACAAAAGGATTAACTGCATTTATAGTGGAGCAATTATTGACTGGCTGGTATTTTAAAGTACTAGAACCAGGCGTTATATGTCCCGATGATAATTGGGTAAAGGTGGGGAGTAGTAATTGTCGATTCACGTTAAGAGAAGTTCAACATATTTGTCGTCAACATAGACCTGAAATTGATGATTTGGATCATATATGTAACGCTGAGGGAATTGCCAAGCGTTGGTCAAATACTTTAGTTGAAAGAGTCAGATGGTTAGAGTCACATCCGCATATTTAATTTGTTAGAATACAATGAGATAAATAAACAAAGAGCTCCTAATTATGTGGATGGAAATGGTACAAACCTTGGTGGTCGTGATTATTGTCCTGGCAGTCATCTTGTATGCTGTTGGTATTTAATTTGATGTTATTAGGCTATATTAGCAATCTGTCTTCTCCTAAATGATTCCATGAATAACAAACAGAATAAAAGTATTTTATTGGGTATTTGTGGTGGTATAGCTGCATATAAATCAGCTTACTTAGTTCGCTTGTTACAAGATAGAGGATATCAAGTACAGGCTATGATGACTGAGGCAGCAACCCATTTTGTGACACCCGTTACTTTCCAAGCATTAACCAATCAAGTGGTATTGACAGATATTTGGGATCCAAGAATTCCCAATCGTATGGCACATATTGAGGCCACACGACAAGCTGATGCCATGCTAATAGCGCCTGCAACCGCCAATGTGATTGCAAAGCTTGCTGCAGGTTTTGCTGACGATCTTCTTACCACTACCGCTCTGGCTCGTAATTGTCCTTTGTTAGTAGCACCGGCAATGAATAGAGAGATGTGGGCACAAGCTGCCACACAACGCAATATCAAACAATTAGAACAAGATGGCATTATTGTTATTGGCCCTGCATCAGGCTCTCAAGCATGTGGAGAAATAGGTGAAGGGAGGATGGAGGAGCCAGAGATCATAGCAACGGTCATTGACCGAGCACTTACTAGCAAAAGCTGGGCTGGGCGCCAGGTATTAATCACAGCAGGACCTACCATGGAAGCCATTGATCCTGTGCGTGCAATAACCAATCATAGCTCTGGTAAAATGGGATATGCCCTAGCAGAAGCATTGATTAAAAAGGGTGCTGACGTAACTCTTATTAGCGGACCTGTTGCAATTACTCCTCCTTATGGCGTTCGGTTAATCTCTGTGATGAGTGCAGAGGAAATGCTGAATGCAGTCATGAAGTATGTGACTGATTGCCTGGTATTCTTTTCGGTTGCGGCCGTAGCAGATTACAAACCAGCTACGAGTCACTCACAAAAAATCAAAAAAAATACGCAAGACTTGACTCTAGAGCTTATGCCTACTGTGGATATCCTTGCCACGGTAGCTTCTTTAGCACATGCTCCTTTTTGTGTCGGTTTTGCTGCTGAAACCAATAGCGTTGAAGACTATGCCAAGCAAAAGCGGCTTATAAAAAATATTCCGGTGATTATTGCCAATCATGCCCAACAAGCCTTAGGTCATGATGATAACGAAGTAATGATAATCGATGACAGTGGACAATATCCTCTTGTCAAAGCCAATAAATCGGTAATTGCTGAACAAATTATCGATCATGTCGTTAAGCTATTAAATAGGAAAAAATGATGGAAGTGTTACAAGTAAAAATAATTGATAGTCGTATTACCAAGGAATTACTACCTACCTACGGTACTGCTGGCGCTGCAGGACTAGATTTAAGAGCATGCATTGATCAAGTTATTTATCTTAAACCAGGTCAAACAGAACTAATTCCTACCGGTATTGCTATTCATATCGATAATCCTCATTATGCTGGCATGATATTGCCGCGTTCAGGTTTGGGACATAAACATGGCATTGTGTTAGGTAATCTTGTAGGGCTCATTGATTCAGATTATCAAGGACAATTATTTGTTTCCCTTTGGAATCGCGGTCAGAATGAATTTGAACTCAAACCCTTAGAGCGTATTGCTCAGCTCGTTATTGTCCCTGTTATGCAAGTTACGCTTAACGTGGTGGATGAGTTTGTTGATAGTCATCGTGGCAGTGGTGGTTTTGGCAGTACAGGGCGAGCATGAAGACACGCGCGATAGTATTATTCGCTCATGGAGCACGTGATCCTCGCTGGGCTGAACCTTTCAACAAGATTACTGAGCGGCTACAAAGTGTGTTAATCGATGAAGAGGTTCGTTTGTGCTTTCTTGAATTAATGAAGCCCAGCTTAACTGACACTGTGGCTGATATTGCTTATCTAGGATTTAAAGAAATAACTATCGTCCCCTTGTTTATGGCTCAAGGTGGTCATTTAAGAGAAGATTTACCAAAAATTTTGGCACAATTAAGAGAACATCATCCCGAAGTGAAGTTCCATCAAACAAGTGCCATCGGCGATGCACCAGAGTTACTTGATGCCATCGCTCAATGGGTGATTAACACAACACGCTCTTAGGTCACTAGATGTTGCGGTGTTCCTTTAAACCACAGTTCGATATTATCGATTAATTGGTCAGCCAAAAATTGCATAGCGCCATCTGACGCCCAAGCCACATGAGGGGTAAGAATAAAGTTTGGACGGCGAACATCGAGTAATGGATGACCTTGAGTGGGTGGTTCTGTGGTTAATACATCAAAGCCTGCTCCTGCAATCCACCCTTCATCCAGAGCCTTAATTAAGGCCTGCTCATCAACTAAACCACCGCGCGAAGTATTAATGAGAATAGCAGTGGGTTTCATCATTTTTAATTCTTTTTCTCCAATCACATTGCGTGTATCGGCTGTGAGAGGGCAGTGTAATGAAATGATATCTGATTCTCTTAATACCTGTTCGAAGGGAGTGAACTCAACGCCAGGCTTTTTGGGAGGAGCATGATCTGCAAATAGCACTTTCATACCAAAACCGTGACTGCCTATTTTAGCGGTGGCTTCTCCCAGTACACCTTCACCTACGATTCCTAGCGTCGCTCCATGGAGATCGCCAATAGGGTGATTAAAAAAACAAAACTGATCCGAACGCTGCCACACTCCTGCTTCCACATCTTGGCGATAAGCCAAGATGTTTCTTCGTAAAGCCAGTATCAAAGAAAAAGCATGCTCAGGAACTGTATGCACAGCATAATTACGAATATTGGCTACGGCTATTCCATGTGCTTTACAGTAAGCCACATCAATCACATCATAACCAGTTGCCGCCACCGCGATCATTTTGAGATCTGGTAGTTGTTTGAGCGTCTCTTCTCTTAAGGGCACTTTGTTAGTTATTACCACAGTCGCACCTTTCAGGCGCTCCACAACGGATTGGCTATCTGTTTTTTGATATTCCACATAGTCGTCAGCAAAAAAAGGCTTTCTGACAGTAGCCTTAAGAGATGCACGATCTAAAAATACAACACGGTGACTCACGATACATGTACTCCTTTGATTTATATTAGGATTGCCATACTTTCATGGCAGCAGCAACGCCACTACCAGGTTCAACTTTAACGCCTTCATCAATCATAGCCATTTCAGCCCCAGCAATAGCTCCCATCAGCATTAATTCGTTTAGATCCCCTAAGTGGCCAATACGAAATACCTTGCCAGATAATCTCGCTAAGCCTGCTCCAAGAGATAGCTGATAACGCTGGTAAGCACGGGCAATAACTTTGACGGCATCCACTCCTTCAGGAACGCGAATAGCTGAAACTGAGTTAGAGTACCATTGAGGTGCGGAGGCGCATAAGGATAACTGCCAACCATCCATTACCGCCGCGCGCACTCCTTTCGCTAAACGTTCATGGCGGGCCAGTATATTGTCCAATCCTTCTTCTTCGATCATTTTTAACGATTCGCGTAAACCATAGAGCATAGGGATTGAGGGGGTATAAGGAAAATAACCTTTAGCATTATTGTTCAGCATATCTTGATAATCAAAATAACAACGCGGATAAGTGCTGGTTTTGCTGGCATCTATTGCTTTTTGGCTTACACAGGTCACGCCCATACCAGCAGGTAACATCAGCCCTTTTTGTGAACCAGAGACACAGACATCAACTCCCCAGGCGTCCATCTGAAAATCAAGGCTACCAAGACTACTCACGGCATCAACCATAAGTAGGGCAGGATGGTTTAATTCATCCATAACTTGTCTAATGGCCTTAATATCGCTTGCAACTCCCGTTGCCGTTTCGTTATGGCAAACTAGTACTGCTTTGATTGCATGCTGTTTGTCTTCACTGAGTGCGGCGCGATATCTATCTACAGGAGCACCTTCCCCCCACTCTACTTCAAGAATATCTGTATTAAAGCCCAAACGAACACACATATCAGCCCATAAATGGCTAAATTGACCAAAGCGGGATACCAATATTTTGTCGCCCTGATTTAAGGTGTTAGTTAATGCAGCTTCCCAACATCCCGTCCCTGATGAAGGGAAAATAATGGGATAAGCGAGTTGTGTTTTGAATACTTTTTTTAATCCAGCTAATACCTCAAGAGTTAATTGAGGGAAAGTGGGTGAACGATGGTCTTCCATAGGAACTGCCATTGCTCTTAATACACGAGCCGGAACGTTAGTGGGTCCCGGTACAAACAAAAAATGCTGACCTGCCATAGTAATCTCCTCCTACTTTATTCTAGGAATAATGTGGTTTTTGTTATTTTTATATTGTTATAAATATCAATTTTGTATCAACGGTACACAGGTAATCGCTGACATAATTGACTGACTTGGGTAATAACCTTATCAATCACTGCTTGATCTTCAGGTGCTTCGAGTACGTCTGAGACCAAATGAGCAACCTGTTTGATTTCATCAATACCAAAACCACGTGTGGTTGCAGCAGGGGTACCAATACGAATACCTGATGTGACGAAGGGTTTTTCTGGGTCATTCGGGATAGCATTTTTATTCACTGTAATATGTGCTTTACCCAAGGCTGCTTCAGCAAGTTTTCCGGTGATAGATTTGGCTCTTAAATCCATAAGGAACACATGACTTTGGGTACCGCCTGATACAATTCTAAGTCCTCTTTCAATGAAGGTTTCCGCCATGGCTTTGGCGTTAGCTTTTACCTGTTGTTGATAGGTTTTGAATTCAGGGCGAAGTGCTTCTTGGAATGCCGTGGCTTTAGCAGCAATTACATGCATCAATGGACCACCTTGAATACCAGGAAAAATCAAAGAATTCAGAGGTTTTTCAAACTCATTTGAAGATAAAATAATGCCGCCTCTTGGCCCACGTAATGTTTTGTGTGTGGTGGAGGTGACAAAGTGGGCAATACCAATTGGGCTTGGATACTCTCCTGCTGCAACCAGGCCAGCATAATGAGCCATATCAACTAAGAGATAAGCGCCAACGCTATCTGCGATATCCCTGAAGCGTTGCCAATCAATTTCCATAGAATAGGCAGAAGCACCTGCAACAATCATTTTAGGTTTATGTTCTTGTGCAAGGCGTGCAACTTCATCATAGTCAATTAATTCAGTCTCAGGATTTAAGCCGTAACTCACCGCTTTGTAAAGCTTACCGCTGAAATTAACGCTCGCACCATGAGTTAAGTGGCCACCATGAGCAAGAGACATACCTAAAATCGTGTCGCCTGGTTGGAGCATAGCCATATACACGGCCGCATTGGCTTGTGAACCAGAATGAGGCTGAACGTTTGCATATTCGGCACCAAATAGTTTCTTGACGCGTTCAATAGCAAGCGTTTCGGCAATATCCACGAACTCACAACCACCATAATAGCGTTTACCAGGATAGCCCTCTGCGTATTTATTGGTTAAAACAGATCCCTGTGCCTGAAGTACGGCAGGACTAGCGTAGTTTTCTGAAGCGATAAGCTCAATATGGTCCTCTTGGCGACGATACTCTTTTTGAATAGCGCTCCATAATTCAGCATCAGTATCGGCAAGTAATTTTCTTGAATCAAACACAGCGTTGTCTCCTAATGTTGCGTTGCAATGTAAAACGTTTAAAAACAAAAACTTATCAATGAACTTAATTAACTCATAACTAAGAGTATAAAGAAATTAAGAAATGTTTAGAATTGTTATAAGTCAAATTGTTGGTCATATTCTTTTTATATCACTACAATAATCAATTACAGTTAACGCAATTAATTCATTGGAACCTGTCGTGGTCAATTCAAAAAATGCCAGAGAATGGCTGAAACAGTTAATGCAACAAGCTATTAACGCTGCTGATCCTAAACTGTCTCTCCCACATTATCTACCTCCCGTACCAAAAGGGAGAACAATTGTTGTTGGTGCAGGAAAGGCGGCGGCATCCATGGCACAAGCTTTTGAGGAGAATTGGCAGGCTCCTCTGACAGGTTTAGTGGTAACACGTTATGGACATAAAGTACCTACACGCTTTATTGAAGTGGTAGAAGCACGTCACCCTGTCCCTGATGAAGCAGGACTTCATGCTGCCCAAAGAATTTTAAGCTTGGTGAATAATTTAACAGCAGATGACTTGGTGGTATGTTTGATATCAGGCGGAGGCTCAGCACTGCTCACCGCTCCTGCACCAGGACTTACACTTCATGATAAACAAACGATTAATCAAGCTTTACTGAAAAGTGGTGCCACCATTGATGAGATGAATTGTGTGCGTAAGCATTTATCATCAATTAAAGGAGGACAATTGGCCTTGTCCTGTGCTCCTGCTAGAGTATGGACGCTGTTGATTTCAGATGTTCCCGGTGATGACCCCTCAGTCATCGCGTCAGGACCCACTGTCGCTGACCCTACCACTTTCAGCGATGCTTTGGCTATTGTAGAGAAATACCGTATTACAGAGCCTCAAGCGGCGATTCACTACTTACGTTCAGCAACCAAAGAAACTCCAAAACCTGGTGATTCGCGTCTAGAGACAAATGAGGTACACATGATTGCAACCCCACAAATGTCACTTGAAGCTGCCGCCCAATTTGCCCGGTCACAGGGCATCACACCGATGATTTTAGGTGATGCGCTTGAAGGTGAGGCACGCGATGTGGCCTTGGTTCATGCTGGAATAACCAAACAAGTATTACGTCATGGTCAACCCATTAACAGACCTTGTTTATTATTGTCAGGTGGAGAGACGACTGTGACGGTAAGAGGGACGGGACGTGGTGGACGAAATACGGAGTTTTTGTTGGCTTTGAGTGTTGCCTTAGCAGGCCTTGATAACGTTTATGCGCTGGCCTGTGATACGGATGGCGTTGATGGTACGGAAGATAATGCTGGAGCAGTCATTACTCCTGATACGCTAAGTCGTGCAGATCATCTCGGACTCTCTGCTAAAAGTTATTTGGCCAACAATGATGGCTATACATTTTTTGAACGGTTAGGTGATTTGGTTATTACTGGACCCACCTTAACCAATGTAAATGATTTTAGAGCTATATTAATTTTATAATTATTTTTTGGGAGAGCAGGATAATGCAATCTGATATCGCCATTGCGCAACAAGCTAAATTAGAACGAATTACGCAAATTGCAAAAAATCGTTTAGATATTGCCGATGAACATTTAGAGCCCTATGGTCACTATAAGGCAAAGATCTCTTTAGAGTACTTAAAATCGTTAGAAAGTCGCCCTGATGGTAAGTTGATATTGGTAACAGCTATCAGTCCTACCCCTGCAGGAGAAGGCAAGACCACAACCACTGTGGGTTTGGGAGATGCCCTAAATCGCATTGGTAAAAAAACCATGATTTGTTTGCGTGAGCCTTCTCTGGGGCCTGTGTTTGGTGTGAAGGGAGGAGCTGCCGGAGGAGGATATGCGCAAATCGTTCCCATGGAAGACATTAATCTTCATTTTACGGGAGATTTCCATGCGATTGCCGCTGCCCATAATTTATTGTCTGCCTTAATTGATAATCATATTAATCATGGTAATGACTTAAAAATTGATCCACGCTTAATCCAATGGAAACGAGTGGTCGACATGAATGATCGAGCACTACGAAAAATCGTAGTAGGATTAGGTGGAACGGCTAATGGTTTTGTGAGAGAAGATGGTTATGACATTGTTGTTGCCTCAGAAGTGATGGCAATTTTGTGTTTAGCGAGTTCTCTGCAAGATTTAAAAGAAAGATTGGGACGCATTATTATTGGTTACAGGCAGGTAGATCGTACACCAATTTATGCCAGTGATTTGAAAGCACATGGAGCGATGGCGACATTATTAAAGGATGCAATTAAGCCTAATTTAGTTCAAACGTTAGAAAATAATCCTGCCATTATTCATGGTGGTCCTTTTGCTAATATCGCCCATGGCTGTAATTCTGTTATTGCCACCAAAGCCGGTCTTAAAATGGCTGACTATGTGGTTACAGAAGCGGGTTTTGGTGCAGACTTGGGTGCTGAAAAATTTGTCGATATTAAATGTCGTATGGCAGGATTAAATCCAGCTGCAGTGGTCTTGGTAGCAACCATACGGGCATTAAAATTCCATGGTGGTGTGGCTAAAGACGATCTCAATAAAGAAAATGTTGAGGCCTTAAGAAAAGGGTTGGTGAATTTAGAGCGTCATATGGATAATATTCGTACTCACTTCGGTTTGCCTTGTGTGGTGTCTGTTAATCACTTTAACTTTGATACAGAAGCTGAGATTCAAGTGTTGCGTGAACGTGTAGAAGAGCTTGGTGGACGATTTGTTCTTGCTAAGCATTGGGCTGAGGGCGGTAAGGGCGCTGAAGAGGTAGCGAAAACTGTTGTACAGATGATTGAGCAGACCCATACTCCATATACGTTTGTCTATCCAAGTGAAATGTCCCTAGAAGAAAAAATAAAAACTGTTGCTACAAAAATTTATCGTGCAGGACAAGTGACCTTCGCTGATAGTGCATTAAAACAACTTCGAGAATGGGACAAACATCATGGATCATTCCCCGTTTGTATGGCAAAAACACAAATGTCTTTTTCAACAGACCCATCACTTAAAGGGGCTCCAACTGGCCATACGGTTCATGTGAGGGAAGTTCGGATAGCAAATGGGGCGGGTTTTGTAGTGGCAATTTGTGGCGATATGATGACTATGCCTGGGCTACCAAAGGTTCCTTCGGCAGAAAAAATTGATATTGATGCCAACGGACAGGTAGTGGGTTTGTTTTAACTGTGCAGCGTTCTTCTACTCACACTTTTACGCTACAGCAGTGGTTGAATTATCAGCAGTCATTACATCAACAGGTCATAGAGCTTGGTCTTGATCGGGTTAGGGAAGTGGCACGCAGCATGTCACTTCACCCAACTTGTCCAATTATCACTGTTGCCGGTACGAACGGTAAAGGATCTACCTGTGCGTTTTTAAATTCTATTTTATCTGTTGCCGGTTATAAAACGGGTATTTATACGTCTCCTCACTTAGTTCGTTACAACGAACGAATAGCCATCAATGATCGTCTTGTTAGTGATGAAGAGTTGTGTCAACAATTTCAGAAAATTGAAGAAGCTCGACAAGAGGTTAGTTTGACGCCCTTTGAATTTGGAGTGTTAGCAGCAGTCTCTTTGTTTATCGAGCAACAGGTTGATGTGATGATTCTAGAAGTGGGACTTGGCGGAAGGCTGGATGCAGTAAATATTTTTGACCCCACGGTATCTATTGTGACCAGTATAGGGATTGATCATATTGAATATTTAGGTGATAACCGCGAAGACATAGGTCGAGAGAAGGCAGGAATTTTTAGGCCACAGACACCTGCAATCTGTGCTGATCCTGATCCACCGCAGAGTATTATTAATTATGCCAAGCAAATTAATGCACCGTTAAAATTATGGGGAAAAGATTTTTCTCTAACTAATGCAGGAGAGTCGTTAGTATTTGTGGGTTGCGATAGGTGCATTGACTCTCTTCCTTACCCGGCGCTCAAAGGAGGCTTTCAGTTACATAACGCTGCGGCAGCGATTTGTGCGCTATTGAGTTTATCTGATCGCATTCACATTACTACACAGCATATTGAATATGGTTTGAAAAATGTGTTTATTGCCGGTCGCTATCAACAATTAACTCATCACTGCACTATTATTCTCGATGTAGCACATAATCCTCATGGTGCACAGCAGTTAAAGAAAAACCTTATTGAACAACCATGCTATGGTCGTACTAAATTGGTTTTTGGTATGTTACGGGATAAAGATATCAGAGGTGTGGTTGAGCAATTACACCCTGTAACAGATGAATGGCATGTGGCCCCGGTTCCTGATCTAAGGGGAGCAAATGCCAGCGAGCTTGCTCATTTTATCGAGCAAGTGGGTGGTAAAGTAAAGACACATGACTCCTTTCAAGAAGCCATGACTGATGCATTAAATACATCAGAAGCTCTAGATCGTATCGTCGTGACAGGATCCTTTGTGACAGTGGGTCTTGTGACTGATTATTTAGTTAATTTGGGCTGATTTTTTGAGATATTTTGTGAGTTGATTAAAGTAATCAAGAGTAATTTGTGAGGGTTTTAGAAATTTAAATCGGTTATCTTCGCCCGGGAGAATCTCAATAAAGCCAGCCTCTCTGAGATGTTTTAATCGTGCGTGCAGTGTTGCCGGTGAGGCTAAATCCTGTTGACGTAAAATATCACTCACACTAATCATTTGATTATGCTGCCGTGCATTGCCAATCATATATAAGATTTCTTTTCCTACAGAATCAATATCTTGGTAAGGAGCTTGAGACTCAAGTTCTTTAGCTAGAGTATAAAAACGAAACAGTGACTTCATTGCACATACCTCTTGTAATATATTGTTACATTTTATAGTAAGTTAAGACTAAATAATCATTCTTTTTTATAAATTTCGTGATTTTTTTATAAGTAATAATGGTTAAACATACTGTAAATGATAAGAAGAACTTTTTTAATATGTGTAATAACTTAAGTCTGTTGAGTTTGCTTGTTATAGCGTCTGTGTTCGACCTTAGCCAACGCAGAATTCCTAATTGGTTAATTTTAATGGGCTGTGGGATAGCATTTTTTATTGCCAGATTGAATGGTGTGATGACTATTGAGTCAACCTTACAGGCAATGGGTTTGGCATTGTTATTAGGTTTTCCATTATATCAACGTGGTTGGTGTGGAGCAGGGGATATAAAATTAATGATCATGGTGGCTTCCTTTGTGGGAGCATTATTATTCCTTAAACTGGTTGTTTATGTTTTGGCTGCAGGGGGACTAGTGAGCGCTTATTATCGTCTAAAATCAGCGCACCAAACAGTCCCTTATGCTCTTGCTATTACGATAGGAGTGATGATTAACCAATCCATTTCTTATTTAAATGGTTATGTTTAAGAGTTGTTTTAGTTAGTCGGTCTAAAATAGTGAAATGGTTATCACCTTCACAAAGAGTAAGTGACTGAGTTAATCCAGCTACCTTTGCATAGTCCTTAGTTTGCCTTATTAATTCAGCAAGTTCTGCTGTTCCCACCCATAGTTCAGTATCAATAGAAGAATGAGTCTTTGATTGTATAGGAGAAAGTAGATTAATTTCATCACCGTTTATTTTTAAAGCACGGTAATAACGGGTTTTTTGTAATGGTGTTAGATCGTAAATACCACTGATTAATAAACGTTTATTAATCCATGTGTAGTCATGACTCATTAATGCAAGATGGGCTCCCGCCGACCAACCACAAATAGTCCAATGATCGAATTGATTCATGTAGTGTTGATGTAATGCAGAAAGTCCTAAGTTAATACTATCAATAATATTTTTTAAAGAGAATTCTGGAGCTAGGGGATAGCCAAGATGTGCAATAGATATTCCTTGTTGAATGAATCCGTCGCTTAAAAAATAAAAGTCTTCCTTAGCACGATTTTGCCAATAGCCGCCGTGAATAAAAATAACGATTCGTGATGTATGTTGTTTGGGAAAAAAGAGTTGTACTTGCTGCCTGTCATGTTGGCCAAAAATTATCTTTTCTTGTTGAGGATGGATTGCTGCAAAGAGATCACTTTTAACACGCCACTGCTGAGTAATTTCATTTACATTCAATACAGCAGCGCCATTGTCATAGGCATTATTTGCCTCCCTCTCACTCCAATGTTGCCAAGAAAGATTATCGTTATCCATGACTATTCCTATATTAAAAGTGATAAGCTAGCATTTATTTTATTGGTTAGAGGTTTTATATGTACAGTAGTCACAAAAAAAATCTTTTTCAGCAATGTGGTTTGATAATACTAGTTGGTTTATTAAGTGCTTGTGCAATGAATAGTGCACCTGTCATACCCGCTCCACCCATTAACCTTAGCGAGTTAGATCCTTTTTACTTGTCTTTTTTGAAAGAGCAATGTAGAAGCTATTCTCTCAAAGAAGGATCACCTGAATTTAATCAATGTTTATTAAAGCAAGCCAATGCCAATCGTGATGTGAATATGTACAAGTATTCAAGTCAATATAAAAAAGATGTAGCCAAAGCAATGTCATCAGTGCAACAGCAAGCAACGCAAAATAATGTTGTGCAGACAACCCAGCATAATGCTACATCAGCTTCAACAGTACCTTTAGCTACAGCCCCTGTCGTAACGGCACAGGTATCAGACTTAATGCAAGGAGTTAAACAATGTGATGAGCTACAGTCAGCGCCTACGGTACGAGAAAAAGTAATTGGTAAACTATTGGTTGCCAATGAACAAAGTGATAATAAACTTGATTTACTGTCAAACCATAACAAAATTACAGATGAGCAAAAACCCTTAGTAAAAGCTTTTGCTAAGGAGCACTATGCTTGCTTTAAACAGCTTGAAAAGCAAATTAACACTGTGGCACAAGCTAATATTGTAAGTGATTATATGAATGCTACTGATGAAATACTGGCTCAGTTTTATTCTGGTGATACAACAGTGGCAAAAACCAATAGCGCCTTTTTAAAAGTCAAAGCAATAAGAGATAACGCATTAGCACGTTTACACAATTAGTATAACTTAAAGTGATTAAAAGGGGAGCAGTTTAACTTTGCTCCTTTTTTTATAAGCGTGTGTCAACTTGGTCTAAAGCTAAAATATGTTTTAAGTCATAAATGACATGATTGGGTTTAGTCCAACTCTTGTATTGTTCAAATGTAAAACGCTGAAATGATTGGTGACCAACTGCAATTATAATTCCATCATAATAATATTGTTTTGGTTCATCAATTAGTGCCAGATTGTATTCCTCTTTCACCTCCTCTGAATTGGCGTGAGGGTCAAAAATATCAACGTGACAATCGTAAGCTTGCAATAGCTTGCTTAATTTAATCACTTGCGTGTTACGAATATCGCTACAATTTTCTTTGAAAGTAAAACCAAGAATTAAAATAGTTGCATGAGCAATATTTATTTTCTTTTGAATCATTGTTTTAATCATTTGATTGGCTACATGTCGAGGCATATTCTCATTAATGCGTCGTGCACTATTAACCATCTCAGGGTAAAGACCAATCATTTGTGACTTGTAAGACAGATAATAAGGATCAATCCCAATACAGTGGCCACCCACAAGCCCTGGGCGATAACTATGAAAGTTCCATTTGCTTTCTGCAGCTTTTAAGACGGATTCTGTATCTATTCCAAGTTGATTGAAAAATACAGTCATTTCATTCATAAACGCAATATTGATATCACGTTGTGTGTTTTCAATAATTTTTGCAGCTTCAGCAATTTTTATATTTTCCGCCAAGTACGTTCCTGCAACGATAATTTCTTGATATAGACGGTCTATTAACTGTGCGCTATCTGGTGTTGAGCCTGAAGTAATTTTTTTTATATTTTCAACTCGTCTATTTTTATCACCCGGATTGATTCTTTCTGGACTATAGCCACAATAAAAGTCTTCGTTAAAGCGTAATCCTGATACTTTTTCTAAGATAGGAACACATTCTTCTTCTGTTGCACCTGGGTATACGGTTGACTCATAAATGATGATGTCATCTTTCTTTAAATGGCGAGCTACTAACGTTGATGCTTGAATTAATGGAGTTAAATCGGGTTGATTATTATGTTTAATAGGCGTGGGTACTGTAATAATGTAACAGTTAGCATTGTTCAACTGTTCTTCATTATGTGTAAACGTTAAAAAACGTGCTGTTTTAAACTCAGATTGATCTATTTCATGTTGGTCATCGATTCCTGCAATAAGTTGTTTAATTCTTTTCTCTTTAATATCAAAGCCAATAACATAGCGCTGTTTTCCAAAGGCTAAAGCTAAAGGTAACCCCACATATCCTAACCCAATAATGGCAATTTTAATTTCTTGTAATTGATGCATAACTTATCTCCCTTTTCTTCCGGAGACAATTGTGCTCATGCATGCGCTATAAAATGTTTTTAATTGTTAATTTATGTCGAAATATATTTTGCAACCTAATTTATAAGGAGAACTTATAGGTTGGTATCTTAATGTTGGTGCGGACCTAATATTTAAAAAATCATATCTTTTCAAATTTTTACAATTGAATAGTTGTTATTTTTTACAATTTTGTCACCTTGGTGTAACCAATATAGTTCTGAGTCAGTGTTACTCTACCTATCGGACAAAAATTATTAGGGGAGTGAGTAGTAAGTGCAGATAGATCGATATCACATCACATCAAGTAACGCTCCTTTTATTATTGCTGAAATAGCCTTAGGTCATGAAGGAAGTCTTGGTATGGCAATGGCTTATATTGATTTAGCCAAATCATGTGGTGCTTCAGCAGTAAAGTTTCAAATGCATTTGGCACATGAAGAGAGTACACCATGGGAACCGTGGAGAGTGCCATTTAGCCATCAAGATAAAACTCGTTTTGACTATTGGCAACGAACTGCCTTTCTCTTTGATGAATGGCAAAAACTTAAACATCATGCTGAACATTTAGGTTTGGTTTTTTTATGTTCACCCTTTTCTTTAAAGGCCTGTGATTGGTTAGAAGAGATGAATATTAGTGCCTGGAAAGTAGCCTCAGGTGAAATCCATAATCAACAATTAATGCAACGGCTCGCTCAATCAAATAAACCCATAATCCTATCTAGCGGTTTAAGTCGAACTCATGAGGTGATTGGATTAGTTAAGGGCCTTCAAGTACAAAAACGCAGTGTAGCATTGTTGCATTGTACAACACGTTACCCAACGCAGGCAGAAGAGGTCGGTTTGAATGTAATGGAAGAGATGCACGCATTACTTCCCACTCTTCCGTTAGGTTTGTCTGACCATTCAGGAGAAGTCTACCCAGCTGTTTTAGCCACCTACTTAGGTGCTTGCATAATCGAAGTTCATTTAACTTTTCATCATTCTATGTTCGGCCCAGATGTTAAATCTTCTTTGACTCCAGATCAATTCAAAGAAATGGTACGAGCAGTTAATTTTGCGCATATTATGCGAAATAATCCAGTAAATAAAGACACGCAAATTGATCAATTAAGTTGTACACGCATTATTTTTTCAAGAAGCCTTTACACTCAAACATCTTTACGAATAGGAGAGATTTTGACTGAGAAACATATTGGCTATAAAAAACCAGGAGGTGGACTAACCTATGAACAAAAGAATTTAATTTTAGGACGAAAAGCCAAGAAGGATCTCCCAGAAAACCATTGTTTAAGAGTTGAAGATTTTGAATAAAACCATTTGTGTTGCTATTACTGCTCGTCCTAGTTATTCTCGCATTAGAAGTGCTTTATCTATTTTAAGTAAAAATAAAGATATAGATTTACATATTCTCTGTTCTGGATCCGCTTTATTGAGTCGTTACGGACGTATTGTCGACTATATTCAACGTGATGGATTTCACGTTTATGATGAGTTATACACTTACGTTGAAGGGGATGAGTCTATTAATATGGCGTTAACTACCGCCAACACTATTAGTCTTTCTGCGCAAGCATTTAAAAAGCTAGCCCCAAATTATATTGTTACGATTGCCGATCGCTATGAAACATTGGGTACAGCGGTAGCAGCAAGTTATATGAATATACCCTTGGTACATATTCAAGGGGGTGAAGTGAGTGGGAATATTGATGAGGTAGTAAGACATACAGTCACAAAATTATCTGATTTTCATCTTGTTTCAAATGAGTATGCTGCACAACGCGTACATTCTTTAGGTGAATCGCCTGAAAATATATTTATAACAGGGTGTCCATCAATTGATATTGCTGAAGAAGCCAAGCAGATTTCCCAAGAAGTTTTGGTTAATTCTTTACAACTTCAATTGGGTAGTCACATTTTTAATTTGGCTGAACCGTTTATTGTTTTATTGATTCATCCCGAAACCAATCATCATGAAGAAAGCTTTAATAATATGTTTTTATTATTAGCGCTACTTACCAAACTTGATATCAACGTATTGGTATTTAATCCAAACGTTGATAGTGGCTCGGATTCGATGTGGCAAGCTCTAGAGTTTTTTAAAAAAGGATATGAACAAAGCCGTTTTTATTACATTAACAATCTTGAGGGACATGTTTTCTTGAAATTATTAACATTAAGTTCATGCCTCGTCGGGAATTCAAGTGTTGGCATTAGAGAATGTGCCTATTTGGGTGTTCCTGTTGTTAATGTTGGTGAACGTCAGAGCGGGCGTGAACGAGCTAATAATGTTTTGGATGTAGCTTGGGATGAATATGAAATTACGGCTGCTATATTACAACAATTAAGTATCCAATGTTATCCTCAATCAACACTTTATGGTAATGCTGATGCAGGTGAGAGAATTGCGAGCGTACTTAACTCATTAAGTTAATTAGGTACAGCTTCAATCACTGTTATTTGAAAAGTGTTACTAAATAAGCAAAAAATGGTATCTTTCACTTATGAACGCCCATATTTTACTTGTTGATGATGATACAGACTTATTGCGTCTTTTGACCATGCGTCTTGAAGCAGCGGGATACCGTGTTTCTGCTGCCACTACTGCTGAAGAAGCTTTGGCTAAACTTGCAATTGAGCGGCCACAGCTTGTGGTAAGTGATGTACAGTTACCAGGCCTTGATGGATTGCGTTTATTTGATGAAATCAGGCAGCGCCATCCAATTCTCCCTGTTATTCTAATTACTGCACATGGCACCATTCCTGATGCGGTTGAAGCTACTACGCGAGGCGTCTTTGGTTATTTAACTAAACCGTTCGAAGGGAAAGTGTTGCTCGATAAGATAGCCGAAGCCTTATCTGTTTATCATGTGTCTTCGGAAGAACCCAGTACTATGGAAGAGGAGTGGCGCAGTCATATTATTAGTCGTTCTGACCGAGTTGCTGAACTGCTTAATGAAGCCAAAATGGTTGCTCAGTCAGATGCCAGTGTGTTAATTAGAGGCGAGAGCGGCACTGGAAAAGAGCTATTAGCACAAGCTATACACCGAGCCAGCCCCCGGGCACAGCATTCATTTGTAGCGTTAAATTGTAGTGCTATCCCGGAGCATTTATTAGAGTCTGAATTATTTGGTCATGTGAAAGGTGCTTTTACAGGCGCAACCCATTCTAATGAAGGGTTATTTCGTGCAGCACAAGGAGGAACTTTATTTTTAGATGAAATAGGTGATATGCCTGTTAATCTGCAAGCAAAATTATTGCGTGTGTTACAAGAACGTAAAATTCGCCCGGTAGGATCAAGTCAGAGTATTGATGTTGATGTACGTATTCTGTCTTCAACCCATCAGGATTTAGAAACAGCTATTCGCGAAGACCAGTTTAGAGAAGATTTATACTATCGATTAAATGTTGTTGAGCTAACACTTCCACCGCTTAGAGAAAGACGTGAAGATATTTTACTTTTAGCTAACCATTTCCTAAATCGCTTAGCAGTGAAATACCACAAAACAATTAATGGTTTTACCCCTGATGCGATTGAAGCACTAACGACTTATTCTTGGCCTGGTAATATTCGTCAGCTTTATAACGTAATTGAACAGGTATCAGCATTATCCACAGGATCTCTGATTTCTCATACGTTAGTTCAGCGAGCGCTTAAAGTCCCATCGGTACAGATTCTCAGTCTAGCAGAAGCTAGGGAGCGTTTTGAACGAGATTATTTAATTGGTTTATTAAAAGTCACAGGTGGTAACGTGGCAGATGCAGCTCGATTAGCTGAGAGAAACCGAACGGAGTTTTATCGCCTTTTACAAAAACACGGGCTTACTCCAGATACATTTAAGAGATTGGAAGGTCAAACTGGCGTTGTCACTATTGAGCGACAACCCTAACTACTTGTTTTAATTAATCTTTTTCAAAAAAGAAATATGGTTGTCGTTAACTAGCGACAAAACCAACGTATCCTGAAAGTTTGAAAACTAACGATGCTGATAAATCCTTTTAAAAACAGTGTGTTAGGTTTTAAAATTTGGTTGGCATGGATGTTGCTTTGTAGTTGGCATGAATCCAAATGAACATACACATATTTCTCAGTCAGCGCAATTAGCGCCATCTATTAATCGCGGCTCAATGGTAGCCAAGCCTTGGTCAAGCTTTAGACAGGGGTTTTCTTTGCTAATGCAAGGCATCAAACAAAAAACCATTAAAGCCACTTACCCATGGCAGCAAATGGCCATAGAACGACGCCGTGTACTCATGTTGCTAGTGACTTTAACGACCGCAACCGTTGCTTATTTGTGGATTGATAATCAAAGTAATTGGGATTTTTTGCCTTTACGCTTATTACAATTAACTTTGTTTTTATTATTAACTGCCTGGGTTGCTGCAGGTTTTTTTACTGCAATTATGGGTTTTTTAGTTGAGTTGTTTGCAGATGGATTTGCCTTGAGTGCGAGACAAGTGGCACACCAAAGCCTGTCGGTAAATACCAAAACAGCAGTAATTATGCCTATCTGTAATGAATCTGTTGACACGGTTTTTGCAGGATTACGAGCTACCTGTGAGTCATTGGCTCAATGTCCTGAAGCTAAACAATTTGACGTTTTCATTTTATCTGATTCGTTTGATCCCGCTATTCTGGCAGAAGAGCTTAGTGCGTGGTCTACTCTGCGTGATCAATTACAAGGCCAGGTTAATCTCTACTATCGTGTTCGCCAACGTCGCACCAGACGTAAAGCCGGCAATGTGGCTGATTTTTGTCGTCGCTGGGGTAAAAATTACCAGTATATGGTGGTCTTTGATGCTGATAGCGTCATGAGTGGTGACGCATTGGTGACGTTAGCTAAATTAATGGATCAGAATCCACGCTCAGGAATTATTCAAACAGTTCCTCAACCCTGTGGTGTAGATACTTTACATGCCCGCGTTCAACAATTTGCCGCTCGAGTTTCTGGACGGCTCTTTACTAAAGGAATGCTGTATTGGCAACTTGGGGAGTCACATTATTGGGGGCACAATGCCATCATTCGTATCGAGCCATTTATGAAGCATTGTGCTTTAGCTGATTTGCCAGGTACAGGTGGATTGAGTGGACACATCATGTCTCATGACTTTGTTGAAGCTGCAATGATGAGAAGAGCGGGTTTTGACGTGTGGCTTGTGACTGATATTGAGGGTAGTTACGAACAGCAACCAGCTAATTTACCTGAAGAGTTACAACGTGATCGACGTTGGTGTCAGGGTAACATTAAAAATATCCGCCTTATAGCAGAGCCTGGGTTTGCAATGGTTCATCGCTTTATGTTGCTAACGGGGGTATTGGCCTATGCTTCCTCTCCATTGTGGTTATTATTGATCTTAATAAGTACTCTCGTTTATGCTCTGGATTATTTCTTTGGTAGTGGATTAACGGATAATTTACTGTTATCACATTACACTGAACTGTGGTACGTGACATTGGTCTTGTTGTTTTCACCGCGCATCATGTCTTTATTGGTGATTTTCTATAAGAGAGAAAGTATTCAATACGGTGGTGTGTTTGCTTTGCTTAAAAGTACGTTATTTGAGTCACTGTATTCTGCTATGGTTGCTCCGTTAAGAATGATGGCACATACCTATTATGTTGTTTCTGCTTTAACTGGACTTGGGTTAGAGTGGAAGTCTCCTCTTCGTGAAGCTAAATCATTACAATGGCGCGATACATTTAAGTACTTTATTCCCTACATGTGGCCAATGGCTTTATTAGCATTAATTACCTTGGTTGTTGCTCCTGGAAATTTACCTTGGCTATTACCAGTGTTTATTCCAGTAATATTAGCTACGCCCTTTGCAGTGATTACCAGTAGTAGTTATGTGGGATTGTGGTTACGTGTTAGAAACGTGTTTATCACTCCTGAGGAATCAACCGCACCGGCTGTTATGCAACAAGCATGGTACTATAGTGGACGCTATATAAAATTGAATAGACTTTTACGTTGGTTACGACAGCCAAAAGCTCGTTCAGGCGCAACCGCTTACCATTTACGCTAATGCATGAGAGACTCAAAACAGCTTAACAGTGAAATAAAAAAAACTGACAGTTTTATTTGGGGGCAACATTTTCCTTTATCATTTAGGCAATTGTTGCTTCTCGCATTTTTGAGCATTATTTTATTACTTGGTGGTGCTCTAATCCGTACTCTTGTATCGCTACAAAACCTTTCACAACAAAACGTTGAATATCCCAAAAAAATGCTGTTCGTTTTAGAACAGATTCATGAATTACAAGACACAACGGTCTCTTTGGAGAGGAAGTCACGGCAATTCATGGTACTTAATGATCCTACAATGCGTGGGGACATTAAGAAAAACTTTACCCATGGAATTGAGGTAGTGAAAGCATTAGAGGCTGTACCAGATATTGATTTAGAGCCTCTTTTGGAGCAGTGGATAAAACTAGCCCAGTTTGCCTCTAATTCATTAATTAATGACTCTCTAGTGACACCAAACCGACAACAGGAAATATTAAATACGTACGGTCAGCTAGGTGATCTTATTCAACAGATTGACTCTTCCTCTCGCGATTATTTAAAAAAATACAATGAAACACTAGTGATTGCGTTTAAACGTCAACGAGATACCTTAATTACATTTGGAATATTTGCTTCCTTATTTGCCGTTATGTTAGCGCTTATTTTGGGTATGTGGTTATCTCAATCATTAAGAGAAGTGGAAACAGCAATCGATCAACTCGGTACTGCTGACAAGGACCAACCTATATTTATAGGTGGTCCCGCCGATATGAGGCGATTAGGTGAACGAATTGATACTTTACGCCAACGCTTAAATGAATTGGAAGCTGATAAATTATTATTTATGCGCCATATTTCTCATGAATTAAAGACTCCACTCGCTAATCTTCGTGAGGGAATCGCTTTACTAGAAGATCAGGTGATGGGGCAGATGAATACACAACAAACAGAGATTATTCATATTTTAAGAGATAATGCTTTGTCTCTTCAGCAACAAATTGAAAGTTTGTTACAGTACAATGCTTTTTCAGAAGACACGCGTCGATTAGATTTACAGTGTGTAGATATTTACCAGTTATTGAAGGAATTAATTACTCGTTATCGGCTGCAACTACAATCTCGTTCTCTTACCATTGATTTGATTGGGCAATCACTAAAAACACGATTAGATTCAGATAAAATAGAAATTATTGTGAATAATTTATTATCTAATGCAGTACGTTTTAGTCCAGAACATGGCTTGATTAAACTAACCTTATCACTTAACCAGTCAATGGTTCGTATAGATTGTGAGGATCAAGGGCCTGGTGTTGCACCAGAGGATCGAGACAAGATTTTCAACCCCTTTTATCAAGGCTCAAGGCAACCTACTAGCTCTCGTAAAGGTAGTGGAATCGGCTTGTCTATTGTGAAAGAATTGGTGTCTGCTCATGGCGGACAGGTATTGTTAATTTCCGGCGAACAAGGTTCGCATTTTTCTATTGAGATTCCCTATGAAGCTTGTTAAATATAGTATGCTGATAGCCGCAATCGTATCATTGAGTGCGTGTAGTATTCATCAAGAAAATGATACAGCCAGTCAGTTACACAGTCAAAGTGAAACAAGATTGAAACACCGGCAAGAAGAGAACCTAATTGGAACTACTTGGTTACAGATTAACCAAGATTTAAAAGTATCCACAATTACCAAACAGCAGATGGTAAATCAATGGTTAAGTGGTACAGACACATTAAACGGTATAGATCGCGTCCGCTTAATTGCGTTATTACTTCTTAATGTAGATACCCAATCACATATTCAGGCACTGCGATTATTAACCAGCATGCCAGACACACAAAAAACAGACTTATTGCCTATTGTTGAATGGCAGACGGCTTTAGCAAAAAATCAAATTATTCAAGATAGTCAAATGCGTGATGTGACGCAACAATTATCAGAGGCTCAATTAAAAATTACGGCTCTACAAAAAAAAATCAAAGAATTAAAAGCCTTGGAAAGTAATTTATTATCAAAACCTTCAGAAAATCACTAGTATTTGGATAACAACCATGAGTATTTCACGTCGTCAATTTTTATCTTGGGTAAGTCTTTTTGCAACGACTACAGGCATAGGTTTTACAAACAGTACTTTGGCTGGGTTTGCTACAAATCAGACTGGAGATGCGTTTGATTTTTCATTTGAAGAATTAATTAAGCAGGCAAAGCAGTTAGCCCATAATACGTATCAGGCTCCACCCAAACCGGATGCTCATGTGTTAGATGAGATTGATTGGGAGAATCACGGAAAAATTCAGTTTGATACAGATCATGCTCTTTTTGCTAATGGTCCTGGTCAATTTCCAATCTCTTTTTTCCATCAAGGACGATTTTTTAGAGTCCCGGTTAGAATGTTTGTGTTGGATAGTAATGAGTCAACTACCCAGGCAAAAGAAATACTTTATAACTCCCATTTATTTACCATGCCGGAAAATAGCCCGGCACGCCGTTTAACCTCTCCTGCTGCCTTCGCAGGATTTCGTATTCAAGAGAGTAGGCTCAATAATACCGCGCAATTAAATTGGCGTACCAATGATTGGGCGGCATTTTTAGGAGCGTCTTATTTCAGGGCAATCGGTGATGAATACCAGTACGGTTTATCTGCAAGAGGAGTAGCAGTGAATGTGGTGGTTGAAGGAGTTCAAGAAGAGTTTCCTGATTTCACTCATTTTTATTTTGTTCCACCTGAAGACAATAGTGACTCAATGATTATCTATGCACTATTAGATGGTCCAAGCATTACAGGGGCTTATCGATTTAAGATTACTCGACGCCACGAAGTGATTATGGAAATTGAAAACCATCTTTTCTTGAGAAAAGATATCCATCGTCTTGGTTTGGCCCCAATGACATCTATGTATTGGTTTTCTGAGAAAGATAAAAAGACTGCTGAGGATTGGCGTCCTGCAGTTCATGACTCTGATGGATTAATGTTATGGACCGGTCAAGATGAGCATGTTTGGCGTCCGCTAAATAATCCTTCAGGAATTCAGATTTCTTCTTTTGTTGATAATCATCCAAAAGGTTACGGCTTAATGCAACGTGAGCGCCGTTTTAGTGAGTATCAAGATGCTGTGCACTATGAAAAACGTCCTAGTTTATGGTTAGAACCCCTTGGTGACTGGGGGGAGGGAGCAGTTCAATTGGTTGAATTACATACCTCAGAGGAACTCTACGACAATATGGTAACAATGTGGGTACCAAAAGAAAAAGCCCGTGCTGGACAATCGTTTCATTTAAACTATCGTCTATATTGGCAAGCCGATTATCCTTTTCCTCTCCCGCTTGCTGAGGTGTGCCGTACTAGTATTGGCCGCGGAGGAGAGCCTGGGGTGAGCCGTCCACCAGAGGCTCATAAGTTTATGGTGGAATTTCACGGCGATATTTTTTCAACACTCCCACCAAATACTGATCCTTTTGCCGATCTTTGGACCTCGAGAGGTCGGTTTGATTTAATTTATGTTGAACGCGTTCCTGATGGAAAACCGAATCAGTGGCGTATTATTTTTGATCTCATTTTGCCAAAACAAGACAAAGGTGACCCTGTTGAGTTACGTTTAACTTTGAAGTCACAAGGAAAAGTGATTTCTGAGACGTGGGTATATCAATATTTACTCAGTTAACTAGCTCTTGTCTTTGTTGTATTGCTTAAAATAGGCTTCGTCTAATGCTCTGAGGTGAGAGAGTTTTTCTTGTATTTTTTGTTCTAAACCGCGCGGCGTAGGTTGGTACCACTGTGGCTTGTTCATGCCCTCTGGGAAATAGTTCTCACCTGCTGCGTAGGCTTCAGGTTCATCATGAGCGTAACGGTAGGTTTTACCGTAACCAAGCTGCTTCATAAGTTGTGTTGGAGCGTTCCGTAAGTGATGGGGAACATCCCTTGTTTTATCTTGACTGACAAAAGCCTTTGCTTGATTAAAAGCCTGATATCCTGCATTTGATTTTGGTGCTACTGCCAGATAGATGAGTGCTTGAGCCAAGGCCAACTCACCTTCTGGAGAGCCTAATCGCTCATAGGTTTGCGCAGCATCATTAGCAAGCTGAATTGCTCTTGGATCAGCAAGACCAATATCTTCCCAAGCCATACGAATAATACGACGCATTAAATACTGGATATCCGCTCCGCCATCAAGCATACGACAAAACCAGTACAGCGCCGCATCAGGATCAGATCCTCTTACCGATTTATGTAATGCTGATATTTGGTCATAAAACTGTTCTCCGCCCTTATCAAAACGCCTTAACGCATTAAGAAGTAGTGGCTTAAGATCAGAGGTGGTAACCAGTGTTTTGTTATGATGTAGAGCGAAATGATGGACTTGCTCGATCAAATTGATCAGTCGTCGACCATCGCCATCAGCGCTCTCAAGAAGAATGGTTTGCGCTTCTTTATCCAGTTGAATTGGTGGAATTAGATGAGTTAAAGCGCGTTGATACAGTTGCTCTAACTCATTATTGTTAAGGGAATGTAGAACATATACCCGTGCACGTGATAACAGTGCTGAGTTGACCTCAAAAGAGGGGTTTTCAGTAGTGGCACCAATAAAAGTAATAAGTCCAGATTCCACATGTGGAAGGAGTGCATCCTGCTGTGATTTACTAAAACGATGTATTTCATCAATAAATAAAACAGTCTTTCTACCATCTAATTGTAAATTCTGCTGCGCCCTATCTACTGCCTCTCGTATATCTTTGACTCCGGCTAATACAGCAGAAAGTGCAATAAACTCATCCGCCACATGTTGAGCGTAAAGTTGTGCCAGTGTGGTTTTACCTACTCCAGGTGGTCCCCATAGAATCATTGACTGCAGTTGTTTTGTAGTAAAGGCAAGACGCAAAGGGCCTTGTTCACCAAGAAGATGGTGTTGACCGATTACATGATCGATATTGCGAGGTCTTAATTGCTCAGCTAAAGGAGTAGTAGGCTGTATCATTTTTTTATTATCTCATGACTGACGAAATACATCAGCCTCCGTTACAATAGTAACTTTATACTTTATTGGTAATATTAACAGCCATGATTCGTACTCGATTCGCTCCTAGTCCAACCGGTTATCTCCACATAGGGGGTGCTCGTACTGCATTATTTTCATGGGCTTTTGCTCGTCATAACGGAGGACAATTTATTCTTCGTATTGAGGACACAGACCTTGAACGTTCAACTGATGCATCAACTCAAGCTATTTTGGATGGCTTAAAGTGGCTAGGTATAGATTATGATGAAGGTCCGTTTTATCAAATGAAACGCCTTGCTCGTTATCAAGAGATAGTTGATCAATTGTTGAATTCTGGTCACGCTTATTATTGCTATGCTTCAAAAGAAGAGCTTGAAGCTCTTCGTACCGCTCAACGTGAGCGAGGTGAAAAACCTCGCTATGATGGCCGCTGGCGTGATAGTAAAGCGTCTCCACCCGTAGGTGTTAAACCCGTAATTCGCTTCAAAACACCGCTCACAGGTGAAGTCACTTTTCATGATTTAGTAAAAGGACCCATTACAGTAGCTAATAGCGAACTTGATGATTTGGTTATCATGCGCGCTGATGGAGTACCTACTTATAACTTTGGTGTGGTTGTGGATGATTTGGATATGGGCATTACCCATGTAATTAGAGGTGATGATCACGTAAATAATACGCCACGTCAGATTAATATTATGAAAGCATTAGATGCAGTTATCCCGCAATTTGCTCATGTTCCAATGATTCTTGGTTCTGATGGTGAACGGCTATCTAAACGCCATGGTGCTGTGAGTGTGATGCAATACAAAGAAGAAGGATATTTGCCCGAAGCATTAATGAATTATTTAGCGCGTTTAGGCTGGTCACATGGTGATGAGGAAATGTTCACACAGGAACAATTTATTTCATGGTTTGATTTGGGACATATTAGCCGTTCTCCTGCACGGTTTAATCCTGAGAAACTAACTTGGTTAAATCAACAATACTTAAAACAATCTAGTGATTTTGAGCTCGCTCAATTATTAGAGCCTGAGTTAAATAAAAGAGGAATAGAAATTTCTCATGGCCCACAACTCTCAGAGGTAGTTGGCCTACTTAAAGCGCGTGTTAATTTGATTCCAGAAATGGCTGATGCAGCATTGTATTTTTACCAAAGGAGCAGTATTTCTGAAGAGTTACGTCTCCAGCATTTGAATGAAACAAACCTAAATACTATCCGTCATTTTAAAGAAATGATTCAATTCATTGAATGGACACCAACTGATATCAATGAATGCTTAAAACAAACTGTAAAAGAGTTGGGAATTAAAATGCCACAGATTGGTATTCCGTTAAGAGTAGCTGTGTGCGGACAAACACAAACCCCCTCTCTGGATGCTACTTTGTACTTGATTGGTCGTGAGGAAGTGTTAAATAGAATTAACGTTGTCTTAGATTTGTAGAATTTAATAACTTACAAATACTTTGACGGCGAAAAGCGCTATAAGTTTGTATTTTGTTGTCAACGCTAAATAGAAATGTCCCCTTTTCTGCAAAGTAGAAATGTCACCTTGTTCAGTTTTATTTGCTTAACTGTGTAACGGTTTGTCCGTCAGTGGTGGGTTTGCTGACGGGTGTATGTCTCCAAGGGTGGTTAGCTGAGGGTTTACGACCCATGTTTGACCTAGTTCGTTGTGCCAGTGCAATGTCAACACGTGTATTTACTGTTTTACTATCAGCCTCAGCTGCCTGTTTTTGTGCTTTGGTCATGACTGTAAATGCCATTCTCCGTTTTTGCCAAAGTAATTCCTGAGTACCATCAAAATGCTGGCATAACGTTACATTGGCTTGGCGTAATGCCAATCCTTGACCGTTTGTCTGAACCTGTATCAATTGCCCTTCATATTGAAAGGATAGGTTGTTAGATAGTCTCTTGGCTACATGCACAGACAGAATATGGCGCAAAGAGTCCTCTGTGCCTTGATACGGTAGATGAGCATCTTGCGTATCTTGTGGCGCTACGCTAAAGCGTTGGTTATATTCTTGTATATATACAGGAAGCCAGGCGTTGGCCTCATCCATGGAGTTAATTCCTGCTAGGCGCATTTCCTTAACTAACCGGTCTTGTAATGTTTGGTTAGCTCGCTCCACACGTCCTTTGGCTTGAGGGGTATTGGCGTGGATGCATTCAATGCCTAATTCTCTGGCTGCTCTTGAAAACTGGGTTTCTGCACTAGGGTTGGCATCACGAGCGTTGATGCGAAAGATACTGTGTTTATCGCTATATAGCGTGGCTGGTATGCCATGCTCTTTAATATGATCATATAAGATGTGCATGTAGCCCAAGGTGGTCTCAATGGAGACAAAGCGCAGTTGCATGAGTTTACCCGTTGCATCGTCGATGAACACCAGCAGCGTACAGTATTCACTACGACCCTCGAACCAGTCATGAGGGCTGCCATCGATCTGAATCATCTCACCCAATCTGGCGCGGCGCTCCCGCATTGGGTGGGTGTAGAGACGTGCCCCTTTACGAGGCATCCAGAGTTCAGCCTCAATCATTAATTGGCGTGTAGTCTCAACAGAGAGTGATAGATGGTGACGTTCCTGTAACTTCTCACAAGCTAGAGTTGGCCCAAAGTCCCGGTAATGCGTGCTAATTACTTCAATCGCCTGGTGTCGTAGCACATCAGTCAGACGGCGGTTTGAGGGCATACCACGCTTTTTACTGATTAACCCTTTTAAACCTGCTTCGCGATAGCGCTTCAGGATACGTTTGATTTGACGAACACTCACAGACAGGCGATCTGCTGCTTGTTTCTGGCCTATTTTACCTGCCGTCAACAATTCCATAACTTGTGCTCTTAACGCTTCTTTCTGACTCATCATCCTATCCATTCAAAAAAGCCCACCATTAATTTATAACTGGCTATGAGTTTACTCACTCAGGGGACATTTCTATTTAGCACAGAGGGGACATTATCATTTTTGCGCTAACAATAAGTTTGTATTTTGTTTGTCAAAAGTCCCAGTTTAGGCTATCATTTGAGGCTTAGTTGATAGGGGGTATAGCTCAGCTGGGAGAGCGCTTGCATGGCATGCAAGAGGTCAGCGGTTCGATCCCGCTTACCTCCACCATCTTCTATTTTCCCACCTTTTCCAGTTCATTCCAAAATATCTCGCAATTCTCCAAATAGCTTAATAATTCATTGTTTTTAAACGGTTTTTTTAACAATTATTCTTCTTTTTATAAAGAATTTTTTCCGACGAAATCCAGTTTTGTTCTATGACAGCCAAGAAATTTGGGGGCAAAAATGGGGGCAAGTACATCAATTGATAATTTACTTGCCCCCAAAATACCACTTACAGATGTAGCCATAAAGAATGCTAAGCCAAAAGATACTAGCTATAAGCTATTTGATGAAGGTGGGCTTTTTCTGGAGATATATTCCACCAACTGAAAGAGGGTAGCAATTCCGGTGTTTATATATTATTTGAGCATGAATCGGGCGGCGGAGGTACTGGATGAAAAATTTTATAGGGATAGCTCAGGTAACAAGCTAGGCGTGGGGCTGAAGGTGTTTCCATAAAACCCAAAACCGAATCCTAGAAAGCAGAAGGGGCTCTGTAGTATCAGAAGCCCAACGCCGGCCGCGTAGTCGCAACCCATTTATTATTGATAATAGCGGATCAGCCTGAATATAACAAGAACTGTTGTTGACGATTTGTAACTGTTTATACTATAAGATCAGTAACATACAAGCCTATCTTAATGTTTATAAAGCAATAAAATGTGATGCGATTGCTTTGGTATAAGTGTTTGATTTATGTCTTCAAAAAAGGCTCCTTTTTTCTCATGCTTACTTTTAAAAGAACAACAATGCCAGCTGAGGCAACAATTGAAACTACACCTTGGCAAGGTTAAGCAAGCGTGCCCGTACCGATGCAGCAAGATTACCGTTTATCCTACCGTCTCCAGATAAGGGCGCATTACGTTAGCAACGCGACAAATTTTGGCAAAGCGCCAGAGATCATCATTGGTCGCCTTCTTCTGAGCGCGAGCATCCTTTAGCGCCTCAAGTGCGACATCAAGGCCGATCTTATTACGGTGCTTGAAACAATCAGCGATGGTTTTGGCTACCGAGTAGACTCGTAGTTTGATCTGATCCCGCTGAACAAGATCGATTCCCTCTGAGTAGGACTCATCTGAGAACTGAACCATTTTGACTGGCGGACAGTCGATTTTGGGCGTATGACTACCACGAGGCATGGCGATCCATACCTGATGTGGAAGCTGGGTAGTCAGTTCATGGAACTGCAGGGCAGTGAGAAGACAAAAGACAGCCTGTGGCACTTTGGTTGCGATAGTGGTTAGACTTTCAAATTCGGAACCTTGATTGCTGGGCAGACGGTAAATACCTCGACCAGTCTTTTCTAGCAGGCCGCTAGCCGTCATTCGTGTCAGCACAACCCGAGGAGCTCCAATAATAGCGAGATCACTAGGGCGTAGCATCCCCTTCTGGTTGACTAGATTAAGGACGCGTTGGGTATGGGTATCGTGGCTCATAGTTAATACAGCATGTTCCATATTTTCGTTAAATGCAAGTTAGTGACGAATTAAAGAAACATATGAATATCGAAATCGAGACCACTATAGTCACAATAATTTTTGTGAAAACAACATAAGCTCACCTTACATATTTAGCGTTTTAAATCACTTAACATGCAATGAAGAAAATCATTGGCGGCGTTACTTGTCGATGCTATGAGGATTCTATTGGATAACGGGTGCCGTATCGTCGATAGTTGAGTGATAAATAGCGGGCGATATAACTAGACTAATTCGATAAATCAAAGGGTTCTATCACCCAATAGTAATAAGAGGTGGGCGATAGCTTCGTTACAACAGTATGGGTAAGCAAGTGCAACACTTGAAGCTTATGCATGGCAATATGCTGATTAAAAAACAAGTGATCTGTTTGAAGCGTTCAAGACATGAATCAATTCAGCCTTTTAAGGTTCTTTTATTTACTGGAACGGCAAACGTGATCCTACAGGTTGAGAGTAAGAGAGGATGAAATGCTACATATAAATTGACTACTTAGGGTCAGCTACCTCGACGGATATATTAACAGTATGTTTTTATGTCATAAAACAAAGGAAGATTTGACTAGGGATCTTTTTTGTATACTTAAATCATTCATAAGGCCACTAATCGTACTAAAAAGCGTTACTGTCTTCCTGGTTAAGTTGTTATTTAAGTGTATATAACATAGGGAGGATAGAATTTTTAATGCTTACCTGTAATCTGCTCATCGCCTCAAACACTTAACATTTGGTCAATAAACGCCAATATAAACTTCTAATCATATTAGTATTAATTGACGTCTAACAATCATATCAATAGCCATAAAACAATTTAAATGAATCGGCTTTCAACTACTAATTTAGTGACCATATACGACAATAATAAATAGGAGGTAGTATACGAAATTGACAATATATAGGTGTCTGACTACCATTGCTATAATAACACCCGCCAAGGCTATGCTCATCAGAGTATCCTCAAACCGGCGGGTTACTTTTTTTGGGATGGGCTAAAAATGCAAAAATCTTTCAAATGCCAACTATCACTCAAAAAGAACAGGGTAGCTTGTTACAAGAAAAGAGCTTTACGACCTATCCCTGATTTTTCCTTTAAAACTAAATTGGTTCGGTTTTTTGAGTCTTTTAGACAAGGATGTGCGTACTGTCAATGAGCACATACAAAATGTGTATGACGATAAGGAAGTCAGCTGTGAGCCAACTATCCGGAAATTCCGGATAGTTTAACAGGATGGTTCGCGGCAGGTTAAGCGAGTATTTGAGCACTACAATCTAGATGTGACCATTTACTAGGGGTACAGGGTAAAGTCGGCGCTCGGTGTGCAGTTTCGCCGGTGGGCCTGGTGGAGAATGTCAACCGTTACACGCAACCCTTACTGTGGCTGTAACGCTAAGATTAGCGAATGCTGACCGATTCGAGTGGGCAGGGGGGCGCGGTACGCTGCCGATGGAGGTCTAGGCCACTCAAGCGTTGCAAACACTATTTGAGCTTACAGGGATGTCAGTAATATTGTGGAAAGCCCAGTATCCAGATGCTTGTTGATACCTACGAATATCGCCTTGATCGCCACATGTGCTCCTCATCCAATTCGAGCAAGGAGTTGTTCGATCACGTCGCAGGCCTGCCGCTGCCGCAACGTCCTCGCCTCACGTTGCTCTGGCTCGTCGCCTTCACCCAACTCGAACTTGGCGACAGACACCGGACCATCCTTGCGATAGCCCTCGGCTTTTTCGTCGCTTGCGAAGCGGCTACGCAGGATCGCAAGCGAAGCGTCGACGACGTCACCGTGCTTGCCGTTGCGCTCCTTGTGGAAAGCCGCAGCCACGGCGTCCAGTCCTTCGGATGCGTGTTCAATACAATAGATCAGATCGTGCGCGTCCTTGCGTTCGAAGCGCTGATCGAATGCGAACGACTTCAGGCAGGTAAAGCTGATCAGGTTGGCATGCCTGATCTGTTCCGTCGCGATTCCGTTGCCGCCGAGGAGTTCGGCCTGTATCTCGGTGACTTGGTGAAGGTCAAAAACGATGGACGAATACGGGATATTCAGTGCGGAGATCGTGCCTTCGGTGGGCAATGGCTGTACATTGCCACCAGCGATCTCCGGTGCATCCGCCAGCAGTTCCAGCACCATCAAAGCGCCATGTTCAGTGCGGGTCTGCCAACGCCAGGAAAGCTTTGTACCGGCGCTGTTCTCGGCCCGCTCGAACCCCATCTTCTTGAGGTTGTCTTCAAGTGTGTGATACGCCTCGGTATCCGCTAGGATTTGCAGGTCGATCACGATGTCCACGTCCAGAGTGCCTGCATGCGCCGGCACTACCGGCGGCCGTGCGGCAACAAGATAGCGTGGCGTGAGTCCCCCGATCAGGTAGACAGACTCTTTCCACGGCCCAAGTCCGCGCAGCAGCGTCACGAGGACGCGTTCACAGTCCACTGTGTACTGATCGCTGTAGCCATCGAATATTGCGGGTTTTGCCATCAGAAGCCAATCCTTTCCTTACGTAAGTGCTCGGCCATTTCCTTAGCGCGGCCTTCGCCGCGCAAGAGGTCGAGATAGACCTGGACCGGACTGGCCAACCAAACGCCCTCGACGTTTTGCCGAAACAGTAGTTCTCCCGCCGACTTCGTCTCGATGACCGCGAGGTTCGCCCCTTCATTGACAACGCGAGCACCCAGCTCAGCTATTGCCGTCTCGGTACTGGTGCTGGGTAGTAGTCGAACTCGCACCTGTGAGATACCGGACAAAAAGGGGGCATAGCGCTGTGCAGCTGCTTCGTAGCTCACCGCGTAAGCGATATGATGCGCATCGAACATCTGGCCGAGCCGTTCAATCAGCGCATCAGATTTCAATCCGGGTACGAAATACCGGCGTAGCACCGGCGCGCGCTGCGCTGCGAACTGCTTCACCCAAGCGTCGAGCAACGCACTTGGTTCGCGCAGATGCCGCTCCTTGCTTGGCCCTTGTCCACGAGACACCAACCAGTCGAACCGCTCCAACTCACTCAATACGTCTGAGGCCGTGGATGGAGCCACCTGTGCCCGTTCGGCTACTTCGGTAACACCAAACCATTCCTCGTGATTGACCAGAAGCGCGTACAAAACCTGGGCGCGTCGCCCGGAGAAGAGCGACCGCACCGACTTCTCCAAAGTCTTCGGAACCGGCTTGTCGATGTAGATGTAGGCGCTGGAGCCCGGCAGGAACAGGCTGCCGCCGCTATCGAAGTAGCCAATGCGCTCGGCTCTTAGCAATTCTTTCGCCCCCGGTGATAGCGACTCGGCGATCAGCAGGTGCTGCACATCGGCGTGGTGCCTGTGCTGGACCGACTTCAACTGCCACAAAACCTGGCGCACATCTCGTGGGTAGACAGACTTCCTTACCTCAACCAGCAAGACGATCGATCTACCGGCAATGTGTAGATCAATCTTCGCGTCGACTCGACCGGTAGCCTGAACAGTCAATTCCGACTGAGCCAGCTCAGCATGCACGTCCGGCAACTCCCTGAGCGAATCCAAGAGATGTTCTATCAGGACATGTTCAATATAGGGCAATTCGGTCAAAATAGACGTTATTTCCTGTTCAGTAAATAAGTGAAATATACCAAATATTCGACTGAAAGACAATATTCGCTGCGTAGCGAATTTGGTAGAGAGTGACCAGTGCACCTCACCGCCACACGGCAGACCACACGACACCGCTACACAGAGCGATAGAAAGATGGAAGAGAGTGTTAGTTGCAAGAAAAACGACAAGGTTCGTCACAGGCCAGCCACCACCAGATTCTCAGTTCTTAGCACAAGATCTAATTCTTCATTCCCTACGACCTTCAGCGTTAGGTCCTGGAGACCAAGGACGCAGAATGGAGTATCCAGCTGTTCTCGGTGGATCAGTTGGCACGGCTGTCAACACAGGCGCTGTGGTCCACGCCTGTGCCAGAGGGGCTTAGCCTCAGCAGTTTCGATGTGCACCTAGGCGTTTTCGACAAGGCCGAACTCGCTGATGTCACGCGTCGCGTCGTCGCCGAAACCCTGAGCGATTTGGAAGCCTATGAACAAGACGAGCGCGGCGAGCTGGAAGGACTCACCTGGGCTTCCCTCAATAAAACGGATACTTTCATTAAGTGCGTTAATATGAAAGAAGTTTGTAAAGATGTTGCAACAGTAAATGATTTAGATGGTATTTCGGCTCTACAAAGCGTTAATCATTTTTCGAATGGTGGAAGCTTGTCTGCCTTCATTCCGCATGTACAACTGATCTTAATGATGGATGCGCTACCACAGATAGTAGCAAGACAAAATGGGTTGGTGATTGGGTTTTTACTCAGTTCTACGGTAGAAATGTGTAAAGATATTCCAATACTTCAGTCGATGCTTGAAGCGTATCCTGAGCGTACTCATGATGCTTATGCCTATGGTCCAATCTGTATTGCGGCAAGTGAGCGTGGCAAGGGTCTCGCGCAGGAAATGTATACACGACTACGATGTTTGCTTCCAGGGCGTGAGGGAGTATTGTTTATTCGCAGTGATAATGAATCATCTCTGCGCGCACATCGCAAGATGGGTATGCGAGAGGTTTCACATTTTGACTTCGCTGGAATTGATCATACAGTTTTATCCTACATTGGGTAGAAATGAAAGTACTGAATTGCCCATGTAGGGCTAATGGTCAACTTATTGCGATATTGTTTTAATCAATCTATTAGTACCTGTTAAACATTGTTATAACAGAGACATCAAGTATTTTAATACACATATAATATTTGCGTTTACTAACGAATTAACTCCAAAAAAGGATCACAGTTCTAAGTTTGGGTAAATAATATGTAGTTTCTGACACATAGTGTTGAAGTACAGTCTCAGCCACAAGTGAAAGGAAGCAGAGTAAGAAAACTTGTTCAAATCGAGGCAGAAAGAATATTAAGTGAGATAAATGAGCACCTATTTTTCAAGTTCATTTTATAGGGGCAAGTTTGGGGGCAAGTTATTTTTTAAAATAAATATTATGTTTTAAAAACAATGGCTTATATTATTTTTTTTGTAGAGCTTCCCCCAATATTATTGACACCCCTGTAAGCTTAAATAGCGTTTTTCAAACTTTACCGGGTTATTATCATTCAAAAATGAAAGTGTTCGATTTATAGAGGGAAGCCCAGTCTGGTCTAAAGCGAGCTTAAGACAATACAAAGCCAGTGCTGTTTACCTCATTGAGTCGGTAATAAAATACGAAGAGGATAGAATTAACGGCATCAACAAGATCAAAGAAATTCATCATACCGAGCAGGAACTTGAAACCGTAAATAATAAGGACATTAGAGGTACGGCAACCAATAAGGCTAAGAGCATTGGTGAGGATAAGTTGGGGCTTTTATATAAACGTTTAAGTCAGTTAAACAGCAAGTACGGCGAGATTACCAGAGACATGTTTAAAATGTCATTAGTTTACGGCATGAGGCCGATTGAATGGGCTACCCTTGACATGACTGAGATGAAAAGGGAAAGTGATGGTGTTGTAGAGAAACTACTCGTACTAAAAATTAAAAACGCCAAAAACACAAATAACTGCGCCAACGGGGAATACCGCTACATCCGAGTCAGCAACGATGACGATTTTGAGTTGATTGAAAAGATAATAGCCGTGATCAGGAAAGAGACTCAAAACGGTAAACGCTGGAACATTTTTTATCGCTACATCAGGAAGGCGATTAAAACCGTCGACATGAAGAACAACAGTGGCAAACAGATCACCATGTACACCGCCCGCCATCAGTTTTCAGCCAACATGAAGAATGTAGTCGATACCACAGAGCTTGCGGGTTTTATGGGACACGCCAGTGACAAAACCGCTATCATCCATTATGGCAAAAGAAAAAGTGGACACTCGCAATACAAATTGACTGGAAAAGAGAGAGCTAAGTCCAATAACAAAAGCCTTTATAAAGATCATTTCGGTGACAAAAACTCACCCAGCGACAGTGACACACCTAGTAACAATAACGGAAACAGGGCTTAAAAAATATTTTTTGAAGAAGGCTTAATTTCACTTAGACCTTTGCACAACAAAAAGAATTTACTTCCTTGTTTTATAAAATAAATATTGTGTCTAAATGAGAGTATTTTTTCCTTAACCAGTGATTTAATTGTATCAATAATCCTATCATCTAATATGATTTCTTATTCGCTCGTTGATTCTGGTCTCTAAGATGCGAAGACGATCTATTATAGTATCGAAAATGGGCCATGTCCCAATAAACATGCCAGCGTCAATCATGCGCTGAAAATCATAACGTAAGGCAACTAGTATGGTCTCTTCAGGGATAAGTTTGAGTTGACCGTTCAAGCAGGCATCATAGTTTGCATAACCCGCATTATAAAAAACTTTTTTATATTTCAGCACATCTGCTAAAAGAGCCAAATTTTCTAAGGCTAACTGCCCAAGATTATGGTCAGCCAGCATAGCCAAATCATACCAATGACGTGATAGACGTTCTGCGCTAGATCGGAACTCGTTACGTTGACATTCGACGTGAATCAACGTGACTTTTTCCCAAAAAGTACGTGATGGAGATAAGACTGTAACTGTTGGGTTTGGAAACAATAGGTTCGTTATGTGAGGGGCGATATCTGGTTTAATGTTGTGTTCAGCATTTGGTTCGGTTATGTTACGACCGCCAAATTCTATTAGCACGTTGTTACCCATATAGTCTCCCAACGTTTCCAGTACGCTTGGGTAGTATAGACGCATCTGCTCGCCGTTTTCGCTGAGTTCAAGCCGGAACGTTTCGGCGTTACCATTAAAATCTTTAGCTAGTCTCTCTTTAATGTATGGCAAAACAATATCCAAAGCATGATCACGAACAAAAGATTTGAGATCTTCACTGAATTTCTTAAGCCTTGTCTTTGATATCCTTTCAGCAAATGGATTGATAGTACTGTCAAGGCCTCGGTAGTCCAGTGTGATGTCCACGTCTTCAGAAAAACGGGCGATGACGCCAAATACTTTAGAAAGAGAAGTACCCCCTTTAAATGCCATAGGAAGACGACCGGGCATTGAGAAAAGTGCCTGTAGCACCCAACATACCCATACATCCTTTTCTAACACTATCGGAGATCGCGACAGTTTAGGAGCCAATGCACGATAAATTTGGGATTGCTCTTGGGTTTCTAGGTTTAGAAAGAATTCAGACATGAGTTATCTTCTGTTCGTTACGGAAGATAGCATCGCTCATCCAAGCTGGCATTGATGAGGTCGCTGATTTGAGGATTTCAAATTCTTTTGCACCCAGTTTGTGGCGAATTTTCTCGATAAGAGTGGGTGTTACTTCCGTTTTACCAAGATACCACATGGCTGAAAGAGCAAGTCCTGCTGGACGGCCAGCCAACATCAGCTTACGTTGACAAGTATGCTGCAGACGTATTTCCATCTTACCCATGCGGATTCGTTTCGATGGACCAGAAGTCATAAATACTGACTGTGTTGGAACCTGTGTAGTTAATTCAAGACAACGGGCTGCTTCAGCTCCGTGAACCTGAACGATGGCCCCCACGCTCTTGGCAACGGTTTCCGCAACTTTCAAAGGCTCAGGCATTACCTTACCAACAAAACGATTGATTTCAGGGCGTACGAAGATACCGCGTGCTACACGTTCAATCACACCTGCCTTGATAAGGCGAGAAAGGTTCTGATCAACAGACGCACGTGTACCGCATTCTAGAAGTAACGTTGGTGAAAAAGGTTCACCAACCGGTATATTCTCAATGCGTTGTCGAATTAACTTAGCAGTTTTATAAATAGGCTTCATGTATGAAAATATAGTTGAATTTCTGACAAATTGCAAATGTTAATCTTCTAAAGAGTGAGGAATACAACAAATTACCTTAAATTTTATGTGCTGTTCAGTTTTACTAAACTAACAGTAGTTTTTATTAAAACGAAGGGTGGGCTTCCCTCAATAAAACGGATACTTTTATTAAGTGCGTTAATATGAAAGAAGTTTGTAAAGATGTTGCAACAGTAAATGATTTAGATGGTATTTCGGCTCTACAAAGCCTTAATCAACTTTCGAATGGTGGGAGCTTATCTGCCTTCATTCCGCATCCACAATTGATTTTAATGATGGAAGCGCTACCACAGATAGTAGCAAGACAAAATAGGTTGGTGAATTTCATAAATCCTTCTTAATCTACATTGCATTAAGCTTTGTTACTATACGTACTTTTTAATTTCCATCTGAAGCCATTATTACGTTATATCCCGCTTCGGCGCTCCGTTTATTTTACTCCTCTTTGCCTTTACCCGGATGATGAAGCTGTGCCTGAATCACACTAGCGTCAAAAATGCTGATTTCACCACTATGGATATAAAGACCTTGTTCGCTCAGTTGACGATTAATCTCCGCCAATAAGTAGGCTTGTAATGCAACAACTTGTGGGTAATTACGAAAACGACAGAAACTACTATGGTCAGGAACTGCTTCAGAAAGACTTAAACCAATAAAGCGACGAAACAACAAATCACGTGCTACCTACTTGTCTAGTTGCGGATCACTGAGCTTACACCATGATTGTAGTATCACTACTCTGAACATTAACAATGGCGGCTATGCTTGCTCTCCACTCGCTTTATTGTGAATACCTGAGAGTATGGTTTCAATATGAGATTAATCAATGAGCTTATGCACACCATCTAGTTCAGTTAGTGCATGATGCTCAACAAGCAGGGCTTCGGTAAAACTTTGTTATTTGAGATTCTTTCAAGACATCATAGTTAACGCTCCAATTTACATAACTTAATTATTTTTGAAAGTTCAGCCTTAAGGGAACCCTCTTGCAAGGGGCTCTGTTAATTATAAAGACATGAATTTTGATAAAAATTGATCATAATCAATATGTTAATGGGTAAATTGTTATAGCCTAGTAAGGTTTCATAACTATTAGAAATTATCATGATTCATACCACATTACCAATATTTAAGTTTAAAGATAAAAAATTATTACCTATTGTACAAGGGGGAATGGGAATAGGAATTTCTGCACACCGTTTAGCGGGTACTGTTGCTAAATATGGTGCTATAGGTACTATTGCAAGTATTGATTTGCGACACCATCATCCCGACTTGGAGATGAGCGGATGTAAAGATAATAGTATTTTAAATAAAATGAATTTAATTGCACTAGATAGAGAAATTAAAGAAGCAATTAAGTTATCAAATAAAAATGGGATGATTGCAGTTAATGTTATGAAAGCTGTAACAGACCATGCGGCATTAGTGAGACAAGCTTGTGAAAGTGGTGCAGATGCAATTGTAATGGGTGCAGGATTACCGCTTGATTTACCTGATATGACACAAGATTTTCCTCATGTGGCACTCATTCCAATTTTATCTGATTCGAGAGGAATCTCTTTAGTTTTAAAAAAATGGTTAAGAAAGAATCGTTTACCAGATGCTATAGTGATTGAACATCCTAAATATGCAGGTGGCCATTTGGGCGCTGCTGATCGATCGCAATTACTTGATACTCGATTTGATTTTAAAACTGTCATATCTGAAACTTTTCAATTATTTAAAGAACTAGGAATTACTGAAAAGACTATTCCTCTTATACCTGCGGGAGGGATTAATTCTTATCAGAAAATAAATAATTTAATATCTTTTGGCGCGCAGGCTGTACAGATCGGTACACCATTTGCAGTTACTGAAGAGTGTGATGCACATGAAAACTTTAAAATGGTATTAGCCAATGCATCTGTTGATCAAATCACTACTTTTATGAGTGTTGCAGGATTACCTGCAAGAGGAGTTATGACTCCATGGTTAAAAAAATATTTAGAGCGAGTAGTTAAATTACAGTCTCGTGCAAGAAGTGAAGGACGTAAGTGTGCGGCTGGCTTAAATTGTTTAATTCGTTGTGGTCTAAGGGATGGAAATGCTAAAACCGGTCAATTTTGTATTGATGTACATCTTACAGCCGCATTAAAGGGCGATTTAAAAAAGGGTTTGTTTTTTCGAGGATCAGAAGCATTACCGTTTGGAAATAAAATTCAATCTGTTGAAGAGTTACTTACATATTTATTAAATCAAAACAAAAATCTTGTTGCAACTTAAACAACCTCTATAAACTTTTTTATTTCTAGCTCTTTGAAAATGATATGGTTTTATTAGTGCTATTAGAATTCCCGGGGTTTGTGGGACCCTGTAAAAGATTCTGTGTAAATACCACGGGTTAAATTAGCAAGCATGTTTTTCAATACGCTCACTAAACTCAATCATAAATCTATTTAATGCCATACGCCAATGTTGAATTGGCATGGTCCACTTTTTCGATGCTTGAGAAATCGCTAAATAGATTACTTTTAGTGCCGATTCATCGTTATGGAACGTTGTCCAGAAGTTAAGTACTGATAAAAACTATAACTTTTGTAATGGTAGAGAATTTTCGGACCATGCAAGAATTGACGAAGCCTTGGGAAGTACCACATACTTTGCCGATCCCTTTAGTAGTTGGCAAAGAGGCAGTAACGAGAACTTGAACGGTTTACTTAGGCAATACATACCCAAAAAGAGACCCTTATCAACAGTCACGAACGAAGAATTAGAAATGATTGAACACCGCTTAAATCATCGATCTAGAAAAAGACTTGGCTTTAAAACGCCACATCAGGTGCTACAAGAGTTTTTAGACGGTGTTGCGCTTCGTAATTGAATACAAGTTGGAAAACAATATGTTTTCTACCACGCTATCATAGATTCTGTTCAAAGAATATCTTTTTAAGATATTTATGAGTGACTCGCTTTTGAGAATGAAAGTAATAGCCTATGTTTTGATGATGTTACTCATTTAATGTGGCTAGAGGTGGTTGGGTCGTGGCGTTAGATTATAGACGTTTGACAAAAAATAAGTATATTGCTGTAGTCAATACGATTAGTTACCTCTGCGTCAATAGATGTACGTATGGGTTTTATTTTCTGGGGATACATGTCAATCTACAATAAACCTTTTCTAAGTTTCTGAAAGTAATTACTGCTGCTTAAGTATCGGGGCTAGTAAGTCACAGACAATGTTGTTTGGCTGTCTTGTCTTGAAAGGATTGGCTACTATCGACTAAGTGCTTATTGGTATTCTCTACCCGCAACATCAATAAGGATTAAGGCGTGAGTCATCTTCTATTCGTTACGGAAGATGGCGTCGCTCATCCAAGCTGGCATTGATGAGGTCGCTGATTTAAGGATTTCAAATTCTTTTGCACCTAGTTTGTGGCTAATTTTCTCGATTAGAGTAGGTGTTACTTCCGTTTTACCAAGATACCATATGGCTGAAAGAGCAAGTCCTGCTAGACGTCTAGCCAACATCAGCTTACGTTGGTAAGTATGCTGTAGACGTATTTGCATCTTACCAATGCTGATGTAATAACTATTTAGATGCTCAAATTTTGGCAAAAATCTAATGAACAGACAAATGAACGTGCTTACCTGTTCTTGCCAGCATGTCTACTAATGCATCAATAGTAAACTTAAAGGCCTTCTTATTTATTACGTCTGAAACTCGCGGACGTGTTACACCGAGGATTTCTGCAGCTTCTGCTTGTTTTAGTTTTTTTGTATCAATCCAAACTGACAGCTCTGTCATTAAAGAATCTTTGATGGCCAGCTTTTCAGAAATGATGCGATCTGAATTTGCTTTTAGTAAAGCCGCCTCTTTTGGCTCGAATCCTAAATCAAGAAATACGTTTCCACCAACAGGGGTGATGTGTACGGACTTGGTATTTTTCATTTTTTACTCCTTTCCTGTATTAGTGCCTTGTATCTTGTGGCAGTAATTTCTTTATCATGATTGCTGGTTGATGTGGTTTTCTTTTTAAAGCAGTGTAATACATAAACTGCTTCAGGAAACTTAGCTACATACATTACACGAAACCAACCGTCACCCAGATTGATACGGATTTCTTTAGTACCCGGACCGACAATATCGAATGGCTTCCAGTCATCAAGCTCAAGCCCAACCTGGACTTGGCTAAGTTGATGACCGGCTTCTTTGCGTGCACTGGGCGTGAAAATATCATTATTCTTAATATCTCGAAGCGATGAACCTCTCCAGTCAATTGGCTTTTCATTCATAAATTTTTCTCTTCCAGTATTGTATCAAAACTTATACGTTTTACAATAGGCTCGATAAAGATGAAATTACTTGAAAATGCAAATTAAGCTATCGTTTGAAATACCATATGCTCCAATCTACGACTTTTTTCACAATAATCATTTTACAATTACAGGTTATGGACAAGAGAATTGAGTGAAGAGAGAGTGAGGCCACCCCAGTTTTACAATCCTTTTTTTTAGTAATCGAATATGTATTAGCAGAATAATAGAGTAAATGATTCATTGTATTATTTAGATCTAAATTAACAAAGGTCATTTCACTCATATGAGTATCGACAAAAATATTGGTGTGAAAATAGATGTTGCGACAGAACATGATTTGAATGGCATTTTGGCTCTACAAAGCGTTAATCATTTTTCGAATGGTGGAAGTTTGTCTGCCTTCATTCCGCATCCACAATTGATTTTAATGATGGAAGCGCTACCACAGATAGTGGCAAGACAAAATGGGTTGGTGATTGGGTTTTTACTCAGTTCTACGGTAGAAATGTGTAAAGATATTCCAATACTTCAGTCGATGCTTGAAGCGTATCCTGAGCGTACTCATGATGCTTATGCCTATGGTCCAATCTGTATTGCGGCAAGTGAGCGTGGCAAGGGTCTCGCGCAGGAAATGTATACACGATTACGATGTTTGCTTCCAGGGCGTGAGGGAGTATTGTTTATTCGCAGTGATAATGAATCATCTCTGCGCGCACATCGCAAGATGGGTATGCGAGAGGTTTCACATTTTGACTTCGCTGGAATTGATCATACAGTTTTATCCTACATTGGGTAGAAATGAAAGTACTGAATTGCCCATGTAGGGCTAATGGTCAACTTATTGCGATATTGTTTTAATCAATCTATTAGTACCTGTTAAACATTGTTATAACAGAGACATCAAGTATTTTAATACACATATAATATTTGCGTTTACTAACGAATTAACTCCAAAAAAGGATTACAGTTCTAAGTTTGGGTAAATAATATGTAGTTTCTGACACATAGTGTTGAAGTACAGTCTTAGCCGCAAGTGAAAGGAAGCAGAGTAAGAAAACTTGTTCAAATCGAGGCAGAAAGAATATTAAGTGAGCTAAATGAGCACCTATTTTTCAAGTTCATTTTATAGGGGCAAGTTTGGGGGCAAGTTATTTTTTAAAATAAATATTATGTTTTAAAAACAATGGCTTATATTATTTTTTTTGTAGAGCTTACCTCCATCATCTTCTATTTTCCTACCTTTTTCACTTCATTCCAAAATATCTTATAATTCTCCAAATAGATTAATAACTCATTGTTTTTAAATGATTTTTTAATGAAGCATTAAATAAATCAAAAACTTATAAAATTAATAAGTATACCCGAGAGAAAAAGTGATCTTCGTAAGACGACTGGCTCAGTCGGTAAAGAGTTTCTTCAAAGGGGAAGCGCACCAGCACTTGTTTGAAGTCGCTACCCTGTAGAATTCCAGTACATGTATTTACCAAGAGGCTAATTGCGTCTTGATGGGCATAGGCAGCTTTCCCGTACTTGATGTGAGTGCCTTAAGGCCCATCAGCTGTCGGTAGCGTGCTTAATTTACCGTTATTTGAGGCGACCACAGCTCAATTGACAGGGCATAATTTGGTATACGCAATCTACATATACATTTTTCGGGGGGTGGGGAATACTATGACTATTTTATCAACACCATCTAGCCCGAAATAGCCAAGCTATTTCGCAACAACTGCAGGCAGGAAGTGCGCATACCCGTTGAGTTCGAGTTGCAGTCGCACCGTGTACTGATCCACCGTGAAGGTGGCAGACTCATATTCGAACCATTCACCCGGCCAGCAAACATTGTCGAATTACTGTAAGTATAAATCACCGGAGCTTTATGTTTTTTTGTTTCCTGCTCAACTTAAATAGTTAATAATATTTAGCTTGAAGTGGTTCTTTTCACTTGAAATAAATAAAAAAGGAAGACATGAAGTCTTCCCGTGAAAAACAATCTAACTAATTTAATTATTATGTTTACTATTTGAACACATATTCAAAATAAACGCTATAAGTTTTTAGAATTAATATAAAAAAAGAACACAATCAATGTGTCCTTAAAAATAATTACAGGGGGTTGTAATTACCTACTCAATATAAAGAAATTGTGTTTGGATTATGTTGCAGTAGCGCAATTAGTTTTGATCCATACCATTACTTTTTCTTATATTTTTATTTCTATAAGAAAATATCTATTATCTTAATGATTATCAACAGATTTCTTAATCTTTATTTCTCAACTATCAAATTACACAAACAAGTTTTGGTTTGAATGATGGATATTTGTCTAAAGTTTTTTAAAATATTAGCTAGCGGCAAATTTGTTAAGGAGACCGTTGCTCAGCATATCAAGCGTTTAAAGCAAATAAATAAATCTGCACAATGACTTGGCAGCTTTTCTTTACCGAGCAATATAATAAGCGTGCCGCGAAATTCTCAAAGCTTCACCATGATGTAGAAACTCAATATGCCAAAACATTAGAGTTACTAGAACTCAACCCACACCATCCATCACTTCGGTTATATGGTTTGCCCGAAAAATTAGATGGCTTACAAAGTATTGTTATTAAACTTAAAATATCGCATCGTCATAGAAATGATCATCACCGAAATAGAAATTGTTTTAATCAATGTTGGTGATCATGATGCGGTGTATTGTTTCTAATTGAGCGCAAAATAATTTGACAACTAAATGCTGTCGATGTCATTTCGGAAAAATGTGAAACTGCTGAAAGCCAATAAATTCAGTATTTGGCGGGCAGTAAGTCTTTCTATAATTAGACCTAATGTGCAGAACTGTTTTAGTCCCTTATCCTAGCTTTTCAATCCTCTGTTCTACCAACTGAGCTACCAGACCAAGGCTTGAAATTATAAAGGAAACTGGATTTTAGCAGAGGAAATGTGGGTAAAATGCGCTTACTCCGCATGATTTTGCTTGATTCTAAGCTTGGTGGAAATGTTGAATCCTGCTTACGGTAGTGTATGTTTTGACAGATAATCCACTAGAATTTTCAGTAAATCGAAGTAACATAATAACTGATAAGCTTCTTATCGTTAGACTCATCACACTTGTATTCCGTTTTGTGGTTTTGTTGAGAAACTTCAGTCCGAATAAATAAGTGTTTGGTTATTAAATAGTACACCCCTAGGCCATAGCTAGGGCCATTTAGTCGTTGATAGTTCCTGAGACTAGGGATTGAATTGACTGTTCCAAGCAGACCTCATAATTTACATAACTCGCTTTTTGAAATGTGTTTGTATTTCAAATTAGCATAAAAAGATAGAACTATCCTTTTATTAACTTACTCAAGTCGTTATTTGTCAAAAAAGTAAGGAACCTAATCAATTGGGTGACTATTGTGTTTTAATCGATAAGTAACCGCTTATAAAACCAATATAAAGAGATAACTTTTTTAAAAAATAACTATAATTACAAATGTTAATCTAATTATAGATAATTATTTTTAAAATGGAGTATTAGTTGACTAACGCTATTTCTACTAATAAAAATTATAGTTCCGGTTTTTTTGAAGCTATAGTTTCATCATCTGATGACGCTATTATCTCCAAAACATTAGATGGGAAAATAACCACTTGGAACCCTGGCGCTGAAAAAATATTTGGTTATCGAGCAGAAGACATAATTGGTTGTTCAACGATGGTCCTAATTCCAAAGGAACGTCAATACGAAGAGCAAGAAATCTTATCAAAGATCTCATTGGGTGAGAGAATCTCACATTTTGAGACGATTAGAAAAAGAAAAGATGGCCGTTATATCAACGTATCTGTAACTATATCTCCAATTTTTGATGAACAAGGAAAGATAGTAGGTGCATCAAAAATTGCCCGTGATATTACAAACCAAAAAAAGATTGAAGCTGAACTAAAGGAAAATGAATCTCGGCTGAACTCCATTTTCGATACTACACCAGATGCAATAATCGTTTGCAATTCAGATAAGATTATAAAGATGGCGAACCAACAAGTCGAAAAATTATTAGGCTACTCAGTTACAGAAATAATTGGCAAGTCTTTAGAAGACGTTATCCCTGAAGAAATACAAGATTTATTTTTTGAATCAACTCATCAAAATTCGTTGTTAGATAATATTTTGAGCAAGACCTCTGAGAGATTAACAATAAAAGTAAAAACAAAAGACAATATAAAACGTGAGGTAGAAATTAATGTAAGTAGAATTAAAAACGAAATTTATGATTATCTTGCCTGTTCCTTACGTGATATTGAAGAAAGAAAAAAAATCGAACAAGAATTAATTCAACGTGCTATGCACGACCCGCTCACTGGATTACCTAATCGAATATTTATCCAAGAAAGATTAACAAATGCATTAAAGTACTCTCAGAAAAATGGAAGTTTAGTAGCTATACTCTTTATTGATCTTGATGGATTCAAGCCAATTAATGATTTATATGGTCATGAAACCGGTGATGAAGTACTCAAAATAATTTCGAATAGATTGGCTGAACAGGTTAGACCCAGTGATACTGTAGCTCGATTATCAGGTGATGAATTTGTTATTCTTTTTGAACAGGTCGATCAACCCTCATCATTATCAGCACTTGCTGAACGAATTAATACAGTATTAAGAAGGCCTATTGAGACAGAGGGAAGAGTATTATTTCTCAGTGCAAGTATAGGTATTGCATTAGGTAACTGTAATACACAGAATGCTGACGAACTATTACGTCAAGCAGATACTGCCATGTATTCAGTTAAAGAAAAAGGGAGAGACAGTTGGGCGTTTTTTAATGAAAACTTACAAAAACTTGCACAAAAACGTCTTGAAATAATCAATGGGCTAAGATTGGCTATAGAGAATAATGAATTGTCTATTCGTTTTCAGCCTATTGTAGAGTCTGAGTCGGGTCGCATTGTCAGCGCAGAATTATTATTACGTTGGCATCTTCTTGGAGAAGAGATTACACCGTCACAGTTTATTCCTATTGCAGAATCTAGTCGTATTATTCTAGAAATTGGTATTTGGGTATTTCGTGCAGCATGCCAAGCTGAAAAAGAATGGCGTATCAAATGGGGCGATAAAGCCCCCACCGTTTCAGTGAATTTATCTGTTCGTCAATTAAGTGACGTCACGTTGGTAGACGAGTTTTCGTCCATAATTCATGAGTTTGATGCAAATCCAAATCGCATTTTACTTGAAATTACTGAAACCTCGTTAATGACTGATATCGAGAACAATATTTTAGTATTAAGACAGCTTTCAGCATTAGGGTTACGTATAGCTATTGATGATTTTGGTACAGGAAACTCATCACTTGCACAATTAACCCGTCTACCTATTTCGGTTTTAAAAATTGACCGTATTTTTATTGAAGAACTGGACAACAGTGACGAATCAAGATCGATCATTCGCGCTATTATTGGTCTTGGACATTCGCTTGATTTGAAACTGATTGCAGAGGGTGTTGAGACAGGTAATCAAAGATTACGATTATGTGCATATGGTTGTGATTTTATTCAAGGATATTTTTTTCATAAACCACTAATGATTAATGATTTTACAAAGGTGGTTTCCAATCAACTATTAATTACTACGAGCGCTGAGACCACTTTGTTACTGTATGCCTTGATATATGTGAGCAAAGCGTCTCAAACCATGACAAAAACAGAACTTATGACACTGCAAAAACAAACTATTAATAACAATCTTGACTCAGGTATTTCAGGTTGTTTGCTCTATAGAGAGGGTGAGTTTATGCAACTAATTGAAGGGCAGCGTCAACAAGTCTTAGCTTTATATGATCGTATTAAAAGTGATCCTAGACATATTGACTGTAAAATAATTCTTGAGTCTCCGGTTACTAATAGAGCTTTTCGTGATTGGGGTATGGTAATGCACTATACGACAGAATCACTAACAATTGATCAAATGAGTATTGATGAGACAGTGTCATTATTCGACTTAGCGAAAGACCCTAATTTTTGTTATGACTTTATTACTTCATTTACTAGAAAGAAGGAATATTAATTAATTCCACATAATGAAATTAGATGAACAGGTTCAATTAAAACTTGCTTTTCGTATTAATGATTCAAATTCATTGGCACTAACGGCTTTAGAATATAAAAATCCTTGAGCATAGTCACATCCAAAGGATTTAAGTAAATTCTGTTGTTCATTGGTTTCTACACCTTCTGCGATAGTTTTAATTCCTATTTTATGAGCCATACTGATAATAGCTTCTGTTAGTGCTCTGTTTGATTGATTTTCGTTTATGTTTTTTATGAATGATTGATCTATTTTTATATAATCGATATGAAATTTATTCAAATAGGATAAAGCAGAAAATCCTGTCCCAAAATCATCTATAGATACTTCAATACCTAACTCCTTAAACAGCATAAGTTGTTTTTTCACATTCTCAGAATCGGTAATTAAGGAGCTTTCAGTAATTTCAACGATAATTGCTCCTCTTGGTAGACCTGAAGAGTCTAAAAAATTAAGCCAATGTTGATCTGTTAGTCTATTAAACTGAATTGCTGATTTATTAACACTAATAGGGATTAACTTATTAGTTGATTGTTGAATTCGCTGCGCCATTTTAATGGCTTCTACAAATACCCAATCGCCAATTTCAACAATTAAACCACTTTCTTCTGCTACAGGTATGAACTTATTAGGAAAAACGAGTCCTTTTTTAGGATGATTCCATCGTATTAAGGCTTCTGCTTTAACTAATTCATTAGTTGATAGGTCAATAATAGGTTGGTAATAGATTTCTAATTGATGTAGTCGTACAGCCTCACGTAGCTCATTGGCAATTTTGATTTTATTTTGTACGGTTTTTTGCATTTCTAGTGTAAAAAAACTAAAGCCATTTCTACCTGTTGCTTTTACTGCATACATAGCTTGATCTGCATTCTTTAGAAGATCATCAACAGTTTTTGCATCATTAGGAAATAATGTAACTCCAATACTACAAGAAATATATCCAACATGACCATCTTTCAAATCAAAGGGTTTACTAATTTCATTAAGAATATCCTCAATAACCCTGTTAATATTGATAAGTGAATCATTGCCTGGAAGAATAATGGTAAATTCATCACCTCCTAATCTTGCAAAGGTATCTGAGTCTCTGATCAATGCTTTTATTCGTCGCGTTGTTTCAATAAGTAATAGGTCCCCCTTGGCATGACCTAAACTGTCATTGACGTCTTTGAACTTATCAAGATCAATTAGTAATAAAGCCAGTGTGGTTTTATTACGTATTGCTCTTTTCATTTCTTGCTCGAGTCGATCCTGAAAAAGACGGCGATTAGCTAGACCCGTTAGTGAGTCATAATAGGCAAGACGTTGAATTTGCTCTTCAGCTTGTTTACGGACTGAGATATCTAAAAAACTACCAATGTAGTTTAATACTACTCCACTAGAGTCTTTTACTGCCGTGATAGTAAGTTGACCTGGGTATAGTTCACCGTTTTTACGACGATTCCATAATTCACCAGTCCAAGAATCTAAGGTAGAGACTTGACGCCACATATTTTCATAAAAATCTTTATCGTGTAGACCTGATCTTAATATATTTGGATTTTTTCCAAGCACTTCAAAACTACTATAGCCTGTAACATCTGAAAAGGCTTTATTTACTTTTAAGATATTTTTATTTGCGTCAGTAACGATCATGGCCTCTTGAGATTCAAAAGCTACTGCAGCGATTCTATTTTCATTTTCGCGATCAATTTTTTGTTTTATACCTTTAGCTAAAATACCGATAATGATTGTTAGTAATGATCCAATCAAAAAAACAAAGCCGCCATATTTGTAAGGTAAAATAAAATCAAACCGATTATTGATAGATGCAGAAGGTGTGAAATAAATTGTCCAATCATGATGTGCTACATTGATATGCTTAACCACAGAAAAATTTACATTAAGCGAATTTGTAGGACTTGTTTTCTCACCATCATATAAAATTGTGTTTGGTGTATTTTCTAAACCATCATAAATTTTAAAATTTACATCTTCTTGCTTTAACTCTGAAATTCCATTTATGAAGTCATCAATACGAAAAGGGGAGTATACCCAGCCAATAATATTTTTTTCTTTTTCATCTTCTGATATATGAGGTATGTTTGGTCTATAAATAGGAAGATAAATTAGAAAACCATATTGTGTTTTTTGTTTGGTTTCCTGTACTAGAGTAACTTTTCCAGACATAACCGGTAAACCAATGTCTCTTGATCTATCCATTGCTTCGTGACGTATTTTTTCTGAATACATGTCATAGCCAAATGCACGTTGATTTCGCCAATCGAATGGTTCGAGATAAATGATTGAGGTATATAGAGGTCTCTTGAATTCTGGTTTTATTTGGTAATTTGGAAAACCTTCATTTCTCACTGATGAAATATGTTGTTGTAATTTATTTGCGGGGATAATTAGCGAAAATCCAACTCCTTGAATACCTGGATAAAATTTTTGTAGTTGAAGGTCATCAACGTATTGTTTAAAACGTTCTCTGGTTACTAAATTTGAGGTATTAAATAATGCCCCTGCACCAAATAGTGCTTCTTGATATAAATTAAAACGGTTAGTAATTTTTATCAAAATTACATTTGACTGGTTTTCGAAATAATCAAACGCTTTTTTCTCAGTATATTGTTTAAACTCTGTGACCGTGAGTATTGTAAATACTATAGTTAAAAAGAACGCGAACCAGGTTAGGATCCAATAATTACTTTTTTTAGAGAACGTTTGTTGTGTGTTAGGAAAATTATTTAGTATCAATTTATATTATGAATGGCAAGGTTATTTTTTAGTGTTTTAAAGTAATCCCGATGTTCTGTGTAATTTATTAAAAAAGAAAGTAAATAAATAGTACATTAAATATTAATTATATTATTCTTAAAGTATATCAAATACTTTATGTGGAAGATGTTTTTGTATTTTATAAATAATAATAAGTTTAACTTATTGCTTTTTGAAATTGCGGAAGTTTTTCTTATAAAAAAATATTTTAATGAATTTGCCACTTTTGAGGTAATTCATAATGATTAATCCAGGTTTCTATTTGATCACTTTTCATGGGTTTTGCAATTGCATATCCTTGACCAAAATGACAGCCCATTTCTATTAATTGTTGACCATGTTCAACAGACTCAACACCTTCTGCTACTACTAGTTTATTAAATGCTTCGGCAAGATTCACTATTCCCTTTACCAGCGAGTAGTCACTTTGGTTTGATAACATATCAGAAACAAAAGATCGGTCAATTTTAATGACATCAGCGGGAAGTTGTCTTAAATAAGATAGGGATGAGTAGCCCGTACCAAAATCATCAATTGAAAACTTTACTCCTTCTTCTACACATTGGTTCATTCTTTGAATAGCTGAAGGTAAATCTCCCAGTGTCGCGGTTTCTAATATCTCAAGTCTTATGGGTTTGAGATTATATTTTTTTTGCTTATGGAGTAATTCTTTAATTGTTTTTACAAGTTCTTCTGAGTGATGACAACGGGCGGGTAAGTTAATACTGACTGATAAATTTAATCCAATTTTATGCCAACGACCAATTTGTTGCGAAACCTGATTAACTACCCATTGTGTTAGAGTAAATTCAAAATCAGTGTTTTCAATAAATGGTACGAATTCACTTGGCAAGAGTAAGCCACGCTGTGGATCGTTCCATCTTATGAGCGCTTCAACTCCAAATAAGTCACCTGTGGTCATGTTGATTACCGGTTGATAATATAATTCAAGTTCGTTATTTATGAGTGCTATTTCTATTTTTGATAATAGTTCAGATCTAGCCTCAACTGCATAATCATTTTTAGCATCATAAAAATGTGTTCTATTTCTTCCCTGTTGTTTTGCTGTATACATAGCTTGATCTGCACGACGCAATAATCCCAAACCATTTGTAACATTATCTGGATATATGGCAACGCCAATACTGACTGTAATTCTTATTTCATTTCCTTCAATATAAAAAGGTAATTTTATTGATTCTCTAATTTTTTCTAATATTCGTGTACATTGATCCTTACCTGAAATTACGTTTAACAGTAAAACAAACTCATCTCCACCTAAACGAGCTAACGTATCAATTGAGCGCGTTGCATGATTAACTCTTTTAGCAAATTCGACTAATAATAAATCACCAATTACACGTCCAAAAATATCTGTGATATGTTTAAATTTGTCTATATCAATAAAACAGATAGCTATATTTTGCCCATATTTATTTGAACGAAGGACAGATGCTTCTATATATTCATTGAGTGAGGATCTGTTAGCTAAACCAGTAAGAGGGTCATGATTAATCAAATGTTCTATTTGTGTTTTATTGTTTCTAATTTCAGTGATGTCGGAGATGATGGTAACCAGATAATCAATTCTGCCCTTTAGATCGTATACTCCACGGCTAGCTATATGTGCATATATAATTTCCCCATCTTTCTTTATATATCTTTTATTTAGTTCAAACTCTGTAATTTCACCTCTTATTACTTGATTTAAAGGAGAAATGCTCATTTCAATATCATCAGGATGGGTGATTTCAGCCCAAGACATCTTAGTAAGTTCATCTGCAGAGTAGCCAAGCATTTTACATAGCGCATCATTGACTTCGATAAGCTTTCCATTAACCGCTGACATAGCAGCCATACCAACCATCGCTCTATCAAAATATGCTTTAAAATGTAATTCACTTGCCAGTAATTCATCACGAATTTTTTCTTTTTCTTTTTCGCGATCATAACTATCGAGAGCAAATGAAATATCTCGTGTCATTTCATTTAATAACTCGACTATTTCCGAATCAAATGCATCTTTATCTTTATGATAAACGGCAATAATTGCGTAAGGCTTATTAGACTTTTGTATTGGAAACGTACCGCTACATCCCCAACCATATATTTTTGCCTGTTTATGCCAGGGTCTTGTTAATTCGCTGTGTTGATAGTCCTTAACAATAACCATTTTATTTTCACGCCACGCGATTCCCGCTGGTCCTTTTCCTTCGGGAATATTCTTATCTATGGACATAATCACATGTTGAAAAAAATCTGAGCCTTGACCATAATTTGTAAAGGTTTCTAAACGATTATTTGAAGGATTAAGTTTTCTAACAGTGGCCAGCGCCATACCCCCATAATCCACAGCCATCTTGCATACTAGTGGGAATAGTGTTTCTTCGCTTTCTACTTTAACTATCGCTTGGTTTATATGACTAATTGCCTTATAAAGTTTGGTTATTTTTTCAAGTTTTACTTTTGTAATTTGATAGTCAGTAATATTATTAAAGAAGATTATTTTATATATAGACTCATCATCGACTAACGTTTCTGTAGTAATTTGTACTGTATGAATGCGATTGTCTTTAGATGTCATCTCCACATCGAATGAGACGGATTGATTGTTTGACGAGATTAATTGTTGTTGTAAGAATTCAGCATATTGTGTTTTGTGTAGTTTGGATTCAGGGAAGAGGACTTGAGACAGCTGATTGATGTTTTTAAAAGTATTGATATTAACGCTGAAAAAGTGAATAAATGCCTTGTTAATGCAAAGAATATCACCATGTTCGTTACATAAAATAGCCGCAATTGGAAATGTATTAAGTAGCAGATCATGATTGATACAAGCATCTTTCATTACACACCCTCTTTATCAAATAATTATTTTTCAATTACTACTTTTTTTATTGAATAATTATTAAATTATTATATGTTTTATATTATTACTAAATTATAAACGATAATTATTTTGTTATGACTAAGAGTATGCACAATATCACTAACTAAATGATATTTATCAACTGATTCTACTAATATTTTAATAAAAAAGATATTGACTGGTTGATAGGCTATACGCAGGTGATCGATTATATGGTTATCAGTCAAGAAAGGAGAGTAGGGTAAACTACCAGGCATATATTTCGTTTGATAAACGCAGTAATATACCTGGCTTAGTTGTCTTTATGGTAACAATTGTCCTCTAATTTCGCCTGATTTGTGTTCGGCGCTATGAACATTGACGTAAAGGTGACCCTCTTTTAAGCTTTTCATTTGTTCTTCATTGAGTTTAGTTCCTGATGGAATAGCCCATGTATCTTTATTAACTTTAGACAATTTGATAATTACTGGACCATTTTGACCTGTAGCAGCTTCGTGAACATGGGCCATGGTGCCGTTAATGTTTTTAGTTACAATCTTTCCTGATATAGATCCATCCCCATTTACTGTGATTTCTGCTGTACCTGAAGCAGGAGTATTAACTGCTGGTACTTCTTGAGTGCCGTTAAGACTCACGGTGATAGATTGAGCTGATGCGCTTAAAACAATACCTGTAATAAAAAGACCTGCTATAAATTTAAAAAACGATTGTTTAATATTCATTTAGATATACCTTTTGCCATGGTTGATAAAATGAAAAACGTACTATACTTTAATAAGACAGCATGATGAACTGGTTAGTTTAGATTTATTTTTGTTTGTATTGTGTTGGGCAATAAGCACGTGTGATTTCGCTTGAACGTAATTGTTTATGCTTTGTTTTTCGTCCCGTTACTCTTTCACGCCATAGTTTATATGATTTGGCTTTAAGAGATTTGCGCATCAGCTCTTTAACTTCTTTTTCACTTAGTCTATATTGAGTTTCAATAGCTTCAAATGGCGTTCTATCTTCCCAAGCCATTTCAATTATTCTCGATATGTCTTCTTCTTTTGTAATCATTGGGTTAAAGTATATAGTTGATTTTAAATAAATAAATTACGCTTATGCCATTAATTTCCAAACCTTTCAGGGCACTTATTATAGGTTCTTCAGGTACGATTGGTAGTACTTTTATGCATGTATTAAAGAAACACAGTCTATGCAAAGAAGTAGTAGGGTTAAATCGACATTCAGACCCTTCTATCAATTATTTTTCTCCTGAAACTATACAGCAAGCTTTTGATACTCTAAAAACCAAAGAATTGTTTCAGTTAATTATAAACACAATCGGGATACTTCATAATGAGGATTGGTTACCAGAAAAAAGACTCAAAGATATAAATGAAGTTCAACTCTCTCAGCAGTTTTTAATTAATAGTATTGGTCCTGCATTAACAATTAAATATTTTTCTAATTTATTAGATGTTGAGGGTGGCGTGTTTGCTACCTTATCAGCTAAAGTTGGTAGTATTAGTGATAACCGTTTAGGTGGTTGGTATAGTTATAGAGCATCTAAAGCTGCCCTAAATATGATCATAAAAACAGCAGCGATAGAATTAAAAAGAACTCAACCAAATACAGCTTTAATTGCTCTGCATCCAGGTACTGTGAAATCCAGTTTATCCCGTCCATTTAATGGTGATCGTATTGGTAGAGAACCAGAAGAGGCATGCAACGATATGCTGTCTGTTCTTTTTAATATAGAAAAAGAAGATACAGGACAATTTAAATCATACAGCGGAGAAGATTTACCTTGGTAAATACTTACTAACACAATATAAACGGATGGTATGGTTTCGTACTAATTATTAAAAATAAATATGATTATTTTATTTATTAGGAGTATAGTGAGTTCATCTAACCACGGGAAGCCAAATCGGGAAGTCTACTCCCTCTTCCCGTTTCAGAGAACTGTCTCCTTGGTTCTCTTTTTTTTGTCACCTCTTACTTAATCTTTTGTAAAAAGCTTATTTACTATCTTTTTGAAGTCAACTAATTTGGTTTATTGATTTCTATGAAAATTTCATTTCTTCTAAACATAGGGAGAGTCCATGGTGGATTATAGCGTGCAAGTTGTGCTTCCCCTATAACGACAAAGGCATGCTCATGCGCCCATTTAGATAGCTCATCAATCTTGGCAGTGATTTTTTCATTTGTATTTAATCCAGAATAACGATTTATTACAAAGTAACGCGTTGGCAGTTCAATTAATTGAATGGAAGGATTATTAGGTTTTGGTATGGTTTGTAAGTTGTATTCGCTTGGCATTACAAAACTTACCTGCCATATTTGCGCATTATCAAAATGCTCTGCTATTAAGGTAGGTTTAATAGTTACTGGTGTGTGGATAGATTGAATCACATCAGGTGAAATTGATACTGGAGCGGTCATACTTATTTTTGTGGTTTCCTCGGTATTACTAGACTGATTATTACCAAAAATATAATCAGCAATAATTTGAAAACCTTTTCTTGATGCCTCACTCATATCTCCTTTGATAATAGTTTTCGCAATTAACATAGGTGGATATTCGCGAACTTCAAAATTATCTTGTTTGTATAAAACACTATAATGAGGTTCTTCAACAGCCATGACGTTTTTCGTCCAAGTTAGTAATAAAAAAACAAATATTAATGATATTTTTTGAATCATAATGAGACAGGCTTACAGAATTTTAGTACTAATCCAGTATACAGTAGCTTAGCTAATCCATTTATTTGAAATACAAATTAAACGCATTCTGAAAAACGTAATTGCTACACCAAATGGAAAAAAAACAATTGCTGCGATAATCCAATAAAATGAATTTTTTTTAGAAAGTGTAGCTAACTGAGCTAAAAAATAAAGATAAATAACATTACTCAACACCATAATAATTAAGTCTATTGTGAGCATGTTGTGATCTAATAATAGGATACCTACTAGAGAGACAGAAAATACAACAAATGAAATAAACAAATAGCGATACAGTCTAATAACGCTAATTTGATCTGAGCTTTTGTCATTAAACATAATTATTTTTAACCGTATTAACTAGCACTAAATAGATTTTCTAATAAATGGGCATAGCTTAACAATTGCTTATCTTTGTTAAAATCACCTATCACAGTAAGACCTAACGGTAGTTTTCTTAAACTATAACCAATTGGTAAGTGACAAGTGGGGTTTCCTAATAAAGTCCATAAACGACTCATGACAGGGTCACCAGTACTCTCCAAACCATCAGGTGCTTCACCTAATGTACTTGGCGCAATCAATACATCTACATCATTAAACAGTTGTTTAATTGTCTCGCGCCCTAATTGTTGTTGCTCAAAAGCTTTTTTAAGCTCATCTAGATGAATAGCCCTACCTTTTTCTATAAAGTGTCCAAGTTTAGGGCTTATTTGATCGCGTGCTTGACTCCATTCACTTTCTAATGAGCGAGCCATTTCGCTATACATAATAGTTTCTTGCGCGCTATTAAGTTGCTCCCCTAGTTCTTTTAAGTGTATAGATTTAACTGTTAAGCCATTTTTTATGAGTATTTGTTTAGCAAGATCAAGTACTCTTTTAGCATCATAGGAAATATCAGCCCACAGAGGTTCTTCTATAAACCCAATGACAGGTGGTGTAATTGAAAAGTCCATTAATTCTTGATTAATTAGCGCTCCAACAGCATAAGCAACATCATCTACACGTAGTCCCATCATGCCAAGCGTATCAAGACTTGGGCTAAGCGGTTTAACACCAGTCAAATCAAGAGTACCAAACGTTGGTTTATATCCCACAACACCACAAAATGCTGCCGGTCGAGTGATAGAAGCAGCAGTTTGTGTTGCAAAGGCTAATGGCGTCATAGCGCAAGCAACAGCAGCAGCAGAACCACTAGATGACCCACCTGGAGTGACAGTGACGCCAATATTAAGTGATGCAGGATTAATGGTAGGGCCGGGATTTAAAAATGCAAATTCAGTTGTCACTGTTTTTCCAAGAATTATTCCACCTAATTCCCGATAACGCGTGATGACTTGCGCATCCTCTTTTGGTTGATATCCCTCATACATGGCAGAACCATATGCAGTAGGAAGATCTTTTGTATTAATGAGATCTTTAACACCAATAGGAATACCAGCTAGTGGTAAAGACTGCAGGTCTATATCTGATTCAAAAAAAGACAGTTGTTTCTTTATATTATCAGGATCAAGTATTTTCCATGCATGAATTTTTGGTTCAAGATGTTCGATACCGGAATAGTAAGCTTGGATAATCTCATGTGGAGAGATTTCTCCCTGTTGCACTTGGGCTACTAATTGACGTATTGATAAAGGGACAATATCTTGTAGGGTTTTCATGGAAAGACTATGTAAAATTAAAAACTTAATTATATCGATTTTTTAAAATGTCGATTTTATTTTATTATTTAAGTGATTAATTTTTTTAATAAGTGTTTCTTGCCTATATCTTACAGCACGTGGTGTGATTGAAAATAGTGTTGATAGTTCTGCGATACTGAGTGACAAAGACAACGAAAAAAAATTTTTATCCTTGTCATTTAAAAGATTTTGAGTGGTTAATCTAATATGCTGCTGATATAGTTCAAGTTGTCGGTTATCTTCTACCTCAATTAATTGAGATAAAGGATCGTTTACAGATTCTTGTTGGTGATGTTGTAAATAGTCAATTATATTTTCTTTATTTATTTCTTCTACTTCACTATCAGTTGATAATGAACAATGGCTGATTGGATTACGATAAGATAATCCCCATAATTTACCCATAATAAACGCTTGTACACTGCCTTGTGATGGATCAAATAGCGTATCCCCTTTAACAATTTGCCAACATATTAAGCGCGCTTCTTGTTCGATATCATTGAGAGATAAGGATGAATATCTCTCGATACGTTTAAAGTCTGCTTTATTTAAGCTATTAAATAAATCATTCCATAAAGTATTTGTCATGCTTGTTTTAGTTCGCTAAGAAGATGCTTGTTTAATAAATTTTCAATGGTTTTTATTAGTTCTTTTTTACTATTGAAGCTATTTAACCAAAGTGGATTGAAGGGGATAGTAATCGTAGAGCGAACTGGTAATGGTTGTTTAACTATATTTTCATTTTCTGAAATGGGACTGAGTATTGGTAATTCTCTTTGTTTTTCTGATTGGTTAAAGTGTTGTCTTATTTTTTGACACAGGGTTGATGTAATGACTCCTGACTCAGTCAGTAGTTTGTTTTGTGCTTTTGGTGGCAAACTCTTAAAGATAAGTAATACAGCAACACTTCTTAGTCGTCCGCTCTCAAATAAAGATCTATAAAGAGGGGTATTTGCTAGTAAATGTCCCTGTATCCAATCATGGCGCCTACCTAATATTTGTGCCAATTGAACCGTACTAACACCTTCATTGGTAATCTTTACAATCAAATCAATTGTCTCTAGAGGAGTCAACCCCTCTCTAAAAATATTCTCAGAATATTGAATTAATCTTGATAAGATCAATGAGTTAGTTTTAGGATAGATAACAACTGGAACTTCTTTTAAACCGGCTTGTTGGGCAGCCATCAATCTTCTTTCGCCACATAGAAGTGTAAAATTCTCTAAACTATTTTGTTGTACAAGTAGTGGTTGTAATACGCCAAATTGTTTAATGTTATTTGATAAATCGTTGATGCTACTTTCTTCAAAATATTTTCTTGGTTGCTGTGGGTCACGAATAATCCATTGAATAGGGATTAAACGGTGTAATGATAAGTTATCCATTTAAATTTTCCTATACGATCTATTTCAAATGATTGTAGGTAGTATTTGTGAATGAGGGTAGGGATAGCTATACTCAATTTGTAGGGATAATTATCCTAATATTGTTATGACACATGTCATAAATATAGTGATTAATTAATTGTTTCTTAATGTATTACGCGCTTCAATAATTGGGCGACCCAACAGCCTAGACCATGCTTGACGACAACGTAACTGTATATCGGGAATAGATGAGTTATTTGACCACCATTCATTACTAATCGTTAGAATGACTTGTGGGTGTGTAAACAATAAGGTTAACCATGGCCATACAAGAAGTTGATCATAACAAATAATTGCATTTACTCTTACACCTTGAATTTCTCTTGTAATTGGCCACCAGTGTGCGTGGTAACTTAATGTTAAAAAGGGATTCCACATTGATAAAGGAGTAGGTAATACACTAAAAAATAGTGGGATGGGTTCTGCAACACCATGATTAACTATAACAATTGCATCTTCATAGCCATCTTGATGTTGTAGGGTTACTCCTAATAATATATTTCCATCAAATTGTAAGCTATGTTCAAGTAGTATTCGTGTTCCCAGCTGCCAATTATTTATTATAGTTTCAGGATAAATAACTAAAGTATTATTTACGGGTTTAAGTGTTGATAATGACTGGATAATATATTCTGTGGCATCTAAACTAGTTACATTGGGTTTAATCTCGGTATTAATACCTTGCCAATTTATTGGAGATGTAGGGGGTTGAGTGAATAAGTTAAGGCTACAGCCGATAGTCAGACAAACTATTAGGCCTTGCCAATAATACTTATCCAGAAAGATGAACGTAATTATTCCTAGTATAAGCCCTAGTATTCCTGAACCTGGATACCAAAAACCTAAAGCATGAATTGGTGAAAGCCAACCGATAATACCAAAAGGTGGTATAGCTTCTAATAAAAGAATAATAAATAAACGTTTGGTATTACTGTACCAAAACCAAGGTATAGCTAATATTATTGAACAGCCTAACCAACACAGCACAGCTAGTAAATAGTGATTATCATGAAAAAAACGTTGATAAGCGTTAATTAACCCATAAGAACCAGTGGCAAAGTAAATTAATGCTAAGAAAACCCGTTGATTTTTAGTAGCATGTTTAAGCACAATGATAATAAATGGTGAAAAGACAATTCCCCAACCTTTTATTAACCATAGTGATCCCAATAAAACAGATATTAGGATTTTATTGAATAAGAAAAATTTACTTTTTTTCAAGCTGTTATTTATTAAGATAATAACCAATACCTTCACCAGCTGGATAACAAATATGGTGATGGAATTGCTCAACGATTCGGCTTTGATTACTAAATTTACAATTTAGTAGAGCTATTTTGGCTTTAGGATTTATATTCCCCCAGTTAATTAACTCATTTTGATTTGAAGGAGTGAATGAATCCATCGATGGTCTAGTGACAGTAAATATTATACTAATCACAGTTAGTGCTATAAGCAGTATCAGCAGATAATGCTCAAACTTAAATACAAATTTAGATAAGTTGTTATGTTCCTTATAGAGAGGTTTTTGTTCGATTGTTGATAGACACAGAGTACAGTTTTTGTTGTTAAAACTTTTATTGTGTAAAGTATGTATCTCTTCAATTAATTCTTTGTGTATAACCTGTTGTTGTAAATATAATTGTCTAGTTTGGAAGTAAAAGAAAGCGATAATTCCCCAGAAAGGATCATTATCTTGAAGTTGAAGTCTGTCACACAGTACTGCTTGATCATGCATCTCGTCATGCGTTAATGCTCTACCAAGAAAGGCTTGCCACACTTCGTCTCGTATACTCATATTACCTCTAGTGACTCTATCAATGACAATGTCTTATAACTTTGTTTTAGAAAACAGTTGAACGCCAGTTTGAGTCCCATACTAGGTTGTTTGCCGTTATAACCGTACTCAAACCAGTTTTTTATTGGCATACCACTAAATTCGGCACTAATTTCATGGTTTAAAGTAGGGAGAGTTATTTCTATCCATTCTCCTTTTGTAATGTGTGTGTTACGAAACTGAGATAAATTCCAGTGTAGAAAATCCACTTGATTGCCAAAATATAAATTTAATATCGCTACCCCCTTTTTATAATTAAGCGGTAGAAGTCTTTGACGTTCTTGTAGATTTAATAAGCATAAGGGACTTCTATTAAATATCCATAAAGGAAGCATATTAATTCGAGTCATAATTGCTCCAACCTCATGTGAATCACATTGTTTGATATAGTTAAGTAAGTTACCAGGACAATTAATGATTGCTCTTGCTGATTGATTGTTTTTTATATAACGCAGTAATTTACGTTCTAAGAATTGCCAACCCTCAATAATTGATAGATCTATACCAAAGCAAGGTATTAGTTTTCCATCATGCCGACGGATAGGGTAGGTAGAGAAGTCTTTATTTACTAAATCGGCATCAAATAAAACCAAACAATATTCACTCTCATTATTATTTTGATTGGAGTATAAATAAAAATCTACTAGTAAATGACATAAAAATGTTTTACCTATTCCGCCCTTATCCCCATCTATAAAATAGGTTCTCAACATGAACTAACTATTCTTAATAGATGAAGATGGTTTTAAGGGTAAACAACTTTTGCAAATCATAATAGGATCCTTGGTTTTAAACTCTACGAGTGATATTTCTTTATATTCTTTTTTTAAAAAATAATTATCTGACCTATCTAAAATAGGGCGAATAGCAATATAGGTTTCATATCGATTTAGTTTTTGACGACGATGGTACCAATGAAATACAAGTGAAGAGCTAAGACCTTCATAGACAAATTTAATAATAATTAATCTATTTTTTGGACTGATATAACGAAGTTTTAGCCATAATTGCTGTGAAAATAGATCTTTTGGTAGATTGATTGGTGCATGTGGCTGGGGTTGCGGATTATAACTGGTGTCTGCAGTTTTTCTAATCATGATTATAAACAGGTAATATCAGTGTTTGATTAGCCATTACAGTCAATTCTGTACCGGCTCGGATAATTAAGGTTGGGGAGATGTTAAGATTCTTTTGTAATAGTTGACTTCCCACCATATTTAGCTCATTGGCGCTCGCTCCAGCTGCAAGTTGACCTGTATTGGGACTAGTTAAGATTGAGCTATTTTGTGGCTGTGATAATTGAGCTCCTACTCCTAGCATAGAGATAAGTAATGCACTGCCAACTATACGTCCTGTGTGATTATCTATTTGATCATTTAATCCCGCTTGTCCTTTATTATCTGAAGCGGTTAATCCCTTTAAGTCAAATGAAGAACCATCAGGAAAAATTAAGCTATTCCAGGCAATAAATAGTCTTTGTTGTCCATATGAAATACGGTTGTCATAACGACCAATCAATCTAGTGCCTTGAGGAATAAGTATTAGATCAGGATGGAGTGAATCAAAGACATTCTGACTAATTTGTGCTGTTATGACTCCTGGTAGGTCAGAATTGATTTCAGTAATTAAAATAGCATTTAAAATACTTCCTGCTAATATTTCGTGTTCCCCTTTTGCTGATATCAGTTGACTTGATGATGTACTACCATCCCTTTTTTTTGATAATTGATCAGCAAACTCATCTTCCTTATTTGATATGTCTTGTTTAATTAAGTGGACTGAAGATTGAGGAATATTTGTTGTACTTAAATTTGATGATGAATTGGGATGACTGACTCCTTCACCTAACAAGGGAGCATTTAATGCTCTTTCGTAATTCGTTATTGTAGATTCTTGTCGTTGGTAATAATGATCTCTTAACCATATTTGATGTTGATTAAGATTAGATGCAGATGGATTACTATTTGTTAATGCTGAGGATGAATTTATATTTTCTTTATCGTGTAAATTGGCTGTATTATTTATATCATGATGAATGATCAGTGGAGGAGGGCTTGGTGGTGTGGCCGTCCCTATTGAAGAGGGGTTGTTATAGTCAAAAGCGTTCTCTTGAGACGTATGTTGTTGACCTGCAGTAAGAATCCCTATGGTAAGTAAGATAATTAACAGTCCAACGATTCCTAATAGTATCCATTTGGTTCTTGGTAATAATCGTTTTCCTGTATCTTCGGCTACAGGGATTACCTTTTCTAATTCATCATCATTGTGTTTTATGATTTTAATGAGCCAAGACCACATAACTGTCCTTTAATTAAATAAATTACCAAAATAAGGACGTTTACCAGAGTGGATAGTAATGATTTGTTGATTGTCTCCGCTTCCTAGAACAAGATGTGCTTCCTTAAACAGATGATTAACCACATAATAATGATGATTTATTTCATAGTTGGTTAATACTTCCTTACCGTTTTCTACAATAAATAAGACAGGTGCTTTCCCTTCAATCCATTCTTTAGGTAATTGAATAAATACTTTTCCTAGAGAAGAAAACACTCTCTCAGGAAGCGGATCTGCTCCGTCGCACCAATAATTAAAATCTATATCCTGAGGATTAACTGAGGGAAGTGTAGCTATGGCTTCTTTTTTTTGTTCAGTAATTTTTTCTTGTTGATCTAATACATGTTGAATGATTTCATCGGGATCATAAAATCCAACCATAGGAAGATAATGATTGGAAGTTGATATTAAATTTAGATAATAGATTCTGCCTAATGTGGTAGTAATAACTAAATTAGTATTTAGTTTGTCTTCTGTTGGTTTAATCATTACCACAGCACGGTGACCTGCTTGTCCGGTTTGTATAATCCAACGTACTGTGTCGCCTAGTGAAAGATTACTAATCTTTTCATTTTCCATTAAATGAATGACACAGACATGTAGAGGAGCACATTCTATAGTGGGTTGAGAATGTCCATATGGATAGAGTAGTTCTCCTGCTTCTGTTCTTTGTTGATTAATTTTATCAAGTGTTTTTGTAAGTGAAAGTCTATTTTTATCCTGGTTGGATACTTTAGATTCTATATTTAAAACACCATTATCCTTATTAATTGATTCTGCACTCACATTAGGTGTATAAATACAATTAGTTAATCCTATCGTTATTAAGCAGATAAAGGGTATGGTGTTGTTCATTATATTTTCCTCAATTTATTAATATTTGTGTCCAATTAAATTGGCTAATATAGATACCTAGTGGGTTATAGAGCATGACTTTAGGTTTGTCTGTTAAGGCCTGTGATAAGCCGACAATCACATTTGCTTTCCAATGTGTTTCATTAATTAATTGATTATGATGATAAGATTTTTCATTCCACGTGACCTGCCAGGTATTTTTACTGATTGGTAGAACACTCATGATTGAGGGAGAAACAGTTATCCCATCTTGATTGAAGGGACTATGTTTCTTATACCATTCATCAAGCTCAGTCACTGCATTAGCGCCTATTTGAGCATATACGCGATCTAGTAACATTTTTTCCGCAGTGACTTCTGGTAGTACACTACGCGCTTGCCATATCCAATTGGCTACGTTGGCTTCAATTATTCTGTCATTAACACTGTTATTTGACACAGGATTTGCATAACCAATAGGTGCGCCTAATTTATCAAGTGCAATCACGTATGGTTTGATATGACTTTGACTAGCAAGCCATAGTACTCCTGCAACACAAATTGCACATAGAACTAGGGCTAGATAAGCTATCTTACGCCATTGTTGTACTTGATAAAGACTATCTCCATAACGCTCATCCCATTCTCGTCTGGCATTTAAATAAGGGATTGGAGAAAGTAAAGCCATTTTTTATCCTAATAACAGAAAGATATGTTTAATCTGGGATTAGGGAAAAAATAGAAATATAAACAATTGAGATTACATACGATGACGAAAGAGCCAAGTTGCGATAACCATGGTACATAGTGCAATTAATCCTAATGGCCAAAATTGTGGCCAGAGATCAATGACTTTGTCTCCTTGCAAAAATACACCTCTAACGATAATTAGAAAGTATCGCATTGGATTAATTAGTGTTAATTGTTGAACCAGTAATGGCATATTAGCAATAGGTGTAGCAAAGCCAGATAAAATAATAGAAGGAACTAAAAATAGAAATACACCAAGCAGTCCTTGTTGTTGAGTAAGAGATAATGAGGAGATCATTAAACCGATACCGATGGCTGCAAGTAAAAATAAAATAAGACCTATCACTAACGCTATGATGCTACCGACAAAGGGAACCTTAAACCAATAAATAGCGAGAATAACAATCAGAACTCCTTCTAACGCCCCAATAATGAGTCCTGGTAAAGCTTTTCCTATCAAAATTTCTGTAGGGCTAAATGGTGTGACCAGTAATTGGTCAAATGTACCTTGTTCTCTTTCTCTTGCTACAGATAGACCGGTGACAAGTAAGGTAATAACCAAAGTTAGTAAGCTCACTATTCCGGGTACTATAAACCAACGTGAAAGCAGGTTTGGATTAAACCAAGGTCTCACTATTAAGTCACTTGGTACAACTCCCCATTGATAAGTACTTGCCCAATACTGATTAAAGTTTAATACAATATTATTGGCATAATTGAGTGCTAACGTAGCCGTATTTGAATTACGTCCATCAATAATAATTTGTAGAGACGCACTTTGATGACCTACTAGTTTTTTGGTGAAGTCATTAGGTATATGAATAACCATCAATACTTCCTGCTTGTCTATAATAGGAGCAAGCTCTTTTTCTTGAGTTAATACATGTACTTTTTCAAAAGACGGCGCCCCTTCAAAACGAGCAATTAATTGTCTTGACGCAAATCCTTGATCTTCGTTAAACACTGCATAAGGGATATGATTTAAATCAAATGTTGAGGCATAACCAAAAACCAATAATTGTATGAGTGGTGGCCCAATTAATACAAATCGACTTTTTTTATCACGTACAAGAGATAGAAACTCTTTAATTACCAACGCCCATATACGTAATAACATTAATCCAACCTCTTACGCGAACGCAGCCACGTTAATCCTAGAAAAAAGATAGCCATGATAAGAAGAGCAATACCGTTATTAATTAAAATGGGCCATATGTCTCCTGCTAAAAAAAGAGTCTGTAAAATAGTCACGTAATAACGTGCCGCAACAATGTGAGTAATAAATTGTATAGGAGCAGGCATCGAATGAATATCAAACACAAAGCCCGATAGAATAAATGCAGGCAAAAAAGTAACAATAATAGCGATTTGACCAGCTACAAATTGATTTTTAGCAACACTTGATATGAGTAGACCCATACCTAAAGCAACCAATAAAAATAGTGCGGAGAATAGTAGTAATAAAACTAGGCTACCTCTTAAGGGTACATCAAATAAGGTAACTGCTAGCACAACAGACAATAACATTCCTCCCATACCCATAATAAAATAGGGAATAAGTTTACCCAATAGGATTTCGCTGATACTGACAGGGCTCGCCATTAAAGCTTCCATGGTACCTCTTTCCCATTCACGCGCTACAACTAAAGCGGTTAAAAGTGCACCAATTAAGGTCATGATAACTGCAATTAATCCAGGTACAAGATAATCACGACTCTTTAATGCTGGATTAAACCAAATTCGTGATTGTGTTGATACCGGAATAATGAATGGTTTGGCATTAATCATTGCATATTGGGTTAGCCACACCTGCCATACTCCCTGTAAATAGCCCTCTGTAAGACGGGCGTTATTAGCATCAGTACCGTTTATTAGAGTGGAAATAGGTGCTACTTTGTTCTGGTAGAGGTTCTTAGCAAAATCATCACGTATCCAAAGTATGGCATTAACTTCATGGTTCATCATTGCTTTTTGAGCATCATCAATTGTTGTATAGTAGTGCGGAGAAAAATATGATGACTGATTAAGACCTGCAATAAATTCGCTACTCTCGTGAGTATGCTGATCCTCAACTACTGCAATAGGGATATGGTGTGCATCTAGTGAGACACCATAACCAAAAATAAAGAGCAGAATGACAGGCATAATAAAGGCAATAGCAATCGCTGAAGGATCGCGTATAATTTGAATGAATTCTTTTTTAATAAGCCCTATTAAGCGCTGTTTGTTCAAAATGCTCTCCGAATGTCACTTTCGTGAGATTCAATTAAATGTATGAAGGCATCTTCCATGGTAGGGTGAGTTATCTTTTCAGTTACAGCCATAGCACGTATCTGGGCTGGTGTGCCTTGTGCAAGAATTTCACCTAACGACATAAGAACTAGTCGATCACAATATTCTGCCTCATCCATATAATGAGTAGTGATCAAAATAGTCACTCCTTGCGCTGCTAAAAGATTAATTCGCTGCCAAAATTCACGTCTAGCTAAGGGGTCAACACCTGAGGTGGGTTCGTCTAAAAAAAGGATTGCTGGTTGATGTAATAGTGAACAAGATAATGCTAAACGCTGTTTTATCCCTAAAGGTAACTTATCAGTATTCATATCAAGGTAGTCAGTTAACTGAAATTCATTTACTACCCAGTTAATTCTTTCTTTTTTTTTGTTTCCTTTCAAACCATAAGCATGAGCGAAAAAGTTAAGATTTTGAGTGCAACTTAAATTACCGTACAAAGAGAATTTTTGAGCAACATAACCGATTCTTCCTCTACCTTCTGATGAGAAATGACGCATATCAATATTATCTAATAACAACTCGCCTGAAGAGGAAGGGAGTAAACCGCAGAGCATTCTAAAAGTAGTGGTTTTACCAGCGCCATTCGCGCCCAGCAAACCAAATATTTCCCCTTTGTTTACATTAAAAGAAACATTTTTCACTGCTTGAAATTCACCAAATATCTTATTTAACTTATTTACAGTAATGACGGCATTATTGTTGTTTTTTATTACTGCATGTTCTTGACTAAAAATATTTGAATCAATAAATTTATGTTGTGTATTATTTTGTCCAAGAATATCAATAAAAGCATCTTCAAATGATGGCGTGATGGATTGCCAGCATTCCTTTTCTTTTTTGATAGGAATATGCTCAGCACTAATTAAGACTCGAATACCTTCTGTATTAATTCGTACATCTTGTATTCCTTCTCTAGTACGTAGTGATTCATGAAGTTGTCGTTTGGTAATTGTTTGATGAGTGACGATAAAAGTTCTATTATGAAGACGTTGTATAAGTTGTTGAGGAGTATTATGTTCTAATAAACAACCCTCATGAAGTAATAATATATCATCGCATTTCTCCGCCTCATCAAAATAAGCAGTGCTCATCAAAACAGTTACATTTTGTTTTTTTAAATTCTGAATAATTGTCCATAGTTCACGCCTTGCTATAGGATCAACCCCAACCGTCGGTTCATCTAATAATAATATTTGTGGTGCTCGTAATAGTGCACAAGCTAATCCCAGTTTTTGTTTCATCCCACCTGACAGTGCTCCTGCACGACGTGCTCCGAATGGCCCTAGCGCCGTCAGTTTAAGTAGTTCGTGCTGTCGATTGGTTCTATCACTATCACTAAGATTATGTAAATCAGAATAGAGATTAAGGTTTTCCTGAACAGTTAAATCCTCATAGAGCCCAAAACGTTGCGGCATATAACCAATGCTATTAGGTAACAAATGAGTATCTACATGACTAGATTGATTACTAAGCTGTATTGTGCCCTGATCAGGCAAAAGAAGTTGTGCTGCTAGACGCATTAATGTACTTTTACCAGCACCGTCTGGGCCTAATAAACCAGTTACTTTTCCTTTTTTTAAGCTAAAACTAAGTTGTTTAATAGCAGTTAAACGCTCTTTACCTTTTGAGAATGTTTTTGTAACTTGATTAAAGCTAAGAGTGATCTCAGACATGGGTTAATTACCGCATGTATGGTTTATAGAGTTAGTCGTTGTGCTATCTAGCCTATTGATTTTTACTGTAACAGGCATTCCAAGACGTAATTGATGATTTGTATTGCATGCATAGATTCTTACACGATAAACAAGCTCAGTTCTTAATTCGGTTGTTTCAACATTCTTAGGTGTAAACTCTGAAGTGGGAGAGATAAACCCTACCCAACCTAGAAATGCGTGATTTGGAAATGAGTCCGTATAGACTTGCGCTTCCATTCCAGGGTGAATAAATCCAAGAGATTTCTCTGGTAAATACACGCGAGCCCAAATAGGATTATCCAGAGCCAGAGTGAATACCGGAGTTTGTGGAGAAACCATATCACCGGGCTCAAGTATTCGACTTTGTACAATACCGTCTTCTAATGCATATAAGTTTGTATCAATAAGCTCTTGTTTAGCAATTGCTAGTTGAGATTGATAGGCTTGTAATTGTTGTCGTGCAGCTTCAATATCCTCTTTGCGAGGACCTTCAAGAGAAAGTTTAAGAGTTTGTTGTGCTCGATCGAAGTTTGCTTTTGCAGTGTTTAAAGCGGCAAGTGAGTTGTCAACGTTTTGTTTTGGTACATACTGTTTTTTTACCAATTCCTTTTGTCGTTCATAGCTTATTCTAGTGTTAATTAAATTCGCTTTTGCTGAAGCCACATCTGCACGGGCTTGTTCAATTTCCTCAGGACGTGATCCATTCAGTAAACGGGTTAATATCTGTTGTTGTGTAGCAACTAGTGCTTCATTTTGTTTGACGGCCTCTTGGAAACGGATAGGATCGAGTTTAGCTAATAATTGACCTTTTTTAATGCTATCCCCTTCTTGTACTTGTATTGCTGTAATTCGTCCGGAATCATAGAAGGCTGCTTGTACTTGACGAATATCGATATTGCCATAAAGTGTTATGGTGTTGTTCTCTTGTTTAGGACGGTTTATCCAATAGAAAGACAACCCTATGGCAATGATTATAACAAGTCCAATATAAACATATTTTCTTGCTGAATGGGACATGAATATTCCTTGTTGTGATTGCTTTTACGGCTTATTAAATCTCGAATGAATAGTAATTTTACGTTTATTATCAAGATTATTATCACTTAAGATTAAGAGTGTTTTGTTAATTATTAAGCGTCAAGTACATTATTGATTATTTCTAATCTAGCGTAAAGAATAGTGTTAAATGTTATTCAGACTAAATGAAATTTCTGACGTAAGAAATTACTCTATATGATTTATTCTTATAGAAACAGAACCTGTTGAGCCATCATGTGGAGTGCTGGATTTGAGTTGTTGTTCTGCCACATGATCAATAATTGAACTGATAGTATTAGACGATTGTGGAACTGGGCTTTGAGAATTAATAGATAACTGAGATGTGTTTTTGTCAGTTAATCGGATACGATTTGCTAGTTCTGCTCCCAAGGTATTTTTACCTAGTCCTTGTACTTGTTTTTCTTGTAGTGTATTCATTATAGTTTGATTGTTTACAGCTGAGTGACCAGTCAAATGGTCTTTAACCATTGAACCAACACTATTTAACCCGTGTTGAGAAGCTTTAACTATTCCCTGTTGTTTGGCAAGGGTTATACCGCTACCGATTGCTTTTGCCGCACCGATGGTTTGATTAGCCAGCTTTACTCCTAATCCCAATCCTGTTGCTCCAATACCAAGAGCAGTACCTGCACTGAACACAGCGCTGTTACCTACATTACTTAAACTTAATGAGGGGCTACCACTCATCATGGTTGCAGCTAAAGAGGGAATCATAAAGCATAACGCGCCAAACACAAGAGAGATGGCTGCAGCAGTAAAAAAACTAGCAGGAGGAGGTGAGCCTGTTCCTGCGGCAATCATTGCTTGTTGTATATCTTGATTGATATTTTGGGCTAATAGAGGCCCTAGTCCAACTATTAAATATAAAACAAATAATTTAATTCCCACACTGACTGCGTAACCCAAATAGCGCTCCCCAAATGAAATAGTCCATCTCGATCCTAAAAAACCTAACATGATCATTCCCCCACCAATAATTAAATAGCTTTCAATTAAGGTTATTAATAGTTGCAATGATGCAAAGGCAAAGGCGATGACAATTAGTAGTGATGAAAGTCCAGCACAAATAGCGGAAAAAAGATAACTCCCAAGCGCCTGTAACCCCATAGATGGGCTTCCTAAAGAGAGAATTAATTGGTTGGCAATTTGTGGACCAAGATTAAATATATTACTAGGGCTTAAAGTACCAACCCCTGATATAGTTGCACCTGCTTGAGAAAAGCTACTAATAATAAGCGGTATCCATTGTGGCGCAAGACTGATTAAAGAATAAAAAAATGACAATGAAAGAATTTTGAACGTGAGTGCACTGAGTAAATCAGTGAGTTCATTTTTTCGTAGCAAATAATGTATTCCTGACCAGACAAATTCTATAAGTGCTAAACCAGCAAAAAGATGATTGGCATAGATAATCGACTGATTCATCCATGAGGAGGAGCTTTGCTGAAACTGTAGATTGATTTGGTCTAAAGTTCCCGTTGCCCATACAGATATGGGTAAAAGAAGAATTACTGTTCCTAAAAGACGAGCCATATTAGCCTTTTAATATCATAAGGCCAATCTGTTGTAGTTGAAAAAACTATTGAAAAATTATGAAAATAATATTTTCTACACAAGATTGAAAGTGCAAAAAGATGAAACCATACTCTCAAACAGACAGTATGGTTTTGATAAGTACATTAAGAGTTATTATTTTGCGCTGATGGATGTACTTTTTTATGCTTTTTATGATGTTTGCTGTGGGTTGAATGATGTTTTGTGTGTTTTTTATGTTTTTTATGATGGGTATGTTTTTTATGTATTGGTTTTTGAGCGATTTGATCAGCTTTTGCTTCTGCTTTCAACTCTTTTTCATCTTGAACTAGTTCAGGGTGCTTCTCTGCGATAGAAGCGGGCAATTCAGCGTAACTTAATGACGTAATAGTCAGAAAACTTAAACCAAGTAAAACTTTTGCTAGTTTCATACTAATTCCTTAGATTTTAAATAATGATTACAAGCTATTTATCATACCAATAAATAATTTAATTAATATAACTAGATGTTTTTATTGGTTTTATTATTTTATTTTTCGACCCGTAATCTTGAGGAGTTTTTATGGTTAAGACGCTAATATATTGATTTAATTAAATAAAATTAATTTCATTGCTTGAAAAGAAATCTGTCTAAATTCATTACACTTCAATAGTGGGTTGTTTTTATCTTGATTCGTTCTTTTTGATGATTTCTATTTACTACATTACTAGTAGTAATTTTTGTTCTTGTTTTTTTGTTTTATTGTTGTAACATGTTGCTTTTTAAAAGAATTAACATCTTTGTAATAAAATACCAGGATAATTTCAAAGTTTTATGAATTACATTGAAATACGCTTTGCCTTTTAAATCAATAAATTGATTCAGATTGAGTGTTTTTCGAGATTATTAAAAATCTCTTAAGAATAATAATCATGGGTTTTATGTTGGTTTAAATCTAAGATTAGAAAAATATGCTGTTTAATTTACGTATAGGTTAAGTTCTTAATGAGAGTAACTCGAACAATCGTTTTATTGGTTCTAAGCTATGTATGTCTTTTTAAAAGCGCAGTCGTTTATGCGCTTCAAGATGAGATCCAAGTTTATGATGACACCATCAACGCTAAGGGAGTATTTGGTGTCGAAATGCATACAAATACTACATTAGGTGGACCTTCTGTTACTCCTAATCCAGGTGAACTTGCGAACCTTCATCAACTTAGAAATACCTATGAGTTAAGTTATGGTATTGATGGCCATTTTGAAGCAGGTTTATATTTACCCATTGTTCATGAATCTCAAGGCCCTACTGAATTTGCAGGACCTAGAGTAAGAATGAAGTGGATTGGGAAAGCAGCGCCTGATGGGGGCTCTTTCTATGGATTCAATGTTGAGTTATCAGATGTAAAGTATCAATTCGAGGCTCAACAACAAGCCATTGAGATGCGTCCGATTATGGGATTTCGCAATGCAGATTGGTTAGTCGCTTTTAATCCTGTATTAGATTACACCACACGACCAGGTTATAGACAGGACGGCCCTATCTTTTCTCCACAATTGAAAGTAGGCCGAACAGTTGCTAAGGGTATACAAGCAGGTTTTGAGTTTTATGGGGATGTGGGGCCTGTAGTACAACCTTTATATATGTATCAACAAGGTAATACCTTATTCGCTGTTATTGATGTAGATCGCGGACCATGGATCTTTAATGCGGGCGTTGGCAGAGGTTTTAACAGTTATGCTGATGGTTGGACTGTTAAAACAATTATTGAAATTCCACATGGTTGGTTACAGTGAAATTTTTGTATTTATTATTATTCTTAATTGCGTTTAATGTATATGCAGACTCATCTGCAAATTCAGATAATAACTCATCTTTATTATCAGGTTATCCAGGTTTTGAACTTCATGGCGATATGACATTGATTGATCAATGGCATGGTGGCTTTAATCATCGATTTCCTGATGGAACTAATTCTTTGTCTTCATCTTACGAGAACTCCTATTCCTCTGTAGAAGGACTGGTGGGTAGTTACGACTTTGGTCAAGGAACTCAATTTGTTAGTCGACTTGAGATGATTCGTGGTATCCCCTTATCTGGTGCAGGAGGATTAGCAGCGTTAACCAATAATGATGTGCAGCGAGTAATGTATAACCGCTTTCAAGCTTATATAGCGTTAGCTTATCTTTCACATACTATCAATTTTGGTGATATTGATATAACTCCTCCCCCTGAGGATGCAAATTTAGATAAAAGATTAAAAAATACAGCTAAACGTGTCAATTTTATAATAGGTAAAGTTGATGTACTGAGTATGTTTGATCCTAATACGTATGCACATAAAGGAGATAATCAGTTTTTAAACTGGTGTTTTATGACCTCTTGTGCTTATGATTATGCTGCAGATGCCAGAGGGTATACCTATGGTTTGGGAAGTCAGTTAGATTGGGGAGATTACTCTGTTCGAGCCGGATATTTTGCTATGCCAATACTGCCTAATCAGCTCGCTATTGATCAGTCTATTGGTCATCATTTTGGTGCCAATTTTGAAGTAGAAAGGCGTTGGCAAAGTGGTGCATTACGTTTTTTAGCCTATCAAGGAAGAATGGATTTAACGAATTATGCATCCTACCTTAATCAGACTGGAGTCCTGGTCCAACAATCTCCTAAATACAACGCCAAACGTGGTGGAGCTGGATTAAACTTAGAGCAATCTATCACAAAAAACATTGGTTTTTTTGCCCGTGCCTTTCGTGACAGTGGTACTTATGAAAGTATGGCTTTTACAGAGGCGGATGCCAGCTATTCAGCAGGATTATCGTTTGATGGTTCGGCTTGGTCAAGGGAAGGGGATAATATTGGAATTGGCTATATCCAAAATCAAATTAATAGTGTCAGACAACAATTTCTCGCAGCGGGTAACTATGACTTATTTATTGGTGACGGTAATTTGCTGTATGCTCCTGAAGAGGTATTAGAAACCTATTATCGCTATCGTATCCGTCAAGGGGTTGAGCTTACAGCTGATTGGCAATACATACAAAATCCAGCTTACAATCAATACCGTGGTCCTGTTAATGTTTATGCTTTTCGATTGCATCTAGAATTTTAATGCTTCATCTAGCATTACTTTTCATTAAGTATGGCATTTAGTACTACTTTCAAATCATCCTGAAAATAATGTAAGCTTCTTCATGAGATAAGGTTTTCTTATCTCAAACTTTTTGTTGATCAATAAAAAAACACACTAAAAAAGATAATTAAGAGGACCCCTATGATTAAGAGCTTACAAAGCGCTGCTTTAATTACATTATTGTTTGCTATACCCAATTCCTATGCTGAATCGATAAAACCTGAGTCATTAGGTTTTTCAAAAGAGGGATTACAACAAATAACTCGTGTATATGACAATGAAGTTAGGGAAGGGCATATCCCTGGTGCTGTAATACTTATAAAACGACATGGAAAAATTGTCTACGAGGAGGCAATTGGTTACCAAAATAAAGCTAAAAATATAGCTATGAAACGTAATGATATTTTTAGAAATTATTCCATGACAAAACCTTTTGTTGCAGTTGCTGCTATGCAATTAATGGAGCAAGGTAAATTAACTCTGGCTGATCCTGTATCAAAGTTCATTCCTGAATTAAAACAAATGAAAGTTGCTGTTGAAACAAAAGATGGGGACAAAATAACTGATAAACTTGTGCCTACAAATAGAGATATTCAAATTATCGATCTATTACGTCATACATCAGGCATTGTATACGGTGAAATTACTAAAAATAAGTTATTACAAGATGCCTATAAACAACAAAAATTAGTTAATGAAAGTCTTGCTTATGATGTGCGTAGCCTCACTCCACAACAAGAGATTGATGCCCTATCAAAAGTTCCGTTAAGTACGCAACCCGGAACAAATTGGGAATATAGTCTATCGGTTGATTTGTTAGGCAGAGTTGTTGAAAAGGTATCAGGGCAAAGATTAGGAGACTATCTTAAACAAAATATCTTTACTCCTTTAAATATGAAAGATACAGGGTTTTATGTAAGTAAAAGTAATCTATCACGTTTGGCTGAACCTTTAGATACCGATCCATTTACACATCAACCAATTCATTTAATTGATGTTACTGAGCAACCGAATAATGATTCAGGTGGAGCAGGCTCTGTAACCACAGCTGACGATTATCTAAACTTTGTGACCATGCTTCTTGATCATGGTACTTATAATCACCAACATATATTATCTCCTGCATCCATTAACTTAATGACCTCTGACCAATTAGGTAATAGAACAACTGTTCCTTATAGCCCAGGACAGTTATTAATGGGAGTAGATGGTTACACCTTTGGTTTAGGGTTTATGGTACGCAAAGAAGATGGCTTAGCTGGGGTATTAGGTAGTAAAGGTGAGTATATGTGGGCGGGAGCTGCGGGTACATTTTTCTGGGTTGAACCCCAGAAAGATTTAGCTGTGGTTGTAATGACGCAAGTACCTGGTCCAGTAAGACCCTACTACAGACGTTTAATTAAAGATTTAGTTGATTCTGCACTAATAAATTAGAGTCAAATTACCTCATTAGTATAGATCAGTAACTCAGGTATGAAATACGTGAGTTACTGATATAAACATCAAGTTATTCTATTTGAAATTTATTAATTACTAGATATATTGATAATGTATTAAGCTAATAAATTAATTATTATGGATATACCATTTCTTTTGTCTGTTATTCAGTTTGCGGCGGATAAACATCGTCATCAACGTCGTAAAGATTTTCATGCTTCGCCATATATTAATCATCCTCTCGCACTGGCCTATGTGCTATCTAATGAGGCGGGAATAGTGGATATAAATGTACTTTCTGCTGCCTTGTTACATGACACGATTGAGGATACAGATACTACCCTTGAGGAATTAATTGAGCGATTTGGTTCTAAAATTGCATCGATTGTTTTGGAAGTGACGGACGACAAATCATTACCAAAACAACAGCGTAAACAGCTACAAATTGATCATGCTCCTCATTCATCTGATGAGGCTAAACTGGTTAAATTGGCTGATAAGATCTGTAATTTACGCGACTTGTTTGATTATCCTCCGCACGGTTGGTCCGTTGAGCGAATTCATGACTATTTCGACTGGTCTGAAAAAGTGATAGCTGGATTAAGGGGGGTGAACCCCAAACTAGAATATTTAGTAGATCAATTATTACAAAGACGTACAGAAATAAGTTAATAATTCCATATACCGATTTATAATGGTTAATTATATTAGTTAACTAACTTAATCGTATGCTTAAAGTAAATGCAGATTTTAGTGAGCGAGTCGTAATAGATACGTCACTATTAGATTGGCATGATTCTCCTCAGCCGCAGATAAAAAGAAAATTACTGGATCGTCTTGGCAATGAAATCGCGCGAGCGACGTCAATTGTCTCATATCTACCTTATTCTGAATTTCCACAGCACAGCCATGGTGGCGGTGAGGAAATACTAGTGCTTGATGGCGTGTTTTCTGATGAAACAGGAGATTATGGTCCAGGGTCATATCTGCGTAATCCACCTGGAAGTGCTCATACACCAAGGAGTCAAGAGGGCTGCACGATTTTTGTAAAATTATGGCAGTTTTCTCAAGGAGACTTAGATACGGTAAGAATCTATACTCATGATAGTCCATGGTATCAAGGACTTGTACCTGGATTACATGTTATGCCATTACATGACTGTGATGGTATTGGTACTGCACTTGTTCATTGGGCACCTAATACTCAATTTCAAGGGCATATTCATCCTGGAGGCGAGGAAATTTTTGTATTAGATGGGGTATTTCATGATGAATGGGGAAGTTATCCTAAGGGAACATGGATAAGAAGCCCGCGTTACAGCAAACATACTCCTTTTACGCAAAGTGAAGGCGCATTAATTTATGTTAAAACAGGTCATTTGGGTGCAGAGTTTATTCCCTTACCTAGTAATGATATGGGTTAGATGAGTGATACGATAAAATTATGGATAGCAGCATGTTTAGCCGGCATATTAGGTGCGTTAGCAATGTATGCTTTCCATCTCGGCAGTTATGGTATTGAATGGATATTAACTCAGCATACTGGCAGTTTAGTTGAAAATGCCAAACATTTATCACCACTGCTTAGAATAGGGGTTCCCACCCTAGGTGGAGTGGCGGCAGGGTTAGTCATTGATTGGTCAAAAAAGTGGAATACGACACCACATATCGACTATATGGATGCTGCCCGAGATAGTATTACAACGCTTAATGATAAAACCAACCTTACACGAATTTTATCTTCCTTGTGTTCAGTGGGTTCAGGTGCATCAATTGGTCGCGAGGGACCAATGATTCAACTATCGGCATGGTTCGCATCAAAGCTTGGTAAATATATTGTCCTACCGCAACACTTCGGTAATGCGGTATTAATTTGTGGAATTGCAGCGGGTATTGCCGCTGCCTATCATGCACCCATAGCAGCGGTTGTATTTATTCTAGAATTAGCTTTAGGTTTTTTTGCCAAACACACTATAGCTCCTCTACTTATTTCTACTGTGATTTCTAGTGCTCTAATTTATTGGTTAGTAGAACCAGGTCCTTTATATGTGATTCCTGATGCCTCAGGGCATACATTAAATGTATATCTACTCCTAGCTGGGTTAGCAATGGGGGTTATATGGGGAATAATGGGGTTTTGGTTACTCAAATTCATTGAAATAACTAAAATCAGTTTCAGCAAAATTACTGTTATGACTATCCGTTTGGGAGCTGGTGGACTATTCGTTGGTCTTATTTCTTATTACGTACCTGAAGTATGGGGTAATGGATATCATACTGTCTCTACTATATTACAGGGTGGTGTGGTTATAGAGTGGGTGGCTATTGTGTTGCTAGCAAAAGTAGTTGCGACTTTAGTGAGCACATCATCGGGTGCGATTGGTGGTATTTTTACGCCGACTTTATTTATGGGAGCCACCAGTGGCTATCTAATGGGTGGAATAGTTGGGGTTGATCCTATTTCTACAGCTATCATGGGAATGGCTGCCATGTTAGCTGCAGTCACACATGCACCATTAATGGCAATTGTTATGGTATTAGAAATGACTAATCAATTTCAATTAACTTTACCTGTGGTGTTAGCTTGTGCGGTGGCTTTTGCATTAAGCGCTCAATTTGGGGTGAAACCGTTATATGGTAATCCTATTGAGCATCATAATTGATATTTTAAATAAGTTTTATTAAAGGTTAGGAAAAAAGTATGTACATAATAATTGGCTTAATAACACTAGTTATCTTATTACTTATTATTATTATCTTTACTGGTAAAACCAAAAAAACAGATAGTACAGAGGCGTTAGTCTCACTGAAAGATGACTTAAACAAATATCAAGGGAACTTAACTGGTCGTCTTGAAACCATGTTGTTACAATCAAACCAAGTGACAGAAAACATTAATCAGCTCAAGACGAACTTACAAGAGAAACTAGATCAAAAATTAACTCAATTACTCTCTGAGGCCAGAGAAGAACGAAAGCTTGCCACAGATGCACAATCAAAAGTGATTGAAGAATTACGATCAGATTTAAATCAACGCTTGGCTCTTCTAACCCAAACTATTAACGAACAACTGACAGGAACGAGTCAGCAATTAAGAGAAAGTATTCAAAAACGTTTAGCTGAAATTCAAGAGAATAATGATAAAAAACTAGAAGAGATGAGAAAAACTGTAGATGAAAAACTTCATGCCACTCTTGAGGAACGCTTAGGAGAGAAGTTTAAACTGGTATCAGATCATCTTGATAAGGTTCATATTGGTTTGGGCGAAATGAAACAACTGGCTGAAGGTATGGGGGACTTGAAGAAAGTTTTCACGAACGTTAAGACGCGTGGTACTTGGGGCGAGGTTCAACTTGGTAGCTTATTAGATCAAGTTCTTACTCAAGAACAATATCAAAAAAATGTGATTACCGTTCCAGGATCAAATGATCCTGTTGAATTTGCAATTAAGCTTCCTGGTGTAGATAACGACTCGCAGGTATGGTTGCCGATAGATGCCAAGTTTCCTATTGAGGACTATCAACGTTTGGTTGAAGCAATTGATCAGGGAGAGACAGAAAAAGCTGAGTTATACAGCAAACAATTAGAAAGACGCGTGAAAGAGGAAGCGAAAACAATTCGTCAGAAATATATCCATGTACCTAATACTACTGATTTTGCCATTTTATTCTTACCTACAGAAGGACTGTATGCAGAGATTCTGCGTCGCCCTGGGCTTGTTGACAGTATTCAAAATGAACAACGAGTTAGTATTGCTGGTCCAACCACTTTGCTTGCGATTTTGAATAGTTTACAAATGGGCTTTAGAACGCTTGCTATTGAACAACGTTCTGCTGAAATTTGGAAAACTCTAGGTGCTGTTAAATCAGAGTTCTTGAAATTTGGTGACGTCATTGAAGCAACAAGAAAAAAATTAGATCAAGCTACGAAGCAATTTGATGAAGTTGATCGTAGAACCCGAGTATTAAAACGTACCTTACGTGATGTAGAAGAGTTACCAATTAATCAGTCAACGCCGTTGATTGCCTCTGGCAATGACGAATTAGATGAAGAGTAATCGTGTTGAACAAAGCGAGAAATAAAGAAGCGAAAAACTCTATTCCCCGTCTTATTGCCTTAAATAAGCCATATGGCGTACTCAGTCAATTTACCGAAGAGGGGGGGTGGAGATCGTTAAAAGAATTTATATCTGAACCTCATTTTTATGCGGCAGGACGATTAGATGTGGATAGTGAAGGATTGTTGTTATTAACTAATAACGGCAAACTACAAGCGCATATTGCTGACCCTCATTTTAAGCTTAATAAAACCTATTGGGCGCAAATTGAGGGTGAGCCTACTGAATTAAACTTAGATAGTTTGCGACAAGGCGTTGAATTAAAAGATGGTATGACAAGGCCGGCTAAAGTTGTTCTACTTAAAATGCCTCCTGCTGTATGGGAGCGTCATCCACCTATTCGTTTTAGACAATCTAAACCGACCTCATGGCTTGAGATAACTATTAGTGAAGGTCGTAATCGCCAAGTAAGAAGAATGACAGCAGCAATAGGTTATCCAACATTACGTTTAATCAGAGTGGCTATAGGCCCGTATAATTTAAAAAATTTAGAATTAGGTCATTGGCGAGAAGAAAAAACTAGTTTGCTTGATAATTAATCAATAATTGTTATTAGTCATTAATTGGCTTAAATTATTATGTCAAAATTTTTTTGTTGTACTCAATGTGGTAATTTTCGTGGGTTGTTTCCTCTTTATTGTGAATATTGTGGTTCACAAGATCTCCCTATTGCTCATACCAACTTTGTAAAAGTGGATATAGAAAAAGGGTTGCCTCTGGTTGAAGAAGCTATTCAGGCTTTTGAAACACATTTACTACGTGTAGAAGAATTAGGGATTAGAGTAATGTTAGTCTTACACGGTTATGGTAGTTCAGGGCAGGGTGGGAAAATTCGCAAATCTTTTCGTGACCTACTGCAAAATAATCAATGGGCAAACCGCGTTGATGATTACTATTTTGGTGAGGAATTACGTAGTTTAAGTAGTTTAAATATTACCGCTCAATTAAAAAAGGAACTTGAAAAAGAAAGGTTTGTTTCTAATCCGGGCTGTACTTTACTACTACTTAAACATATTCATTTAAGTTTTGGTGGAAAAACTCACGTTTAAACCATTAGGTATTACTATGACTCAATACTGACATATGATACGTGCTTTCATCCATGCGATCTTGGATGAAGATTTTCCGAACGCATGTTAAAGCGTTTCATATGGGTTTTTTCTGCTTCTTTCTTTGCTGTTGATTTTACTTTCGCCTTTGCTTTGGCTTCCTGTGTTATTTTTTTTACATCTTTAGCAAGCTCTGGATGTTTTTCAGCTAAAGCTGCAGGTAATTGCGCATAACTGATTGACGATATGGCAACTAATGCAATTGTTGATACTATTTTTGCGGCTTTCATGATAATTTCCTTTGTCAGACTTTTACTACTATTTCATTAACGTTTAAGTATCAGATTAGGTTGATTCTAATTTTGCAAAAAAATGTTAAAAACAAGTGGTTTATGGATAATCCTGGCGAGTTGGACGAACCATGATGTTACTTACATGTACATGTGGCGGTTGATTCAACGAAAACAAGATGGTGTTAGCTACATCAATTGGATATAACAAGGGACCAAATTTTTCATTAAAGACGTCAGTCACGTCATCCTTGTAGCCTGCCGCCTCTTGAAAGCCGCTGACCACAACACCAGGTTCAATTAAGGTTACTCGCACACCCTTGGGGCCTACTTCTCGGCGTAAGCTTTCAGTAAGACAATGAACAGCAAACTTTGTTGCACTGTACGTGGCACCGAAGGGTGAAATATGTCGCCCAACCACCGAACCAATAACAACAATATCAGTTGCCTTATGTGGAAATTGGGTAGCCTGTTGTGCAACCATGCATCTTGCTGACTGTTGCAATAACTGGGCAGCCCCAGAGACATTTAGTTTTAAAATGGCATCAAATTGTGACAAATCAGCGTCTTTTACAGAACCACTTAATCCTCGGCCCGCATTAACAACCACAGCATCCACGGGAGCATTAAATTGACTTAGTGCTTGGCTAAACATAGTTTCTAGATGTTCAGCATCTGAGGCATCACCACAAATACCAATAAAATTGTTACCAAGGGATTGTGTAAGAGAATTTAATTTGTCTAGATTTCGTCCGTCACCGATGACACGATGCCCTTCTTTGATAAGCAATTCGGCGGTCGCTCTACCGATTCCTGAGGTGACCCCTGTAATTAATACAACTCTTGATAGACTTGTCATATTAGTAACCTTTGGTTATTTAGTATGCTACCTAACCAATCATAGACCTCTTTTTCTTACAAAACAAGACTAAATCTAAACTTATTGTGCAACGCACACTAAGCTATTGTTTCATTTAATTTATTTTGCAATGCAAAATAAATTAATAACTGGAATTGTAGTGATTATTGCTGTTAATCCAAGCTTCCCCATTATTTCTATCTTGTTGATGGCTATTTGCTTGCGTAGCTAGAGCATTCATCATGACTTGATTGCCCCCCATAATGTCTTGTCTAAGCAATTGCATTTGATTGACGAGAAGTCCTGAAATTTGATTACCTGCTTGGAGTACTTGCATTCTTCCTACTGCGTTTTGACTTAAATTTTGAATACTTGATAAGGACAATTGTTCATTGGCAAATTGTTGGCTTTCAAGACCGTATTGATTAAGAAGAGAACTGGTTTGACTCAATAAATTGGTGGTCCACTGTTGTAAATGACTGCTATATTGTTGTAATGGCGCTGAGGGGAGACCATAAATACTTTGTGCACTATCAAGTGTATTAAGCGTGGAGTATGTCAAGCCTTGAGCTGTGCCCATTAGATTCACTAATTGTGATAATTGTCCTGATACATTAGGCCATAATTGTTGGGGTAGTGAGGTTAAGTTTTTAACTTGATTGGTTATAAGTTGTAATTGCTGTGCTGTTTGAGTAACGGCCTCAGACAATTGGTTGACAGCTGTTGCTTCTTGTAGCATTTGCTCAGGTAGTGTCGCCCCAGCAATCGAGCTAATACCACCACTGCCTGCATTGGCACTAAAGGCTAATGTAACCAAGCCAATAACAAAAAGATTAGTGGATTTGATCATGGTAGTTTAACCAATGTTGAGCCGCTTCATTAAAATGATGCTCTTGTAGCCAATGAAAAGGCCATAATTCGTGCCATTTTTCTTGTAGTTCGAGGATGTGTTCTCGACTTTTTTTATCAGCAACACTTAAAAAAGTAAGTTCTACCTCAGATAACCCCAACTCAAATAAGCGTTTTCCTTTTGGCTGAATCATATAGTACTGTCTTTTCATAATAGCCTGGCTAATAATTAAGATTTGTCTATCATTTAAACCAATTTTTTCGTACAAAGGTTTTACAACTGGAGTATTGGCTTCACGGTTAGGTAATAAAATTTTTGTCGGACAAGATTCAAGAATTAATTCTAATAGTCCAGATTGATTTAAATCACTGATACTTTGTGTTGCAAATATAACAGCAACATTTCGTTTTCGAAGAGTTTTGAGCCATTCTCTAAAAGTGAGACGAAAGCGTGGATGATCAAGGACTATCCATGCTTCATCGAGAATAAGTAAGGTAGGTCTACCATCAAAACGTCGTAGTAAGCGATGAAATAAATAGGTAAGAGTGGGAAGTAGTATCGCGTCACCATATTGCATCAACGTATCCATCTCAAATACTTGGAAAGAATGATCAGAAAAATGATCTGTTTCACCATCAAAGAGTTCTCCAGCTACTCCTTGCAGTGTATAAAAGCGCAATGCTTGACGTAAATCAGGATATTGAATCAAAGTCACAAAATGAGTAAGAGTTCGTTCAGAACTAGTTGAGCTTCCGAGCTGTATTTCTTTTAAAACACGGTAAATTTCTTCACGATACTGCGCATTGACTGATACGCCTTGAAGCTCACACAGAAGCTCTATCCATTCTTGTGCGAATGACAATTCACTTTGTTCATGTAAAAAAGCCAATGGGCAGAAACGATTAGTGTGTCCTCCTAGTTTCAGTTCATGATGTACCCCTCCTGTAGAGAGAACTAGAGTATGACTTGAGTAACCTTTATCAAAGACAAAAACTTGAGCGTACGGATAGCGAAATTGTTGCGCCATGATAAAGCATAATAAAGTGGACTTACCCGCTCCAGTGGGCCCAATAATCGCAGTATGACCAACATCTTCTGCATGTAAATTAAACCGAAAAGGTGTTGCTCCTGTAGTCACGGTGAGTGCTAATGGAGGGCTACCATGCGGATATAAAGGGTTAGGGTGTGTGTCAGATCCTGCCCAAATAGAGGTGAAAGGTAATAAATGACATAAATTAAGAGTATTAATTAAGGGGCGTCTCACATTCGCGAAATGGTTACCAGGCATTGAGCCTAGCCACGCTTCCATAGCGTTGATATTTTCAAGGCGAACACCAACCCCTTGCTGATGGATTAATTTTATGAGTAAGCGGGTTTGTTCAACTAAGAACTGTTCATTAGGATGGCTCAAGATGAGTACTGATGTATAGTAACCATAACGTACTAGACCACTATTCACCTCTGTAATTGCAGCGATAGCTTCTCTCGACATATCATCGGCATCATGGTTGATATGAGTCGCTTCTCCACCTGCTTGTTCTCTTAATACATTCAGCGCACTTTTTCTTTTTTGGCTCCATCGTGCACGATAGCCATTTAAGGTTTTTAACGCGTTTTCTTGGCTAAGATAGATAAAACGTGAGCTCCAACGGTACGACAATTCCTGTCGTGACAAAAAGTCCATCATGCCTGGGTATGAAAAGGCAGGGTAACCCTCCAATGAAACTATGTGTGTAGGGATATTATTAATTTTTGGCATGAATCCTGTAACAATATCTGTGAGACCAATAATACTATCTAAATAAAAAGGTATTTCCGGTAAAGTAATATGTTTTTTTTCTTGTTGTACACAGGTATTTAAAAAGTTAATGAGATGGCTAGATATGGCATTATTTATCTCATATTCTTGGAGACGAGTGAGTTGAAGAACAGAGCTTAAGCGATCTTCGATTTGTTTAATTTTGTCTGTAAATACATTCAGTTGATAAGTGGCTTCTCCTTCTTTTTCTTTCTCCATAAATAATAGACTGGCATGATGTGCGCCACTAACAGGGGGATACCAAGTTAACGTTAATACACTATCATTAATAAATCGATTTGAAGATTCTTTGAATCCTTCTTGTCGTACAGCTTCAATTAACTCAGTAGTCGCATCAGGAAAAGATCCTGCGGGTAGGGTTAAGTCGGCTGGAATACGAAACACATCGCAGTGAATAATCCAGCCTTCGTCCAGCGCAAGAATCTGATTTAAATGATTCGCCATCCAATTCATTTCATGTGCATTCGCAGAATCTAAGTCTGGTCCCTGATATCTCCAGGAAGCTAGATAGCCCCCTCCTTTTGTGAGTATTACGCCGGGTGCAACGAGCCCCGCCCAAGGTAGTAGGTCTACGGCACTCAGTGATTTATGGCGAAAAGAATTGAGTGACCACATAGTTATAACCAATTGACATATCTAGCAAAAGGGCTTGTTTGCGCAAGATACATTTTTTGGAAGCGAAGATGACGCAAAGTTATCCGGCTAAGTAGTGGATCATAACGTGCTGCTTCTGCGATAAGAATTTGTCCTATTATCCATAGGAAAATTCCTAATAAAGCAGACCAAAGATGAGGTAATGAAAAAATAAAAATACCGCACACTATTACTAATATAAGAGAAAGGTGACGTTCGCCTCCCATTAAAAGTAGTGGGCGATTCAGTGCTCGATACAGTGGAATACTTTGATATAAGGGATCTATGGGACTCATGATACTAATGCTCCTGTAAGCCCTAAAACCATTAAAAAATTGTTTCCTAAAACAATCATTGTCACACCCAATACAACAAACAATGCACGTTTGGCAATACCACCTAATTCTTCCCCAAATACCAATGCGGCCCCAGTTGCTAGGAAAGCAATGACGCTGATACCCGTTGCCACAGGACCGGTTAAATCATCTTGTAAGGTTTTAATTGGCGTGTCCCATGGTAGACCACCCATGGTGGTAGCATGGCTATATAATGATGTTAAAAGTAGGCTACAAAGTAGATTGAGGCGTAACAGATATTTGCTTATGGTTTTCATGGTCGACTCCGGAAAATAAATCAAGATTAATCCGTTGACCTTGAAAAAAATCAGCTTCTTTTAATAAATAATTGTGCCCATCATACCCCATACATTGCACTATCTCACTCACGCCACGACCTGATGCTGTTTTTTTTATAACAATAATCAGATTCACTGTATGGCCAATTAATTGTCTATTTAGTGGTACACCACTTTCTTCAATAAGTTGTTCTAATCGTAATAATGCGCCTTGAGCATCATTGGCATGAAGTGTAGATATTCCCCCAGGGTGACCTGTGTTCCATGCTTTCAATAAAGTCAGTGCTTCACTTCCTCGCACCTCTCCAACGATAATTCTATCTGGCCTAAGTCGTAATGTTGCTTTTAATAAACGAGTGAGATTGATGAACTCACTTGTTACTAAGGATAACGAATTATGTGTATTGAGTGCGATTTCTGGTGTGTCTTCTAAAAGTATGAGTCGCTCTTGTGGAAAACGCTGTTGTATCTCATGAAGCATGGCATAAACAAAGGTTGTTTTTCCGCTACCTGTCCCTCCTGCAACTAAAATATTCTGATGTGAAGATAATGCATGAATAATTTGATCATATTGAGTAAACGTGAAGATGCCCTGATTAATGTAATCAATTAAACATATGGGACGAGAGATTGGTTTTCTAATAGAGAAAATAGGTTGGCTTGAAATGGGTTGAATAATTCCTTCAAAGCGCTCTTTATTAAAGGGAAGTTCGCATTCTAAGATAGGTGTTGATATATCAAGTTGTGTGTTTTTTAAGCTTGCTAATGTATCCATTGCAAGTCTTACTTGTATTGCATTAAGGGTGCCTTTTTTTATTAATCCTTTGACATAATGATCAATCCATAAATAACCATCTGTGTTATAAAGAATTTCGTTTATATCTGGATCCTTTAGATAGCTTAGTATTTCCTCCCCTAGATGTCTTTTTAAGGCATCAATTTGTCTTATATAAAATTCGTTTTGACTGTTTTCAGACATGTATTATTGATGACGATGATAGAGAATGACTGGGTATGTTATTGCGATAATATCAGTATCATTGACTGGGCCAAAATATCGGGAGTCATTTGAAAAATAAGGGTTATTACTACCATATACCCAATAGTAATGAATAGGTAAAGTAACCATGGTTTGTGTTGTATAGATACTTTTTTGACTGCTTAGAATTTGGCTATGTGCTAATAGCTTTTGGTTAATTTCAACCCCCTGATTATTGATAATAATCTTATCTCCTGGGATACCAACAACTGTTTTTATTAGAAAAGGATAACAACGAGCAGTTTTGTTTTTTTTTATAATATTGTGACATAGTGCTACATGATCACCCCTTTTAACAGAGTGATAAATTGAGGTTAAGCGCCAAATCCCTATTGGCTCTGAATTAGAATAATTAAATCGATAGTTTGAAATAATAAGTATGGCTGCGCCTATGGTAAGAATTAGGATGACGTATGGCCAGTTACTTTTTCTCATAAATAAGGATGGTATATTTATCGTGATAGTTGAACAGGTGGTAATAGTTTAGTAGCGAATAATCGTTCTTTATAAAATTGTATTTTTTTTGCATAAATGGGAGCGTAGCCGGTGACTAAAATTAAGGCTCGGTTAGGTGGGAGCCTCATGGCTTCATCTGCTGTGAGTAGAGGTCTTCCAATAAAATGGGTGCTTTTGGACGTATTATTTAGCATTAAAGCAAAACGAGATCCTGAAAATTGTTGTTGTGGTTGTCCTAACGTAGCGTTACCTAGCATTTTTGATAATAATTCTGCTGTTTCAATTTTATTTGGGGCATAAGCCACACGAATATGACAGTTACTGATAATCGACTCGTCTCTACCGTAAGCTGCATGAAGCTGGCTAATATCTTGAATAATTAATAATGCTTTTAGGCCATATCCCGCTATAAATGCTAATGATTCTTGAAAAATATCGAGTTTTCCTAAACTTGGAAACTCATCAAGAAGTAGTAACAAGCGATGGGGGTACTGACTTCTACCCAAACCAGTTTCATCAAAATGCATTTTTTCTGTGAGTCTTCTTACCACTTGGTTAATAATTAAACGAATTAACGGTTTAAGTCGATCTTTGTCTGACGGAGGTACAACCAGATAGAGGGTAGTAGGATTTTCCATTAAGCTCTCTATAGTAAAGTCTGATGTTCTAACATTGTTAGCAACCACTTCATCCTTATAAAGGGAAAGAAAAGAAAGTGCGGTGGATAATACTCCTGATGCCTCGTTTGCTGCTTTATTTAAAAAACTTTGCGCGGATTGAGCGACCAAAGGATGCGGACTATGGCCTAAGTGATTGGTATGCTGAATATCCTTCATGATTTGCTCAATACTTTTACCTGGTGTAGATAGTAACGATTGAACTCGATTAAGTGATTTGTCAGTCTCTGCATAGAGTACATGTAAGATAACGCCAACCAATAGATCAAAGCCTGTTTTTGCCCAGTGGTCGTTAAGTCCACGGCCATCTGGATCTACAATCATGGTGGCAATATTTTGCACATCCCGGGTTTCAAACTCACTACCTAAGCGAATTTCATTAAGTGGGTTAAAGCGATGCGAATCTTGAGAGGTTGGATCAAATTTTATAATACGTTGTTTAAGTATGTTTTGACGATACCCACTTGTATGGTAATAATTCTCTCCTTTTATGTCATGAACCAGTACTGAATCGTGCCATCCTAATAGAGTCGGAATAACAATGCCGACCCCTTTGCCACTTCGTGTGGGAGCAAAAACTAAAATATGCTCACTATCGTGATGTCGTAAATAATAGTGTTGTCTTTTTTTTTGAAATACTCCCAAATATACGCCACCCTTTTTTGAGGATAGTAATCCTGTTGCTTTGACTTGTTTTTCGTCCGCCCATTGGGCGGAACCATGATAAGTATGTTGGTTTTGTGCGAGGAACGCTTTGCGTTGAGCGGAATAAATAATACCGAGTGTGCTTGAAGTAATAATGAGTTGTATTAAATCGTGCCAAGAGATAGTTAAGATAAACTGTTTAATATGAATGTTAATGGTTGGTAAACGATGAGATAGCAATAATCCAGAGCCATACCAAATTAATACACCAATTATAATAAGCGATATAAATCTTGGTTTTTCTACAGTTAAAGAAGATAAGATTTGCTTATCAGTTGTCATAGTGATGTTAATTTGTACCTTATTTAATTAGTGATGAATAAATTATTTTTCTTCAAGTATTGTTTGAATTTGGTGTTGTTGACTTAAAAACTTAGCTGCTTCGCTTCCTTGTGAGATAGCTAAACTTATATATTGAGGATCGTTGTGTAATAGGTTTATCCAGTGCGCTGTGTAGGCTAGATGTTGTTCATCTGTTTGGTCGGGATGATCAGCCTGGTAGTGTAAACCCAATTCTCTACATAAAAGATAAGCACCAATTTCTGCAGTAATCTCTTCAATACAATAAGCGTTACTTCCAAATTTACCAGACTGATTGCGTGCTAAACGATGCTCGTTACCTGATGCATGAGCTAATTCATGTGCAAAAGTACTATTTCGAGCATAGGCATTTCTAAATTGATGAGGTAGGGGTAGCTTGATAATGTCTAGATGAGGTGAATAGTAAGCCGTATCTGATGCGGTTTCTATTACTTTAATACCTAATTGATAGGCGATTTTTTCTAATATCCTGGGATGATGTGGAATTTGCGTATCTGACGAAATATATTTCAAACAAGAGATACCAATAATCTGTTGAGCATTAAACACATAAGCTGTTCTGAATTGGGTAACTTTTTCTATAGTGTTATGGCTCGATTCTTCATTGGTATCATTTCTGACGTCAGATTTTTTTACGTGAGTTACGGGTAGTAGAATTGCTGTTCCCTGTTCACCTGCTTTAATTTTCCAACCCATTTGTTGTGCTTGATGAAACCCCATCCAGCGCGGATCTTCAAACCCAAAAATATCGGCACTTAGGGATAAATGTAGTGCGTTAAATCCTCGGTAAGGTTGTCCGGTGATTGGATTGTGTGGTTTTGAATTCTCAGTACCAAATTGTGGACACCATGGTTTTTGCCATGGGGGTAATTTATTTTCATTCAGAAGTGTAGTGAGGCTCTTGATAAAGTTATTGAGAATCTCTTTAGTGGACGTGACCATAAGGATACCTGTAAGTGGTGATCCTAATCGGTATGTTATGAAATAAAAATACTAGGTTTAATTAAAGGCATTTGAATTTAATATATCTCGTTAAAATTAAATAAACAATTGAAATATATAAATAAATTAATATATAAGTATAACTTATAATTGTGAATAAGGGGCTCTAACTCACTTCTTATAATAACCATGGTTTTTCTTAAGTAAGATATAAATCAACACAATTTAATACTTATAGGTGAATTATGGCGGTGTATAACTTCAGTGCAGGCCCTGCAGTACTTCCAGCAGAGGTAATAAAACAAGCTCAAGTTGAACTAAACAATTGGCGTAATAGCGGCATGTCTGTGATGGAAATGTCACACCGTGGTCCAGAATTTATGTCTATACATGAACAAGCCAAACAAGACTTGGTGGATTTATTGGCTATTCCATCTAACTATAAAGTGTTATTTCTACAAGGAGGGGCTAGCCAACAATTTTCTATGGTACCCCTTAATTTGGCTGTAGAGAACAACCAAGTTGATTATTTACATACAGGTGAGTGGTCTAAAAAAGCTATTGCCGAAGCTAAAAAAACCACACAAGTTAATATTGTGGCAAATGCTGAGGATAAAAATTTCAGTTATGTGCCTGATTTTAGTACCTGGAAGCTCAATCCCAATGCAGCTTATTTACATATCACACCAAATGAAACGATTGGTGGAGTAGAGTTTTATGATTTACCCGATACGCATCAAGTCCCTGTTGTAGCGGACATGTCTTCAACTATCTTATCTCGACCAATAGATGTTAGCCGTTATGGCATTATCTATGCAGGGGCGCAAAAAAATATGGGTATTGCAGGTTTAACCACTGTGATTATTCGTGAAGATCTTATTGGTCACGCCAAAGTGGGTACTCCAGCTATGTTGGATTATAAAATTCATGTTGATAACGACTCCATGTATAACACTCCTCCCGCTTTTTCAATTTATATGGCTGGTTTGGTTTTTAAGTGGTTGAAAGCCAATGGTGGGTTGGAAGCCATGGCGAAAACAAATCAGCATAAAGCGCAGTTGGTTTATGACGCTATCGATAACAGTAATCAATTTTATCGCTCTCCTGTGGCAATTTCGAATCGTTCCTGGATGAATATTCCTTTTACTCTTAAAGATGAAGCACTTGATAAACCTTTCTTAAAGCAAGCCGAAGAGAGAGGCTTACTTCAGTTGAAGGGACATAGATCTGTTGGTGGAATGCGTGCTTCCATTTATAACGCTATGCCAGTTGATGGTGTAGTTGCTTTAACACAATTTATGAAGGAGTTTCAAAAACAACATGGCTAATTTATTTTCTATTCAAACGCTTAATAAAATTTCTCATGAGGGATTAAAACGCTTTCCTCAACCGCAATACTTAATTGGTAACGATGTAGATAAACCAGATGCCATACTGGTACGTTCTCAGGGTATGCATGACATGGTTATACCTGCATCGGTTAAAGCAATAGCGAGAGCAGGGGCGGGTACCAACAACATTCCAATTCCGGCAATGAGTGAGAGGGGTGTACCTGTATTTAATGCTGCAGGTGCTAATGCCAACGCCGTCAAAGAATTAGTTCTTTCAGGTATGTTAATGGCAGCTAGAAATATTATTCCTTCTTTACAATTTACAGCATCACTCAGAGGTGACGACGCAACATTACATCAATTGGTTGAAGATGGAAAAAAGAACTTCGTCGGTTCAGAACTTAAAGGAAGAACCCTAGGTGTGGTGGGACTTGGTGCGATTGGACGCTTAGTTGCTGATATGGCTCTAGGTTTAGGTATGAAAGTATATGGATACGATCCTGAAATTACTGTCGATGCCGCTTGGAGTCTCTCTGCATCGGTTAAGAAGTCTAATTCTATTGAGGAATTACTAAAGCATTGTGACTTCGTCAGTTTGCATGTGCCATTGTTACCTGCAACACGTGGATTAATAAATGCCCAACGACTAGCAGTAATCAAGAAAAACGCTATTTTACTTAATTTTTCACGTGATGCGATTGTAGACACAGAGGCAGTTATAGCGAGTCTTGAAAACAAACATTTGCGTTATTATGTCTGCGATTTTCCTGAAGTGAAACTTCAAGGTCATCCCCACGTTATCGCTCTTCCTCATTTAGGAGCATCAACGAATGAGGCGGAGGACAACTGTGCTGTCATGGTGGCTGATCAAGTGAGAGATTATCTTGAACACGGGAACTTAACCAATTCAGTTAATTTCCCAAATATTGTTATGCCTAGAGAGTCAAAACATCGAATCAGTCTAGCGCATAACAATGTACCTAATATGTTAGGTCAGATTTCTACAACATTGGCTAATGCATCAGTCAATATTCATAATATGATGAATAAATCTCGTGGCGATTTGGCCTACACACTGGTTGATAATGATTCACCCATTAGTGAGAAAATACTCAAAGAGTTAAAAGCTATTCCTGGGGTACTTTTAGTTAGAAACCTACCCTTATTGGATCTCTAAAAGAGGAATCACGCCATCTAGTCCCACCCATGATAAAGCATGGGTGGCTTGTTCTCTTACTATTGGTTTAGCATGAAAAGCGACGCTAATATCTGCTTCTTTCATCATCGCTAAATCGTTCGCCCCATCACCAATAGCAACCACACCTTTAGGATTTTTTTGCTGCTTAAGTAAGGTACGTAACCAATACGCTTTTCCTTGTGCATCAACAATATCGCCTAATACTCGTCCTGTTAGATAACCCTGTTTTACTTCTAGCGTATTTGCTCTTGTATGAGTTAAATTAAGTCTTTTTTGTAACCGTTCAGTAAAAAAAGTAAAACCACCCGAAACAAGTAATGTTTCAATACCATTATCTCGTAGTGCTTGTAAAAGTTGTTCAGCACCGGAAGTGATTTTAAGTCGCTCATTATATACCGTTAAAAGTGTAGTTTCGGGTAAGCCTTCTAGAAGACTGACGCGCCGTCTTAAGCTCTCAGAAAAATCAATTTCACCGCGCATGGCAGACTCAGTAATAGCTGAAACTTGATCCTTAATACCCATGAAATCGGCTATTTCATCTATACATTCAATAGTAATTAATGTTGAATCCATATCCATTACGACAAGAGAAATATCAGAAAAAGAGCGGTGGTTAGGTACTTGCGCTATATCTAATTGATGAAGATTAGCTAATTCTGATAATTGACTCGTTAACGGTGTAGTGGGTAGATAAATGAGTCGATCATTCACTAAGCGATAAGAATTGAATTTTGCAAGTTGGGCTAAAACATCTGATGAGAGTGGCTGTGATGACTGAACAACGGTTTGAAAGATAGACATAAAAAATGCTACAACAAAGGTTAGGGGATACCTTCATTGTAGCAATAAGTGGGGAGGTCGGTAGTTAGTTTCGCTTAGTTGGTAACCATATTTTGAGGGTCTTGATGGTTAGCCATAGCTGTGGCGTAACCATAAACGCGTTGTTGGGCTTTTAGTAAACGGCTTTTTTGTTCTTCGATTCGTGCGAGATCGCTTGCTAATTGATCGTGAGCACCATGAGCTACGTCACTTTGATAAACAGAGTGTAAAAGAATAAGTTGTTTTGATTCAGTGATCACATCTTGTATGCTTTGGTCGTATAGAACCTTAATAAGATCATTGGTAATATTTTGAGAATGATTACCTTGATTAAACTGTACTCTTTCATTGTATTCATCTTGTATGGCTTGTTTGGCATCATAATGTTGAGCATGTGCCATTAATGAACCAGAAGAAATAGCAAATAAGGCTAATAAAACAGTACTATTACGAACAAATTTTGAAGTCATGAGAAAGTCTCCTATGTAACATTGCAAACAGTGAAAAATTTATTTTATAAAATGGGAAAATTTCCCATATGTGTTTATTGTACTTTACTTCTGGGAAAAAATCCCATAAAATTTTCTTATGGTTACAAAAAAATTAAAATTAGATCCTGAATTGGTACTGAAACAGACTCTGATCATCATGCAACCCCTTATTTTGTGGCTGTTGCGTTCGGGTGTCCGTCACCCAGAGTTTTCTGTAGCTATCAAACAGGTCTTTCTTGAACAGGCATCTCAGGAATTAACGCGGTTGGGTGTTAAGCAAACGGATTCAGCTTTAAGTCTTTTATCAGGACTTCATCGTAAAGATGTACGTGCTCTTATTCCTGTTCTTCAAGATTTAATTGTGTCAGGAGGCGATCATCCTCGGGAATTGCTAGGTAAGCCCACTCTTCCTTCGCAAATTATGACTAGGTGGCTTGCTAGTGGTTGGCAGGATAAATTGCCCCTTACCGGCACTGGAAGAAGTTTTGAGGTTCTAGTAAGACAGGTTTCTACCGATGTTCATCCTCGTTCTATATTAAATGAACTAGAACGACTTGGTATGGTTGAAGCTATTGATGATCACGTACATTTGATTCGGGATGCATTCGTTCCTGACCCTACTATGGTGGAAGCGGGTAACTTATTAGCAGGTAGTACGGCTGATCACTTAGCAGCTGGGGTTCATAATTTATCTGGTACTGATGAACATAAGTTTCTAGAGCAAAGTGTTTTTGCTGATGGCTTATCAAAAGAATCTATTGCAGAACTTGAGCATCTGGCAAAAGCCCTTTGGTTACAAGTTATGAGTACTTTAATTGAAGCTGCTGTACCTTTAAGTGACAAAGATGAGCCAAATGGTGGCGATCAACGTATTCGTGTAGGTATGTTTTGTTACACAGAATCGATGCAACCTAAACCTAGTACGCTACCTAAAAAGAATAAATCAAAAGATGTTAAAACAAAAAATTCTAATAAAAACAATAACGAAAACGCTTTTAAGTCTAATTTAAGTAATAGCACTGATAATAAAGTACGGGTAAAAAAGCCCCCTAAATAATATCCCAAGGAGATATTAATGTTTAATCTGAACTGTTTGCTTAAGCGTTCACCTTTACTTGCAATCTGCCTATGTTTTGCTTCAACACTCTTCTTATCATCTTGTGGAGGTGGTGCTGCGGCTGCCATAGCTGGGGTTGGTAGTGGGGGAACGGGTGTCAGTTCGGGGACTATTGTACAAGGCCTTGTAACAGGTTTTGGTAGTATATTTATTGATGGTACTGAGTATCCTTTAAGTACTAGTGCCCAAATTAAGGAAGTATTTGATGGTTCTAGTTCATCTTCTGGCCTTCTCTCCTTGGGGCAGGTTGTTACGGCGACTGTTGATAGTTCCAATACTGTAGTCTCAGCTGAGATTTCTCCTGACCTACAAGGCGTTATAACTTATCAACCTACTGCTTTTACAACTACTGTAAATGGGACGTGTGCTGCTAGTACTGACTATTATTTATATGTTTTAAATCAACCAGTAAGAATTGTTACTCAGGCTTGCAATACACCATTGGGCGTTACCACTGTGTTTAATGAGCCTTTTGTAAAATGTTCTCTCTCCACCTCTACTTCATATCCCTGTACTAATGGAACGCCTAATGGCTATATCAGTAGCTTGATTGCGGGTGCAGAAGTTAAAGTTCATGGTTTTTGGGTACTTAATCCCAGCACCTCTAAACCTGAGTTAGTGGCGACGAGAATAGATGAGTATTACGTTCCTTCCAATGCAAGTATTTACTACAGCAATCCGATAGGAGTGAATCAAGCAGCCAGTAACTATGAATTAAGCGGTATCGTTACTAATATCTCTGGGAGTACTGTTGCCATTAATGGTGGCAACGGGGTTAATGGCGGGAATGCTAATTCCCAGAGCTATGGGGGCTCGAATATATCGTCATTGGCCACTCCTAGTAATCTTGCTGTAAATCAAGTGGTATCCATGTATGTGACTAGTGCTAATTGGAGTAATTATTTTGCAACCAACCAGTGGAATACATCTTATACTCCAACCACTGTTCTACCTGTATCCAATTTGGTTATAAATTCTGCGACCAGTAATGCCAGCACATCGAATCCAACAGTACAAGTGAGTGGTATTATTACCTCTATCTCTGGATCCATTGCTATTATTAATGGCACATCAGTTTTATTACCAACTAGTTGTACTAATTGTGCCGTGGGAGATTATGTAAAGATTAAGGGCTCTAACAACCAGGGGGAAGTAGATGGATCTAGTATTGAGCTTTCGTTAGCTTCTAATGAGATTAATACAACAAGCAGTGTTAATCTTAAAGGTATAATTCTATTTCCTACAGCAGCTACTAACGGCACAACTACTATTGTCTTTCAGGGAGTATCGGTTAACGTCCCCCAAGGTGTTTTACTTAGTGGTTGTAATGTGGGTAGTACACAATATGTACAAGTCAATGCAAGCTATCAAAATGGACAGTTAAGCGGTAACTCTGTCACATGCTCTTCTCTCTCAACTGCAGTTACTAATAGTAATCTTGCAGATTATGTGGGCACCTCAAGTAATTTCTCAACCACTTCCAATCAGTTTAATTTTGTGACTAATAACGCAAATTATGTAGTGACCTATAGTAGTACGACTTACCTAGGATCTGACCTTGTTACAGGGTCTAATAATATTGAAGTAATTGGTGTTATTACTTCATTGCCTAGTGGCAACAACCCAGGCTATATCACTGCTACTTCATTGAAAAAGACAGATAGTTCAACCACACTAAAAACAGAAAGTGATTAGTGATGATTAATCAAGGTAAATATAAGAAATAATAGAGGTTGATGAAGTAAATAGATTATTAAGCTATGTTGTCCCATGATAGATAATGGTTTTAATTGGCAACCTCTTATTAATCGTTCTTTAAAGAGGGCTAGATTAATGGAGGTTCCAATAAAAAACAAACCTAACCAAGGAAATAATGGGGCATAGTCTTCAGTAGCAGGTTTGATAGTCGTTAGTCCAATCCAATTTACATAACGTGAATTCATGAAGGATAGTTGGATTGTTTGGCTAATAAGTAAAATAGTTATTCCAACGATTATTAATGATTTTTTATAAGGTTTCAAAGGCTTAGTAAGTATGGTTGCGGCTAAGAAAAAATGTATTACTCCAAAATAGATAAAGCGAGATCCAAATAAAAAGTGGCTTACTATTGAAATAATCAGAGCAGAGAGTCCTAGTCGAATTATACGTTGATAAAAATGATTAATACTCTCAGTGGTCAGTGAATAGCTGATCCCTGAAATGAACACAAATAAACTAACAATGAATGTTCTGGATATAGTCCAGAATGGATCAGTGAGTATAGCAAAGTGGGTATAACCAAAATAATTTAAGTCATAACAAAAGTGGAAAGCTATCATTAAACAAATGGCTAGTCCTCTCAATTCATCGAGAAGAATAATCCGATAGTTAGTTTTATTAATGGTGTTCGATACTAAGGCCATTGGGAATGGATGTTTTTGAATTCAGTATTAATGTTTCAGAACGCCCTTGACGTTCAATAACAATATGATTGTCAGCGACTTCTTTAAGAAGAATTCCAGAGCTAATTTCATACCCTTCACGGTAAGGATGAGCTAATCCATTGTTGATTGATATAACCGCAATACCATCATGATTGACACTGGCTATGACACCTTTGAGTGATAAATTAGCGTTAAGGAGACTGGGGCCGATGAATACACTTTTTGCATCGTTATAAATAGGATTAGTGTTTTTTTCGATTGTATGTATTGGAACGGGAAGGGGTGACGGAGCCAACAGTATACTTATCCAATGCCCAATGGTACCGGCTAAGATAAATAGACTAATTAATTGTAAGAGATATTTAAAATTATCTTGTTTAGGTGTCAGCTGCCAGTTTTTTAACATGAGATTAACTCAAATAAATTAACGTTTAATAATGCGTTTAATTGTAAAATAATGTTTTTTAAGGTTTATTCTATGGAACAGTCACAGACTAAGCAACAATTACCTGATAACCAATCAGGATTTTCTCTCATAGAGATTATGGTTGTCATGATCATCATTGGTATTCTTGCTGCCCTAATCATCCCCCGCGTCATGGATCGTCCAGATCAGGCAAGACAAATTGCAACCAAACAGGATATAGCAACTATTGTGCAAGCATTAAAGTTATATCGTTTAGATAATGGTCACTATCCTACCACTGAACAGGGGCTTGAAGCCTTAGTAAAACAACCGACACTTGAACCTGTTCCGAATAACTGGAAATCTTACTTAGATTCTATGCCTAAAGATCCTTGGGGAAACCCCTATCAGTATCAAAACCCAGGACAGCACGGTGAGATGGATGTATGGAGTTTTGGCGCGGACGGCAAGCAAGGTGGCACAGGTAATGACGCAGACATTGGTAACTGGTGATAAACAATTAGGTTTTAGCTTAATTGAGTTACTTGTTGTTTTGGTGATTATTGGTATTTCATTTTCTTTAATTACCCTGTCTATACATGTAGTTGATCCTTCACATTTATCAGACGATGCAACACGGCTGGTTGCGACAATAAACCAAGCGCACGATATTGAAGATCTAACGGGTTCTCCTGTTGTGATGAAAATAGACTGTCATAACTGGCGTTTTTTTGACACCAGTTCAGGCGAGCTAAAACTAATGGATTCTCAACAGGTAGCAGGAGGACAATTCAAATCTACTATTACGCACATTCAAGTTAATGACTCAGAACTTAATTGTCCTGAGGATAATAGCTTAACAATTATCATTGGTGATGATATCTCACCCATCGAAATCACGCTGATAACACAACAACATAACATTAATATTATCTCAGATACGTTAGGTCGTTTTAGGGTGATTCATAAACCATGAGACAAAGAGGTTTCACATTAATTGAGGTATTAATAGCACTATTTATAGTGGCTATTGCACTTGCATCTTCTATGAGGGCATTAAGTGTAGTGACAAGAACGGGTAGTGATTTACCACCTCGTTTTGCTGCACAGTTAAGTGCAGATAATATTCTTGCACAAGCGAGATTAAGTGAGTCTTGGCCAGGATTAGGGGTATTTCAAACTGACTGCCCTCAAGGAGAGTGGCAGTTACATTGCCAGTTAACGGTTACAAACACGCCAAACCCATCCATAAGACGGTTGGAAGTGGTTGTGACACAAATAACGGATAAAACAGTACTTGCTACAGTCGTCACCCTAATGGCAAATCGAGGTGGTCATGTCCTCTAAACATCTTGGTTTTACTTTAATTGAAGTGATGGTAGCGTTGTTATTAATGGCCATATTATCAGTACTATCATGGCGTGCACTTGATTCAATGAGTCGAACAAGAGAAACCCTTGATGCCCATGGACAACGAGATGATCAGCTTAAATCAGTATTTAACCAATGGGATAAGGACTGTCGAAGTTTTGGCTATCAAGCTAATTGGATTGTTACTGTTCCTGTACGAATGGATGAGAATCAGTTGGTCTTTTTAAAAGAAAAACAGTTAGCAAACGGTGTCACTCGTACGATTATTGTGGTGTACGAATTACAGAATAAGCAACTTGTGAGAATGGAAAGTCGCCCTCTTAATACGAGACAAGAGTTAACTCAAGCATGGTCAAATGCATTAAATCATCATTTAACAATGGATTTGGGTTTACAAAACAAGGAAGTTTTATTGGATTCTGTGAATGCCCTATCTACTGCTATTTTTCTTCAAGGAAAAGGATGGCTTCGTTCAGATGAGGCAATTATTAATGCACAAAATACTAAAGATGCTAATGTTATCAAAGCCTTGAGTTTATCAATTACGTTAGACAAACAAAATGTACCATTTCAAAAAATTGCATTGACTGGAGTGGATTAAACAATGAAACGTGAAAAAGGGGCGGCTATTCTAACAGCACTATTAGTAGTGGTATTGGCAACCACAATTGTCGCAGGTTTGCTATCAAGTGAGGAAATCCGTTTAAAGTCGCTTGATAATCAACGATTAAGAGATCAAATGAACTGGCTTGGGGAAGGAGCTCTTGATTGGGCGCGCTTAATATTAAAAGAAGATTTATATCAAACTAAACAAGTTGATCATTTGGGTGAAGTATGGTCAATTCCTATTAGTGAAACCTCTCTTGCTGACTTTTTAAAAACACAAGCGCTATCTGGTAACACCTTTTCTACTGATCAAGAGACTTATTTTGCAGGACATATTGTTGATGCCAATGCCAGATTCAATTTAACTTCATTAATCGATATTGCTAACAATCAAAATAACTCAGGATTTATTACTGCAATTAAAATTAATACTGAAGCACTTCTGATGTTTGCGAGAATTCTACAGCACGTGGGTATTGATCCTCAATTAGCAGGCACCGTTGCCCAGTGGTTATTAAGTAGTCATCAGCCTCTTAGTGAAGAGCGTGATTTACCTCTCCCACCACTGTCAGTAGCTGATATAAAAACAGTTATTCCAGGTATAACAGATACTCAGTTGTTGGCTCTTGAGCAGATGGTTGTGTTACTACCGCAACCTACAGCGCTGAATATTAATACAGCTTCAGCTGAGGTATTATCGACAACGCTAGGTTTACCAATTGATATTGCTCAGCAACTTGTTACTGAACGGACGCAAAGATATTTTGCAGATTATGCGACTTTAAGCGCAAGAATCAAAACCCGTGTACCATCTTGGGTACCAGTTACACAAAGAAATATTGACGTGAAAACCAATTATTTTTATGTATTAGAACAACTTAGGAAAAAAGAGCTAATTATGCGTCGTTACGCATTAATATCCAGAATCCAGTCAACATACAATGCCACCAACGTATTACAAATGAATAATGGCTACCCATTAGGACTTTCCTTTGATGGGGTATAAATAATGACTATTTTATGGATTGAATTACCTGAAAGACCGCGTGGGGAAGAAGAGGATATCTTTAATCAACCACTCAATTTTTCTTTAACACATAATCATTCTCCCTATCATACCTTACAGAAAGGTACAGCTTATATTGATGAATTACCTGTTTCTCAAGAAACTGTTCTTATCACTCATCCTCGTGATGTACTCATTATTGAAAAAACCGTTGAGGCATTAAAATCATTGTCAGGACAACGTCTTTTACAAACTTTACCCAGTTTGTTAGAAGATGAAGTGATGTATTTTGATAAAAATCATGTGGCTATATGGCGTGACACCTATAATCCAGCACACATGGCTTTTGCTTTAATCGATAGAGTGTGGTTAAGACATATCCTCAGTACTTTTAACGAGTTTGTTCAGCGTGGGCCATTAAAAATAATTCCTGCCAGTTATTTTCAAGAGGTGGGTTCTTTAGTGCAAATAAGTGAGTCACGTTCTGTTCAACAGTTTTCTTGGGCCTGTTATCGAGAACTAGCTCATCAGACACTATTGGTACCATTAAATGATCCCGCTTATCTAAAGCAAAATAATATTGAACATACCCAGATACTGAATACTTCTCTACTTGATCGATTGCATCTCTTAACTGACCCGTACATTGATTTAAGGCAATTCGAGTTTGTTGATAAGCATTTAGGTTGGCGTGCTCAATGGATACGCTGGCGTAGTGTGATTGTTTTATTTTTTATTTCACTCATCATAGAAACAGTTGGCGTTAATTTATATTGGGTGTCCTTACTCTATCAAGAACATCAGTTACTAAATGAAGAGCGCAACATAGCACAAAAGGTTATTCCGCAATTACCTAAAGACATTGATCCTTATTTGGCACTTCGGCATGAATGGCAGGTAGCTAACCAATCAGCGTCAACGAATGATAAAGATTTTGTAGTCTTGTGTGCTAAGTTGTCTCATATCATGGTTCATCAACCGGCTGATGCGGTAAGTAAAATTAACTACCATCATGGTTTATTAGAAGTGACGTTAAAACCAGGTATAAATATTGATATGGTTAAACAAGATGCACAAAGCAACCATGTCATTTTGAATAATGTAGGAGGTGGAACATGGCAGATCAAATAATTGAGCGAACAACTAGAGAAACAGCTCGTTTGTGGCAGGGGCTTAATGATCGAGAACGTAATCTTCTGGTTTCTTTATTTTTTCTTTTAAGTTGCTTGTTGTATTACTTTATATTGATAGAACCAGCTCAAAATGGAATTAAACAAGCTCATAAAGAGCTGATTGAACACCGTCAGTCTTTGGCTAATATGCAATCTATGGCAAAGGAAATTGGCGGGCTACATTTTCAACAACAAGCAATTTTAAGAGATCCTCGTCAGATTGACGCTCTCATACAAGTTATTGCAAAACAACACGGATTACAGGGGATAACCATAACAAATATCAGTGATGATAAGCATCATCGTTGGCAGTTAACCGGTAAAAATATTACTTTCAGTGATTGGATTGCATTATTAGAAGAGCTTCATAAAAAAACACTTTTAGAAGTTGATGTGCTAACCGCAACACGTTCTGTAGAGCCAGGACAAGTTAACTTAATTGCAGAGTTACATGGCTAATGTATTAAGTCGATACAAATGGCTGGTGGTTTTACTTGGTTTGGTTATTACAATTATTACTTCAGTAGCAAGTGCTCCTGCTACCTACTGGCAACCGATTGTTAACAGAGTGAGTCATGATAGGGTGCGCTTAGTCAATGTATCAGGCACCTTATGGTCTGGATCAGGACAGGTGGCCTTTCAAGTTACCAATACAAATTGGCAACTTTTGCCAGGACGCATGCAATGGGATAGTGTATTTACTTTGCGTGGTATGCAGTGGACTATCAACGATATTGAATATAAAACCCTTAACCAGCCACTCAGCGTATTAATAAACTTAAAGCGTATAATGATTAGCGCTGGGGCTTGTAATTTTCCAGCACAATTATTAGAAGTGGTTGGAGGGCTTGCACATACATTAAAACCAAGTGGAGAGGTGAGTGTTCAATGGCAAGCTATTCTACTTGATAGTGTTGACTATCATTTACAGCAGTCGGTTAATTTTACAATCGATTTGAAGCAGATTCGTTCGGCAATTTCTCCACTTCCTGAGTTAGGATCGTATAAAATTACCGGTGTGTTTGCAGCGATTGGTGGGCACTATGAAGTCACTACTGAAACGGGTCCTTTGCTCATCGACGGACAGGGTGTCTTAGGAAGTAAGGGAATCCAATTTAATGGTGAAGCAAAAGCTGTTGTTGGCATGGAAGAGCAATTGGGTGGTTTATTATTATTGATGGGTGAATTCAATGGGAGAGTGGCTCATCTTCATTTTTAAAGAGTTAATATGCGCTTATTAAAATTAAAAAATATAGTGATTCTCTGTTGTGCTATGCAGCCAATTTGTTCGGTATGGGCATCAAGTGTTACCCCGCCTCAAGCAGCGACTCAAGCCTTAGCGCAAGCTGGTCCTAGTAATGAGGGGGATTTAATTCGCTTAAATTTTACTGATGCAGATATACAAGGCGTGATTAAAGCAGTAGCAGAGGCGGTCAATAAGGCAATTCTTATTGATCCTAGAGTAAAGGGAACTATTACTCTTACAAGTGACCGTCCTTTAACTAAGAAAGAAACGTTGTCTACTTTAGCTACTACCCTTCGCCTTCAAGGTTATACCCTTGTTGAATCAAGTAATGGTTATAAGGTGGTCCCTGAGGCAGATGCTAAACTGCAAGGCTCTCAAGTAGCCGTTGATGCTGCAGGAACAGGAGGGCAGGTGCAGGTTGCCACTCAGGGGGATCAGTTGTTAACTCAGGTATTTCGGTTAAAGTTTGAATCAGCTAATAACTTAATTCCAGTACTTCGACCTTTGATTTCGGCTAATAATAGTATTACCGCTTATCCTGCTAACAATACTTTAGTTGTAACAGATTACGCTGAAAACCTACGCCGTATACAACGAATTATTCAAGCTATTGACACCCCTTTATCTAATGAAGTGCAGATTATTCCGATTAAAAACGGTTTAGCAATTGATATTGCTCAGTTAATTAATCAGTTAGGTCAAATTAAAGGGGTCAGTAATGAACCTAACCTATTGACTACTGCTATTCCTGATACACGAACAAATAGTGTTATTTTACGTGCGCCAACTGTAACACGAGCGAATGAAATAAAAGGTTTAATAGAAAAATTGGATGTTGAGAGTGCGCGCCCTGGTAATATTTGGGTGGTACCGTTAAAAAATGCAGAAGCCATTAGATTAGCCCAGACATTACGTGGCATTATTTCTATGGATACGAGTATCTTAAAATCGCCGTCCACCCCTTCTTTTGCACCAGGAGGTGGTATGGGTGGGATTTCTACAGGGGTAGGTTCTAACTCTACAGGCGCTAGCACAGCAGGAGCAACGCCAACTTCCTCTGCAACCACTAACCCTATGGTTAGTGCACCTAGTATCGATACCTCAGTGAGCTCTGGTTCAGGAACGGGGGGGGCCGGGGGGAGTGGTTCAGGTCATGCTGGTACACTCCCTGCCGGTATGATTCAAGCTGACCCCACAACGAACTCAATTATCATTACAGCCAATGAACATGTTTATAACAATCTTCGTAATGTCATTGATAAATTAGATTCACGTCGTGCGCAGATTTATGTGGAATCAATGATTGTTGAAGTGGCTGATAACAAAGCCCAAGAATTTGGTGTTCAATTACAAGCTCTATTAGGTGGTGGGTCAACGCAAACCTTTGTTGGTACCAATTTTAATGCATCGGTGCCTGGTGGCAACATTACCACCTTAGGGACCAGTGCTGGGGCGTTAACTAGTCTTGGTGCAACCGCAACTTCTAGTACCGTACTACCAGCACCCGGTACGAATGTGGGTATATTACATACCTATAATGGTACGCCGACTCTAGCAGGATTGGCTCGAGCTGTAAGTACCATTACCGGAGTTAATGTCTTATCAACTCCCAATCTACTCACCCTTGATAATGAAATTGCACAGATAATTATTGCTACTAACGTCCCATTTGTAACGGGGCAGTATGCTCAGACAACTGGTTTATCAACTGTTGCACCCTTTACCACCGTTGATCGACAAGATATTGGCTTGATATTGAAAATCAAACCACAAATCTCCGAAGGGGGATTAGTTAAATTACAAATATATGAAGAGTCATCTACGATTGATCCTGCCACAACAAACAATACCTATGGCCCAACCTACAATAAACGTTCTCTTGAATCAAATGTCTTGGTAGAAGATGGGCAGCTAGTGGCGTTAGGGGGGTTATTGTCTGATAGTTATCAAGATACTGAAGAGAAAACTCCCTTTTTAGGAGATATCCCTATATTAGGTGGATTGTTTCGCTATGAGGCTAAAACACGCGTTAAAGAGAATCTGATGCTCTTTTTAAGACCGTATATTATTCGCGATACTGAACAAAGTGATAGTCTGACAAATGACCGTTATGATCTCATTAAAGAGGTTCGCGATACGTTCAAACCTCATATACACGTATTATCTAATGAAACGCTAACACCTTTACCTAACAGTAATCAGGGAGGTAGTACTTTTATTAATCCTCAAAAAGCCAATGAAGCGCCCACAGCAATCCCTCTTCCTGGCTCAAAAGCTAACGGAGATAAACCTTAATGAGTGAGGGGATCTCTGCGGTGGCTGCAAAATTATTGCCTTATAATTTTGCCAAACAGCATCAAGTGTTAGTGGTTGGACAGTCGCAGGATGGGTTATTGGTTTGGGTGAATTCAAAGACGTCTAATCAGGCTATAACTGAGATTCAACGCTATTTTAGTGATGTAACCATTAAATTAATTGCCGATGAGGTATGGCAACAGGCTCTCACAGAGGCATATAGTAGTTATGCTGGGAGTGAGGCTGCTCAAGTGGTGGGGGAAGCTGAAGAAGAGGTAGATCTATCACGTTTGATGCAAGATATTCCTGCCGTGGAGGATATACTTGAATCGCGGGATGATGCACCAATTATTCGTATGATTAATGCGTTATTGTCTCAAGCGTCAAGACAAGGTGCTTCAGATATCCATATTGAACCAGGCGAACATACTTCAGTGGTACGTTTTAGAATTGATGGCACACTGCGTGATGTGGTCCGACCTAAAAAAGCGTTACATGCAGCCTTAGTCTCTCGTATTAAAATTATGGCACAGCTTGATATTGCTGAAAAAAGATTACCTCAAGATGGTCGTATTGCTTTACGTGTTGCTGGTAAAGCACTTGATATTAGGGTCTCAACTATTCCTACAGGTTTTGGGGAAAGGGCGGTGTTGAGGCTATTAGATAAAGAAGGCGGCAAGCTTAACCTAACCCATCTGGGTATGGCATCAACTACATTAAATCAATTTGATCGACTCATTTTGCGTCCGCACGGTATTATCCTCGTCACTGGACCTACTGGTAGCGGTAAAACAACCACTCTTTATGCTGCTTTAAGTCGACTTGATCATCATAGTACCAACATTATGACTGTTGAGGATCCTATCGAATATAACATCGATGGCATTGGCCAAACTCAAGTCAATCCTCGGATAGACATGACCTTTGCTAAGGCACTCAGGGCTATTTTACGTCAAGACCCTGATGTCATTATGATTGGTGAAATTCGTGATGCAGAGACTGCTCAAATCGCTGTGCAAGCCAGTTTGACTGGACATCTGGTGTTAGCCACATTGCATACTAATGATGCAGTGAGCGCTATCACTCGTTTAATTGATATGGGTGTGGAGCCTTTTTTGTTAGCCAGTTCCTTAATTGTTGTATTGGGGCAGCGTTTGGTTAGACGAGCATGTACTGTCTGTCATGCAGCAATTGATGAATCCAATCATTGCGACCATTGCGGGAAAACAGGTTATTTAGGTAGAACGGGTATTTATGAGTTGTTAGTACTCGATGATGAATTACGTCGCTTAATTCACCAGCAAGTGAGTGAAGACCAAATGAGGCAGTATGCACTAACGCAAGGGTTGATTACCTTGAAACAAGATGGGCAGCGTTTAGTTGATGCTGGTATCACCACACAAGAAGAATTAATCCGTGTTACTGGTAGTGAATAATGCCACTATTTTACTTTTCTGGAGTTGATCAAGATGGCGCTGAGCAGACAGGTAATATTGAAGCTGACACAATACGCCATGCCAGAAGTGTACTTAAGTCAAAAGGTATTCTTACCACCAAAGTAGGTGCAGTAGAAGAAAAAAGTAAGCATTCCTCTGGTTTTTCAGTATTTCGGAAAAAACTTTCCTCCAGTGATCGTGTTTTATTATTACGTCAATTAGCGAGTCTCCTTAATGCAGGGATCGCCCTTGATGAGGCATTAAGTACTGTGGCCCGTGAAACGGAAAAACCCTTTGTATCCCAGATCGTGTTAGCACTTCGCTCATCAGTGGTGTCAGGTTCTACTTTAGGTACAGCCTTGAAAGAGCAAGCAACACATTTTCCGGGAACGTTAATTGCATTGGTTGCAGCAGGAGAGCAAAGTGGTCAATTGGGATGGGTAATGGAAAAGGTGGCTGATTATGCAGAATCACGCGATCAGCTAACGCAAAAAGTCATGATGGCATTTGCTTACCCGGCAATCGTCTCTTTTGTTGCTGTGGGTATTGTTACTTTCTTGATGACCCATGTGGTACCACAGGTTGTCTCTGTCTTTATTCATAACCATCAAACATTACCTCTATTAACGCGTATTATGATTGCTTTCTCCGATTTGTTAATTCATTGGGGATGGTTGATTGTATTAATCATAGTGTTGTTGGTTGGGTTTTTAAAACGATTATTATTAAACCCTGTTATTCGTCTTAATTGGGACCAACGGTTACTGACCTTCCCCCTTTTTGGTCGACTAATTAGAGGGTATAACACAGAGCGTTTTGCCAGTACCCTCTCCATTTTAGTAACAAGTGGGGTACCGATCCTGGCAGCATTAATGGGGGCAGCTGATACGCTTACTAATTCTTCATTAAGAGCAAATATTATTGATGCAGCCTCAAGAGTGCGAGAAGGCAGTGGGTTAGCAAGAGCGCTAGCCGTTTACAATCAATTTCCTCCTGTCTTACTACAGTTAATTCAGTCCGGTGAGAGCACTGGTCAATTATCAGATATGCTGCATCGGGCCGCACAAACCGAGTCGCGGGATTTAGAAAGACGTTTACTGTTAATGACTACTTTATTGGAGCCTTTACTTATTTTATTTATGGGATTAATGGTGGCAACAATTGTGTTGGCTGTCATGATGCCTATCATGGAAATCAATCAAATGGTTCATTAAGTTAAGAAGGTTGTTTAATCCTGCGGCATCGTGCAAAATAGGTGTTTCTTAAAATATGATGATTATGAAGCAGCTCTCAAATCTGCTCCAACTCTCTAAAAAATAGTGGTTTTTTATGATTAAGCGTGTTTGGACCCAATTTTTTCTGGTATTAAGTTTATCTCTTGGCTTAGCAAGTTGTGGTGGCGGCGGTGGGAGCCCTGCGCCTCCCCCGGTGATTAGCGGTAATCCCGGAGATGGACAAGTTCAAATAAATTGGACACCGTTGAGTGGTATTGTTTATTGGTTATGGTTTACTCAAACCAATCAAGTGATTGATATTAATAATCCTCCTAATGCACCTCAGCAGGGATACACCAACGCGGTACCATTATTTATTGTGGGTAACCTGACTAATGGTTTAACAACCAGCATGGTATCGAATTCCCATGCAGGCAACGCTAATGGCCCTGGAGGCCCACAGTCAAATGATTTAATTTTGACGCCACGTTTGTCTGCTACCAGCTGGACGCAACAATGTGCAGCTAATTGTCCGTCAGTTACTATGAATGCTGTTGCTTTTGGTGACTCGACGACTACCTCTGTTGCCGATAGCTCGACAATCCATGTTTATGTGGCTGTGGGTAATAACGGAGAAATTTATACTAGCCCTGATGGAATAAGTTGGACTATTCAGCCCTCATCAACAACCAGCGCATGTAATATTGGAACAAATACGTTGTATGGAGTTGCCTCCAATAACAACACATTCTACGCCGTAGGTGCAGGCGGGAAATTGTGTTACACCAGTCAAACTGTAGGTGTAGGTAATTCCACACTCTATGGGTTAACTAACGTTGTTGATGCTAACAACAATTGGGCCCCACAAAATGCTGTCTGGAGTGCTGCAACCACTCAGCCTAATAATTCAACCACACTCTATGCTGTAGCAGGCACACAGCAGTTATATAACAATAATGCTAATAATACTTTTGTGGCTGTAGGCTCTGCAGGGGCAATTTGGAATACCACAGACGCACAGAATTGGGCGCAAGTATTTACGGCTGGTAATAATGACCTGAAGGGTGTTAATTATATCGGAAGCTGCGGACTGCCTAATGGTTATCAGTGGGTTGCGGTAGGGCAGGGTGGGGTTATAGTCCGTACTACTGATGCTAATGGAACCACATCATGGCAAGCTGCTGCAAGCCCTGTGACTACCACTTTACACGGTGTAGCCTGTAGCCCCAATACTACGCTTTACACGATTTATAACAACTTAAGTGTTAATCCACCTAATAACACTACCCCAATCGCTGTAGCGGTAGGTGATAATGGTACCGTTGTAACCAGTACTGATGGTAATACTTGGACACAACAAACATCAAGTGTCATTGGTAGTGATAGTTTGACTTCAATATATGCTATTAATAGAAACCTTGAGGCCAGAAATAATAACACTCAATTTGTTGCCACCAGTAACACAGGTAACGTTTATGTCAGTACAGATGGGGTTAACTGGTCGAAATATACTGTTGCTGCAAACACCAGCTTAAATGCTATTACATCCACTTCAGGTAGTTTTGTGCCTAATGGAAACTTTGGTAGTGTTCCTTTCTCTTATGTGGCGGTTGGGGGATCTACTTCTTCTAGTACTGGGTTTAGCGCCATATCTCAGTAATTATTATTCAAGTGGGATGGTCTTTGGCAGGCTGTCCCACGGCAATACACATAGATTGTGTCACCAGTAATTTTAAGCGTTTGGTAGAGTGTGGCATTTGTAGTCTGTGTCATAGACAACAAAAAGGCATTCTGCCAATCTAACGGTGGTATTGTTATAAATCTCTTGCCATACTCAACACGATCAATTTCATTCACCACATTGAGGCCAACGGATCTGCCATCTGTCGTGTAAATGGGTAGGTTGTCAGCGGTATGTAAAAGGTCTTGTGCCACTTTAGTGTAATTTAGCCCTCTAAAATGTGATTGATAGTAAGGATAGAGAAATAAAACAAAAATACACTTTAAAGTAACCTCAGTAATCAATAATCGTTTTATCCATGGCTGAAGTGCGTCTTGATTAACCCAAATAATATAAGCTGAAACAATACCAATTAATGGATAAAGACTGATTAAATAGCGTATATGGCTCTGTGGAGCAAGCCAATAGGGAAGTAGATTAATAATAACTAGCCATGACAGGCGTTGAATAAGTGGGTGATTAATACGGCGTTTAATGATAAGTATAACTAATGCTAGTGGCACCCAAGGAGACAAATTCAGTGCGGTATTAAAGGGGAAAATAATTATCTTTTTCACATAACTCACTATTGATTCAGATGCAAACACCTTTTGTATGACATCGCTCATCATAGATTGCCCCATTTGTTGGTGTTGATTGACAACACCAAACCAGATCACTGCAATCAATACAGGAATAGGAATAATTAACCATATACCTCGAGCATAATGAAGACGTTTATTCTTGTGATCCCAAGATAAAACGAATAAAGCTGAGTACCAGATAGCAAATGGAGTGAGAGATTTTGTAAGAAAAGCGGCGCTTATAAAAATCCCACTAAGTAATAATTTAAATGGAGAATTGTATTTCAGACCAAAGACCATAAGAGTAATCGATGCCATGGTAAAAAAACCTAACAATGGGTCTGCATAGGCTAGCCAGCCACGATAAAAGAATAAATCTCCTAAGGTTAATGTAATCAGACTAGAGAATAAAATGAATCCTCGATCGTTAATAACTAAACGAGCGAGGATGCCGGTTAAGAAAGCCATCCCTAAGGTTGATAGTAAACTCACTAAGCGCGCTGCAAGAACAATCTGTTTGAAGCCGGTGAGTGTTGCCACCATTCCGATAGCCCATACAATCATGGGAGGTCTATTATAGAATTCGCCGAAGGTGGTTTGATGCAGATAATCGTGACGCATCCACATTTCCATCGCACCAATGGTATAAACCCCTTCCTCACCCACTACGTAAAACCACAGCGAAGGTAAAAAGCTCAACACAGCTAACCCACCTAATAACCAATACAGCTTTAAAAAGTTATTTGAATGTCTGTTTAGCAACTCTGTTTACCCTTTTAAACGCTTAAGTAATGCTTGAGTAATCTCTTTGGTGTTCGCATTCCCTCCCAAGTCTTTGCTGCGGATATTATCGACAACCAGCACGTCATGTATCGCCTGTCTTATCTTAACGCCAAGATCGTTACGTTGTACATGATCACACATCATGGCTGCAGCGGAGAGTAATGCCATAGGGTTAGCAATACCTTGTCCAGCAATATCAGGAGCAGAGCCATGAACTGCTTCAAAGATAGCTGCATGTTCACCAATATTAGCTCCAGGTGCCAGTCCTAGACCGCCCACCAAACCTGCAATTTCATCGGAAAGAATGTCACCAAATAAATTGGTTGTTAAAATCACATCAAATTGAGAAGGGTTCATGACAAGTTGCATAGCACAGGCATCTACAATTCTCTCTTCAACTTGAATTGAATTACCATAATCCTTGGCCACTTCCAGAGCGGTCTCTAAAAAAATACCTGTTAGTGCTTTTAGAATATTGGCTTTGTGAACAATGGTTATTTTTTTACGGTTATTTTTTACAGCATAATCAAAAGCGTAACGAGCAATACGGCGGCTTCCTGCTCGAGTATTTACGCCGGAGGAAATCGCTGCTCCGTGTGGGTCATTATCGATGGGAATATAGTGGTCAAACCCCACATAAAGCCCTTCAAGGTTTTCTCGAATAAGGACAATATCGATATCTTCATAACGTCCACCAGGCATTTGAGTACTGGCCGGCCTAACATTTGCGTATAACTTAAACTCTTCTCTTAAGCGCACATTTATTGAACGAAAACCGCCACCGACAGGTGTAGTTAGAGGACCCTTAAGAGCCAGCCCTGTGCGTCGAATACTTGCTAAAGTCGGTTCAGGTAGAGGGTCAAGATGTTCATTTACTGCAGCCATTCCTGCAATTTGTTTATCCCACTCAAAAGGAGCGTCAATAGCATCTAATAAAGTGACTACGGATTCAACAATTTCTGGACCAATACCATCTCCAGGAATAAGCGTTGCTGGAATTTTAGTATGCGCTGCATTCATGATGTCATTCCCTATTGTGTAGAATATTTTACAATCGTAAAGGATAATTCTTTAATTAATCTTAATTAGCCTTAAGATTATAAACCTCTATAAATAAAAAAACTTGCATCTATCTGAAAATCCGGTATAGTGCTCGCAAGTAACTCAGTTTACTTAAGTTGTCTCTGACCTCCATATTTCAACCATCGAATTTCTGGTTTGCCGGTTAGTGACATTGACCGGCGGACGTTTCCGCTATGTATCTTGTGCTCTGATGAGATTCGGAGAAGTGTTTGTTAATTCTCCTAGGGTGCACTTTTATATTGGAAAATTGATTGTGAACGAAAAAACCACTGAAATTACTTTTAATGATTTACCCTTAGACGAGCGTATTACACGCGCGGTACACGAGGCTGGCTACACTGTGCCCACCCCCGTACAAGCCCAATCTATCCCTGCTTTGTTAAACGGCTCTGATTTGTTGGTCACTTCTCGTACTGGATCAGGTAAAACGGCTGCCTTTATGTTGCCTGCCTTACATAAGCTCTCTACTACTCAAGGCGCAGGCCGTGGTCCACGATTACTGGTTTTGTCACCTACTCGTGAATTAGCAACGCAAATCACTGAGGCCGCTAAAAAATACGGCAAATACCTAAAACAGGTGCGTATCGTATCTATTTTGGGAGGTACTTCATATCACGTACAAAACCGTATGTTATCCAAACCCTATGAAATATTAGTGGCAACACCGGGACGTTTAATAGATCAAATGAATCAAGGACGTATTGACTTATCAAAAGTTGAGATGTTGGTGCTTGATGAAGCAGATCGTATGCTTGATATGGGTTTTATTGATGATGTTGAAGAGATTGCTAGCGCCGTGTCTGAAAACCGTCAAACCTTACTCTTTTCAGCAACCATGGATCGCGAGATTTTACGTCTTGCCAATCAATTACTCAAAAATCCTGTACGTATTGAGGCCACTGAATTACATGCCTCTCATGAAAATATTGAGCAGCGTTTACATTATGTTGATGACTTGGCACATAAAAATCGTTTGTTAGCGCATTTGCTAACGGATACTGAAGTGAATCAAGCAATTGTGTTTACAGCCACAAAACGTGATGCTGATTTATTAGCTAGTGACTTGGCTGGTATGGGGCATCGTGCCGCTGCATTACATGGTGATATGCATCAAGGTGCAAGAAACAGAACTTTGGATGGATTAAGACAAGGACGTTTTCGTGTGTTAGTAGCCACCGATGTTGCTGCTAGAGGGATTGATGTTCCTGGTATTTCGCATGTTATCAACTATGATTTACCTAAAATGGCTGAAGATTATGTGCACCGTATTGGTAGAACAGGGCGAGCAGGAAAAAAAGGAACTGCTATCTCCTTAGCAGGAAGTCGCGATCTCATGCATCTTAAAAAGATTGAACGCTTCACCGGTAAGTCTATTAATGTTCACACCGTTCCCGGTTTTGAGCCACAACGTCCGATTAAACCCCAGAAGAGCAAACCACAAGGGCAACGTCATGGGCATGGTGCTGGCGCTGGTGGGCGTTCCTTTGGTTCTAATAAGAATGAAGGACAGCCACGTCATTCTCAAAAACGTCGTTTCGATGGTGGTCAACCTGCCTTCTTGCAAGATGAGCGTCCACGTTATGATGGTGTTACTCGTCCACGCTCAGCCTCTGATGGTGTGTCTCGTTCACGTCCTGATGCAGCAGGTCGTCCTCGTATTGATGGAGTAGCTCGTCCTCCACGTGCAGATGGCGCAGCCCGTCATCGTGCAGATGGAGTGGCTCGTCCTCGTACAGATGGAGTAGCTCGTCCTCGTACTGAAGGGGCTAGACGCAATAAATCGATGTTTGGTGATCAAGCACCGCTTCATACCCAATCACGTTTTTTTCCTGACGGGGTAAAACAGCAAGATGGTTTCGCCAGACGACCACGTCCTCAAAACCAGAGCCAAGGTCAGGGACGTAAGCGTTGGAGTGACTCCTAATCTATGGGTTTGGAGTTAGTGACACAACAGAAAAACACCCCTCGAGTAACAGCTTTGCGGGGTGTTTTTTTATTATTGCTACTCATATTAACTTGGGTTGCCATGACCCGTTTACCTTTATTTGACGAGGATGAAGGAGAGTATGCTGAGGTGGCTATTGAAATGGCGAGCAGCCATGACTTTATTACTCCCACACTAAATGGTTCACCTTTTTATGAAAAACCCATTTTGGCTTTCTGGCTTGAAGCGCCTTTAGTCAATTTGTTTGGTGCTCACCCTTGGGTATTTCGTCTTCCCTCAGAATTAGCCTGTTTATTATGGCTTTGGTTAATAATGCGTTTTGCGCGCGAGTTTTTACATCCTCATACAGGACAATTAGCTCAGTTATTCTGTGCCTCTTCCTTAGGGGTCGTGGTCTCAGCCCAAGCGGCTGCCATGGATGGAGTACTTAGTGCCTTGGTGGCTGCTACCTTGTTTGATATATATCGTTATTTCAAAACAGGACGTGCAGCACTTATTCCACGCGTTTATTTATGGATGGCGTTAGGTTTCTTAGCTAAAGGACCTATTGCTGTAGTGATTCCATTAGTCAGTAGTTTTTTCTTTTTCTTAACCGAAAAGAAACTCTCCCAATGGTTTCGTGCGATTTTATTTTGGCCAGCATGGGTACTGTTTTTATTGATTACGCTTCCTTGGTATGTGATGCAATATCATTTAATGGGACAAGCCTTTATTGATTATTTTTTACTTCGTGAAAACGTCGGACGTTTAGTGGGAACGCTTCAAGGACATACAGGTCATTGGTGGTATTACTTTCCTGTATTACTGTTTATAGCTTTACCACATACTACTCTTTTAATACGAAGCCTATTTAAAGGTATTGTAGAGAGAAATAAAAATCCTTTACTGCGTTTTTTACTCGTTTGGTTTATTAGTGTGTTCGTCATTTTTAGCGTTGCACAAACCAAACTTCCTCACTATTTGTTAATTGGCTTGACGCCTCTTTTTTTATTAATGGGAATGTATGTCAACGCGTTAAAAAATCCACTATGGTGGGGCGGGGTAGCAGTTATTGAATGGCTACTCTTAGCAATCTTACCAAGTAAAATAGAAGCGATAAAAGCGCAACTTCATAACCCATACATTAGTGCGATGTTATCAAGAACACATGATGTATTTAATAATGAGTACTATGTATGGTTAACCATTGTTATTATCGCCACAATCATACTCGCTGTGCTATTGCGTTTTGTTTTTACCTATACGCTGATTGAGTCAACACGATTATCAGTGACGCTTTCCAGTCATATATTGTTGTTATATTTAATTCTCCCCGCGATCGCTAATTTACAGCAACAACCTGTCATTGATCTTGCTCGTTACGCAAAGCAATTTAATCAACCTGTTGTTGCAGATAATCGTATGCCAAGCTTTGCTGTTATGCTCGGTCGCCCCACTCAAAATCGTCATGCACAACAAGGAGAGCTTGTGTTTTTACGTGTTGACCAACTAGCCGATTATCCCCAACATCAGATTCTAAAAAGTGAAGGTGGCTTAGTGTTATTGAGAGTAAATTAAAATGGTTGCGCCTTATTTCTACAAATTAAATAAACATCATATTGGGTTACCTATTCTCTTGGCAGCTATATTATTAATTGTGATTTTAGCTTTGTCATTGAATCGTGATTTATTTTTGTTTTTACATTTTTGGTTGAGGCAGATTCGACAAGATGGTGTTTGGGAAGTATTAACATTTTTTGGCGATGCGGGTGTGACGCCTCTCATCATGATTTGGTTTATTGCAAGACGACCGGATTTGGTGTGGGCGACGTTATGGGCCAGTTTACTGGCTTATATGATTTCCCATGGCCTCAAGCCTCTCGTAAATGAATTGCGTCCTCCCGCTGTATTAGATCATCTTGACGTATTGGGGCCATATTTAAAATACAGTTCGTTCCCGTCAGGGCATGCGACGACGATATTTACTTGTGTTGGTTTGCTCACTTTAGGTTTACCAACACGGGGTGTGTCAACAATACTCTTGTGGATAATCGGAATCGCTGTGGCTCTATCGCGTATTGCTGTGGGGGTTCATTGGCCAATTGATGTGTTGGCAGGTCTTATTATTGGTTGGTTAAGTGCCAGCTGTGGTTTGTGGTTAGTCAGTCGCTACAAAAGTGATTATAGACGCTACTACGGGATCCCTTTGACGGTATTATTGTTACTGGTGTTGTTTAATTTGTTTGGTGAACCGTATGGGTTCAAGAATCTATGGTATTTGCAAAAAGCGATAGCTTTAATAACTGCATTTATGTGGTTTAAATTTACACGGGATTGGTATCGTTCTAGAAACGTGTAACAACTGCAAAATTAAATAATAGGTTTATCCCCAAAAAATTGGCAACTTAAGTTTATTTACGTTATAATGGCAGGCTTGAATGGTTAGGAATTCCTCTGGTTCCTTATTCTAAGTCCCCATCGTCTAGAGGCCTAGGACATCGCCCTTTCACGGCGGTAACCGGGGTTCGAATCCCCGTGGGGACGCCATCTTCTCTTCGTTATAATCAATAATTATCAAGTTGCTCTTAAACCAATATGACTAATCTTGAACTTTTCCCGGATTGTGCAGAAAAGACCTTTTCCTATGAGTCCTCCACAGGACAGGTAGATATATCTTATTTAACAGGTGGGTCAGGACCTCCACTATTATTACTCCATGGTTTCCCGCAAACCAAAGCGATTTGGCATCAAGTGGTCCCTCAGTTATTAGCGCACTTTCATGTCATTATTCCCGATTTAAGGGGCTATGGTCATTCCTCATCAGTCCCGAGTGATGCTACCCATCTTGCTTATTCCAAAAGAGCCATGGCAGAAGACCAAATTGCCTTAATGACTCATCTTGGATATCGCACTTTTTCAGTGTGTGGTCATGATCGGGGTGGGAGAGTCGCCCATCGTTTAGCGCTTGATTACCCTGATGCGGTAGAAAGACTCATGGTGTTAGATATTTCTCCAACTTATACCATGTATGAGAAGACCAACAAGCAATTTGCCACGGGTTATTGGCATTGGTTCTTTCTGATTCAACCATACCCTGTGCCAGAGACATTGATTAACAGCAATCCCGAGTTTTGGTTACAGCAACATATGGATCGAGCTGGGGGAGTAAGTATCTTTGATCCACTATGCTGGCGAGAATATCAAGCTAGCATTAATAATCCAGCAATTGTCCATGCCATGTGTGAGGATTATCGAGCGGCAGCGAGCATTGATCTTGTTCATGATCAAATTAATTTAGATGAAAACGTAAAACTCACCCAACCCTTAAGAGTGTTGTGGGGAAGCAAAGGTATCATAGAGACCTGTTTTAATCCAATTGCTGACTGGAAACACTTTTCACACGCTGAGGTAGATGGCCGTGCTCTACACTGCGGTCACTACATTCCTGAAGAAAAGCCAACAGAGGTAGTGGCAGAAATTCTATCGTTTTTTAATTAATAGTTAGTAATTAACTTGCATGTTATATCTGTTAAAGTAATACAGTTTTAAAAAAGAAAACTCATTATGGACTCGTCAATATTATTTTTTGCTGGTGGTATTGTGATTGGTTTAATTTTATTCTTCGTATTGGTTGCTCTTGGAGTAATTGATCGTTGGTTAAAATTAAAACGCTAGTGATTAGGGGATAATTGTGAATAAACAGTGGGTGTTTTATATTGGTTTTTTTATATTAGCGCTTAATCTTGCCATGGTTGCTTTTTTCATCTCTCCAGAATTATGGGTAATAAGATCCGTTGTTGGTGCGCTATCAGCTGCATGTTGGTTCATGGTATATAAATATAGACCAAGATGAGTTTGGTTCGCTGAGTTGATCAATTTTCAGCAATTTACGGCATTTATGAGATAATAAGGTTTCTAATTATTTATTTGGTTGAGTGATTGCATGAGGTTACTAACTAATACATTAACACCGCCTCTCTTATCGTGCCTTGTCGTATCCCTCTTTTGTGTGGGTAGTGCGCGAGCAGAAAACCTTCTGGATGCATATCAAGCGGCTTTTGATTCTAATCCTCAGTTGGCGCAAGCAAAGCACCAATTGGAAGCCAATAAAGAGCTAAGACCTTTAGCCAATTCAGCTTATTTGCCACATGTCAACGCCGGTGCTGATGCCGGACGAAATCGCTCTTATATTAGTCCCCTAATTGCCGGCGGTAGTCCTACTCAAGGGGTATTCCCCACAGATGCTTACAGTGTTACTTTGAGTCAGGCTATTTTTAATGGTCAGGCTTTAGCTGCGATGGGACAGGCAGATGATTTGATTAGAGCCAGCGAACAACAGTACTTAAGTGCTCAACAGGTATTAGTAAGACAGGTCACGGTTGCATACTTTGGTATTCTACAAGCTCAATCGCAATTAACCGTGGCCAATGAAGCGGAAAAATTACTTAGAAACATCAAAGAACAAGCAGAAGAAAATTTACGTGTCGGTACTGGCGATATTATTTCAGTGAATGAAGCTAAAGCCCGTTGGCAAAGTGCATTAGCAGATCAAATCAATGCGCGTAATCGACTGTCTATTTCATATAGTCAGTTACAACGAGTCACTCATCAACCGGATATTAAGAGTGTCGCTGATTTAAAAGAATTTACTCCTCTTGGCCCAAGTCCCGATGACATGGAGCAATGGGTAAATCAGGCCTTGGCTAACCAACCCCTGATTCACCAAGCTGAAGAACAGGTCAAGGCCGCACAGGCACAAGAGGAAATAAATCGACGTGCGCGTTGGCCAGTTGTTACCCTAAATGGTGTTGGTGCACACATACGTGGACAGACTTTCCCTGATTTAACAACCAATCAAGCTGGAGCGATTTTAAGTTTAAGTATTCCTCTTATTGATGGTGGTCAGATTTCCGCGCAAGTGGGGCAAGCCCATAGTCTAGAGCGCGCTCAGGAAGATCAGTTAAATAATGTCAAAGACCAAGTCACCCTGGATACGCGCCAAGCTTTCCTTGATTTAAAAAATAGTGTGGCAAGTTATGAGGCAGCCAGAGCGACCCTTGAGTCTGCTAAATTATCTTTAGAGGGAACACGGGCAGGTTTTGGTATCGGCACACGTTCAATGATTGACTTGTTGACCACTGCCACTGACTATATTCAAGCTGAATCAACGTATTTTAATGCACGTTACCAACAGATCTTGTCACGCATTGAACTTAAATTTGCGGTGGGTATCCTAAATGATCAAGACATCACTGCGATTAATCAATTGTTGTCTGAGAAGCATTCTTAATAATAGGCCTCTCACATTTAACGTAATGGTGTGAGTTATCAAAAAAACAAACAGAGGAGTCAGATTATGAAGAGATTACTGCAGTGTACTTTTGCTACCCTTACTACTTTACTTTTAGTGGGCATGGCCCAAGCAGCCTCTAATCCTGATGTTGAAGCCAAAATCAAAGAAGGACATCAATTATTTACTACAGCTAAATTTCAAGGTAACGGTCGTGTCTGTGAAACCTGTCACGTGGCAGGAGGCCGAACAGCTGGCCATTTACCTAATGGGAAGCCAATGCCAAGTTTGATGAATGCCGCAGCCGTCTTTCCTCGTATCAGACAAGGTCACATTACGACGCTTGAAGATCAAATTCGTAAATGTGTCGGTGGTGCTATCGAGGGAACTCCACCTGATTATGGCAGCGAGGAGCTTGGCGCTTTGAGTGTATACCTGACATCTCTTTCACAAGGTAAAGCTATCGAGCTAGGTGGGACTCCTCAGTGAGGTTGTGTGGGGGGCTGATGCAATTGTGTAATCGGTCCCGCCTTTAACAGTTGACTGGGTAGAATACGCCCCATCAAGTCTGTTAACTGTTGAGCTGCGTTGAGTAATTTATCTAAATTCATACCTGTATCGTAGCCCATTAAATCCAACATATGAACAAGCTCTTCTGTGGTGATATTACCGGTGGCGCCTGGCGCGTAAGGGCAGCCACCTAATCCTCCCAAAGAGGCATCAAAAGAGCGAATTCCAGCTTGTATCCCTGCTAACACATTAGCAAGTCCCATCCCACGTGTATTGTGAAAGTGAAGAGTTGTGATACCGCTAAATAACTCTTGTGTGCGTTGACTTAATGTGGTGACTAAACTTGGGTAGGCCATACCCGTCGTATCACAGAGGCTAATACCCCATACCTTTAATTGAGCAAAGCGCTGAATCCATCGAGTCACAGTCTGTTCGCTTATGGCTCCTTCTATGGGGCAACCAAAACTGGTTGATAGGGAGATATTCACGCGTATATTATGATGATGGGCTAGTGCAATCACTTCACTTAAGGTGGCGAATGACTCATCACAACTCATACGTAAATTTGCGCGATTATGGCTTTCACTCACACTCATTACCAGATTAAACAAATCCACTTGACAGTCAATGGCGCGTTGAGCTCCTCGTAAATTGGGGATAAGGGCACTATAGGTGACATGAGGTTCTCGTTTAATTGCACTCATCACCTCTTCTGCATCGCGTAACATGGGGATGGCTTTAGGACTTGTGAAAGACGTCACTTCAATGACGCTGTAACCACATTGGGATAATTCATTAATCAGTTTGATTTTATCTGCGGTGGCAACAAATTCTTTTTCTGACTGAAAACCATCACGTGTCACCACTTCATTGATGGCGATTTTTTCCTTCATTGAATAATTCCTTTCTCTTCTAGAGCGTGAATGGTATTGTCATCTAAGCCTAGTTGTTGGAGTACTGTTTTAGTGTGCTCACCTAAGAGAGGTGCTCTGTGGCGTATTGATCCTGGTGTTCTTGAGAGTTTGGGGATAACACCAGGCACTTCTATGTTGAGTCCGTTGGCAGTGGTAACTGTTTCAATCATCTCTCTTGCCCGGTAGTGTGGGTCATCACTGATATCTTTAATGGTGTAAATTTTACCTGCTGGCACTGATGCTTCTGCAAGTGTTTGAAGTACCTTTTCAATGGGGTAGAGTTGGGTCCAGGCACTGATTGCTTGATCTATTCGTTCAGCTTGCAAGGATCTTCCTTTGTTATTTGCAAGATCTGGGTCGTAAGCTAAATCCTCTCGTCCTATGGCACGCATGAGACGTTGATAAATGCTGTCGCCATTACCGGCAATTAACACATAGCCATCAAGGCAGGGATAGGCATTACTTGGGGTAATACCAGGCAACGCACTTCCCGCAGGCCCTCTGATAGCGCCAAAGGCACTGTACTCAGGGAGCAGGCTTTCGGTACAATTAAAAACTGCTTCATAAAGTGCCATATCAATGACCTGTCCTTGGCCATTATTTCTTTGTCGTTCAAATAGGGCAGCTAACACCCCGATGCTGCCTTGTAGGGCGGCGAGTGTATCACCAATACTCAACCCTACGCGAACGGGTACTTCACCTGGTTGCCCGGTTAGGTGACGCAGTCCACCCATGGCCTCGCCAATTGCTCCAAAACCAGGTAAGTCGCGGTAGGGTCCTGTTTGGCCGTAACCAGAAATCCTTAACATAATTAAACCAGGATTATCTTGAGAAAGATTTTCATAGGACATGCCCCAGGATTCCAGTGTACCTGGACGAAAGTTCTCAATCAGAATATCCGCTTCCACTGCCAAACGATAAGCTAACTGCTGCCCCTCTGGTTGGCGAAGATCAATGGCGACACTTTGTTTATTACGTGATTGTACTTCCCACCAGACCGAAGTTCCCTCATGGAGAAGACGCCATTGCCTGAGTGGATCACCTTTTTCTGGTGGTTCAATTTTGATGACTTCAGCACCGAGATCACCAAGGGTTTTGGCACTAAAGGGGCCTGCGATGAGCTGTCCCATTTCCAACACACGAATTCCAGAGAGAGGTCCTGTATTTTTTGACATAAGGTGATAAGTTGAATTTTAAGAATAGTTATTTATTTAACTTAATGCTAACCTAAAAACGATTTTTTGTGACAATCTCTATAATTAAAAAAATTTATTGCAGCTTTAAGTAAGGAGAGTTAAGTATGACACAGTCCAATTGGCGCGCAGGACTTACTGCTAAACATTGGCAAATATTATTAGGTAGCTTTCTGGGATGGGTATTTGATGGTTACGAAGCCTTTGCACTCATTGTGGTTATCCCCATGTTACTCAAATCCTTACTGCCAGCTCAGTTACTTCCTTTAGGGCCCTTATATGCGGGTACAGTGATTGGTATCACTCTACTTGGATGGGGGATAGGTGGATTAGTAGGAGGGATTTTAGCTGACTATTTGGGGCGACGTCGGGTTATGCTCTGGTCTGTATTTTTATACGCTTTATTTTCTGGTTTGACTGCATTGGTACAGAATTTCTATCAATTAGATGCGCTTCGTTTTGTAACGGGCTTAGCAATGGGTAGTGAGTGGGCTACTGGTATTTCGTTGGTGGCTGAGACATGGCCTAATCGTGCACGCCCTATTGGCGCCGGATTCCTTCAGTCAGGCTTTGGTTGGGGCACCTTACTGGCTGCCGCGGTATGGTATGGCTTGTCAACAACTCACCCATTGGGTGCTGAAAGCTGGCGCTTAATGTTTGTGGTGGGGGCAATCCCTGCTTTATTTGTATTGTATTTACGCCGCAATTTAGACGAGTCAGAAAAATGGAAGGCAGCGATTCTCTCGAAACGCTGGGGGGCCACAGGTTCGAGTCAGGTGGATTCAGGTAAACGTCCTTTTACTTTATTTCAGTTATTTCGTGAAAAAGAAGCGCTACGTAGAACGGTCATTACTTTCTTGTTATCTCTTGCTACCACCACTGGTTGGTGGGCAATTTCAAGCCTATTGCCGCGTTATACAGTGTCCTTGGCTAAGGCTGCTGGTTTACCAAACCCTGCTGAGTGGGGGGCTCGCTCAGGGCTGTATTACACTATAGGGGCAGTTGTTGCTTATCTTATAGCTGGTTTTATTATCGATAAACTGGGTAGACGCCGTTTCCTTTTTATAACTTATTTAGGCTCTCTTATCATTACTTGGATTTGTTATGGCTGGGTGCGTGATCCACAGTGGTTATTGTGGTTGACCCCAATTAACGGTTTCTTTACTTTAGGTTGTGCTTATGTGTGGATGGCGATTTATCCGCCTGAGTTGTTTGCAACCAGTGTTCGCGCTACCGCAGCTAGCGTAATATTTAATGGGGCACGGATTATAGCTTGGGTATTTCCAGTGCTAGCTGGTAGCATCATTCAGTCATTTGGTAGTCTAGCCATGGCAGCCTTAATTATTAGTTTAATTTATGTGTTGGGATTATTTTTACCTTGGTTGTTACCTGAAACCACTCACCAAGATTTACCTGAATAGAGAAACTGAATGATTGTGAGGTTGAATTAAGTGGTTTTTATAAGCACAAGGACGTGGAGCATTGAGATCTACGTCCTTGTTCATGTAATTTATTAGTCTGGTGTGGCACTGATTTTGTGGATGGCTAAATCAGCTCCCATATATTCCTCTTCTTGATCAAGACGAATACCTACTACTCGTTTCAGAATCCCATACACTACAGCGCCACCAATAAGGGCAATGATAATACCTAAAGAGGTACCAATTAATTGACTCATGAGTGACACGCCTCCCAGTCCACCTAATGAGGGCAGACCAAAAATTCCTGCGGCAATACCACCCCATGTACCGCATAGCCCATGTAGCGGCCATACACCGAGTACATCATCGATTTTCCAGCGATTTTGTACCTGAGTGAACATCACCACAAAAAGAACTCCAGCTACGCCACCTACGACTAAAGCGCCTAATGGATGCATTACATCCGATCCCGCACATACAGCCACTAACCCTGCCAAGGGACCGTTATAAACAAAACCAGGATCATTGCGCCCTATCCACCAAGCAGTGAGTGTTCCTCCAACCATGGCCATAAGGGAATTAAGGGCGACTAAACCATTAATTTTATCCAGCGTTTGTGCACTCATCACATTAAAACCAAACCAGCCAATAGCAAGAATCCAGGCTCCTAAGGCAAGAAACGGGATATTTGAAGGTGGGTGAGCTGTGATCAGGCCATCGCGTGTGTAGCGACCATGGCGAGCGCCTAACAGTAACACCGCAGGTAGAGCAATCCATCCGCCTACGGCGTGAACTACTACAGATCCTGCGAAATCATGGAAAGCAAAGCCAAAATGATGGGTTAGCCAATCTTGAATACCATAATGGTTATTCCAAGCAACTCCTTCGAAGAATGGATAGATGAAACCCACTAATATAAAGGTGGCAATGAGTTGTGGACCAAAACGCGCTCTCTCAGCAATACCACCTGAAATAATAGCAGGAACAGCAGCGGCGAAAGTAAGTAGAAAAAAGAACTTAACTAATTCATAACCACTTTTAGCGCTCAAGGTTTGTGCTGAAGCAAAAAAATCTACGCCATAGGCAATGCTGTAACCAATAAAAAAGTAGGCAATGGTAGAAATACAAAAATCCATCAGAATTTTAACTAATGCATTAACTTGGTTTTTGCGGCGCACAGTACCTAATTCAAGAAAGGCAAAACCAGCGTGCATTGCAAACACTAAAATGGCGCCCAACAGAATAAAGAGTGCATCACTACTATTTTTTAATGTATCCATAATTGATCTCAATAATTAACTATGTTTATTATTAAGCAAGAAACGAACCAAAATAGTTCATTTGAATAATCTTGTTACAAATTTAAAATTATTTTTTAAAAACATATAATTAAAGCTGTTAATTAAACAAAATTATAGTATTTTTAATAGGGTTTTTTGAGGTAAGCGCACCATTTTAATACTATTATGCTTTGAAATAGGGCATTCTTTTAAGAAACACCTCAGTGACTAATAATCCTTCATTATGTAATTTAAACCATGAGCGTCTAGCCCAATAAGAGGGGTGTTGGGGGGTGGGAATGAGGCGATAGAGGTTATGGTGTGCTCTTAATTGTTTAAAAAAAAGTGCTTGGCGGCTAATTTGCGGTTGCTGAAATAGCCAATGTCCAAGTGGCTGGTTACCAAGCTTAGCTAAGGCGTAGTGTTTAGATAGTTGAGGGGTGAGGGGGATAATGCTATGGGCAAAGACTAATGCCTCGCCATGGTGACATAACAACACTTCTCTCACTCGGCAAGGCTGTTTTGGGTTGTTTACATAGCCATATTCATCAGCTAGGGGGAAACCCAATTCATCCCGTAATACCACTACTTCTATCTCGCCAAAGCTCTGGCGTAAACGCTCTGTGAGTGAGGCAGGGTAGGTAAGCCAATTCTTTGTTTCTTTACTTACTAGCCCCTGAGTAAGAAAAGGTCGCCAATAAGAATCAATTAAAAGTCGTCTATGCATATTCTCATTATCCCATAGAGAATGTTATTCTCTATTAATTAACACTGTATTTAAAAGGATTACTTCATGGCATCTCTTCCTAGCACTATGCGCTATGTGGGCCTTGATCAACCGGGCACTCCTGACGTTCTTAAAATTCTACAAGGAGATATTCCCAAGCCCTCTCAAGGTGAGGTGTTAATTGAGGTGGCGGCGGCGGGCATTAATCGCCCTGATTGCTTTCAGCGTGCAGGTTTTTATCCGCCACCTAGTGGTGCCTCACCGATTATGGGCTTGGAAATTGCCGGTACCATTGTCAGTGTGGGTGAGGGGGTGAGTGGTTGGCAAGTGGGTCAAGAGTGTTGCGCCTTAGTAACCGGTGGCGGCTATGCTGAATATTGTGTGGCCCCTCAAGAAACGCTGTTACCCATTCCCAATGGTATGAGTTTAGTGGAAGCAGCCACCTTACCGGAGACATTTTTTACTGTTTGGAGTAATGTGTTTCAACGCGGTCGACTCTCTCCTGGTGAAACATTTTTAGTACAAGGGGGTAGTAGTGGCATCGGTGCTACGGCAATTCAATTAGTTAACGCACTGGGTCATCGTGTTTTTGCTACGGCGGGAAGTCCTGAAAAATGCGCCTTTTGTGAAAGTTTAGGGGCAGAGAGGGCAATTAATTATCGTCAAGAGGATTTTGTTGAGGTGGTGAAAGTATTGACTGATAAAAAAGGGGTTGATGTCATCTTAGATATGGTAGCAGGGGATTATTTACCTAGAGAAATCAAAGCCTTAAAAGATGACGGTAGAATTGTTATTATTGCCTTTTTAGGCGGATCAAAGGTGCTTGTGGATTTTGCTGAAGTCATGCGCCGCAGGCTCACCATCACAGGCTCCACCTTGCGCGCACGTGAATTAAGTTTTAAGAAAAAAGTACGTGATGAGTTAGTCGAGAAGGTATGGCCGATGCTGTCTCAAGGTAAGATTAAAACCTTTATCCATCAACAATTTACCTTAAGTGAAGTAGCTCTTGCTCACGCAACAATGGAGTCTAGTGTACACATGGGAAAACTCGTGTTAACGGTTAAATAAAATATGTGGCAACAAATTAATCATTTATCTTTTTGGTTGGCACTACCACAGATTGTCGGTATTGACCTAGTTTTAAGTGGTGACAATGCTGTGGTGATCGCCTTGGCAGCCCGTGCTCTGGTGGGTCGTGATAGACGTATGGCTTTATTAATTGGTGGCGTGACTGCCATTATTTTTAGAATGTTCTTAACTATTATCGCCGCAGGTTTATTGTCTTTCCCTTTTATTATGACAGCTGGAGGAGTGCTTCTTTTTTGGGTAGCATTGCGCTTAGTGAAAGGACGTCATGAGTCCCATCAGGAATCAGATATTCCAGCCACCAGTCAGTTAACACAGGCTATTCGAGCCATCGTTATCGCTGATGTGGTGATGAGTCTTGATAATGTGTTAAGTGTTGCAGCCATTGCCCGTGGGAATCCGCTCTTATTGTTATTTGGGTTGATGTTATCTATCCCTTTAATTATTGTGGGTAGTACCTTTTTGATGCACTTAATGAATCGCTTTAAGTCGATTATTGTCTTGGCAGGCGCATTATTGGGGTACGTAAGTGTGGACATGATCCTCTCTGATTTTGCCTGGCGTAGCTATTTGTCTCAGATTTCCTCTGTTAATCACACAATATTAGCTTTGTTCGGTGCATTATTGATCTTTATTTTGAGTCGTCCATCTCGCTCACGTGCCGCTAAGTCACCATGAGCCCTCCAAACGTTGCTGTTATTGGCGCTGGTTTAGCCGGGTTGAGTGCAGCTTATTATTTGCAAAAACAAGGGTTTTCTGTAACTGTTTTTGAAAAAAAGTTGAATTTTGGCGGCAGGTTAGGTTGTTTTTCTGATGTAGAACTTGAGGTTGATGCGGGTGCGCAATATTTCACAGTACGCTCACCTGTCACCCAATTTTTACTAGATAAATGGGTAAAGCAGGGTCTTGTTCAGCGTTGGAATCCCAAGATTAAAGTGATAGGTCATAGAACTAAAGACGTCCATGCAGTTGCCAATCACTTAGTGGAGCGTTGGGTAGCACAACCCACTATGGCTGCACTTATGCAGTTTTTTGTAGAGGATGTTGACCTACGTTGTCAGCATGAGGTCAGTCAACTCATTAAGATTAATGCTAATCAATGGCAGCTACAATTTACTGATGAGAGTGTCAGTGAAGACGTGTTTGATAGGGTGTTGTGTGCCCTACCAGCTCCTATAGTTACTCAACTCGTTAGTACTCTTCAACCTAGTTGGTTGCCCTTATTAGACAAGGTGGTGTTTTTACCAACACAAGGGGCGTTGTTAAACTTTGTTGAACAACCTGATTTTGATGCCGCATTCATTAATCAAGGAAGCTTACGCTGGCTTGCTAATAACAGTTCTAAACCAGGACGAAGAGCCGGATTACCGTGGACACTTCATTTTGATCAACAATGGAGCGTAATCAATAGCGCCATTGGGATAGATGACTTCATCTCTTTTGTCATCAAGCAATGGCGAGAACTCAATCAACCTAGTGAAATTAGAGATATCATGCCCTTTTCATGGCAGCATGCTATATCTCTTAACCAAGCCTTGCCTTCAAGCTTGTGGGATAACGCACTTAGGCTTGGTGCCGTGGGAGATTGGCAAATGGGTGGACGAGTGGAGGGGGCGATATTATCTGGTTACCACCTTAGCCAACGACTCCAACAAGGGTGATGTTTTCTCATGGATAGCGTTGTTTGGTTTAAAAAAGATTTACGTATTCACGACCATGAAGCTTTACGGCAGGCTTTACTGGCCTCTCGTGTTTTTTGTCTCTATATTCTCGACCCCCAGCAATGGCAGCAACCGGACCAATCCGCCCAACACTATGAATTTACCCTTGCTTCATTAAGGGATTTATATCGGCAAATTCAGGAGTTAGGAGGCTATTTACATATTCTCACTGGTGACGCGGTTGCGGTATTAACCCATGTTCACTCTCTAAACCCTTTCTCCACTCTCTATTCTCATGAGGAGACAGGTAACAATTGGAGTTATCAGCGCGATAAACAGGTGGCTAAATGGTGTGACGATATGGGTATCATTTGGCATCAGTTTCAACAGTTTGGTGTAGTAAGGAGATTGCGCTCGCGGGATGAGTGGCAAGATGCTTGGGAGGCGCATATGAGTCGTCCGCTCCAGATTTTGCCTGAGACTCATAATGGTTCCTGGTGGAGTAAGGATAGCCTGAGAGAAATTCGTATTCCAACATCAAAAGAATTGGGTTTTGAGGCTGTTGATATGCACGTTCGCCCCCGTGCGGGGCGTCATCATGCTTTAGCCGCATGGCAACATTTTCTGGAATTAGGCTCTAAACGCTATCGAGGCGGTATCTCTTCACCGCTATCAGCGCCCACAGCCTGCTCACGACTATCCGTTTATTTAAGTCACGGCACTATTAGTATGCGCGAGCTCGTTCAATGGACGCGTTTAGAGCTTGAAGGGCTAACAGGCTCACCAAGAGATATAAAGCGTCAGGGCTTACAAGCCTTTTTAAGTCGCTTATATTGGCACTGCCATTTCATTCAAAAGCTTGAGAGTGAACCCGAAATTGAATGGCGTAATATGCATCGTGGTTACGATGGACTTCGTGAAAATGAGTTTGATCAACATAAACTCACTCTGTGGCAACAGGGTAAAACAGGCTGGCCATTGGTTGATGCGTGTATGGCCATGTTAATTCATCAGGGCTGGTTAAATTTTAGGATGCGTGCATTACTGGTATCTGTAGCCTCCTATCCGTTATGGTTACATTGGCGCCAGACTGGATTATTCTTGGCTCAGCAATTTCTTGATTATGAGCCGGGTATTCATTGGAGCCAAATACAGATGCAATCAGGCACCACAGGCATTAATATTCCGCGTATTTATAATCCCATTAAACAAGCCAAAGACCATGATCCACGAGGCGAGTTTGTTAGACGCTGGTGTCCTTATCTTAAACGTGTACCTGATACATGGATATTTGAACCCTGGCGTATGCCACAGTCTTTACAGGATAAGTTGGGGGTTTATGTAGGTAGGGATATTCCTCGACCTATCGTTGATTATGAAAATAGTATTCGCGAAGCTAAAACTAAATTGTTCGAACGTCGTCAGAGTGTTCAAGTTATAAAAAAGGTAGGGGATGTGGTTGAGCGACATGGTTCAAGAAAACGAACCACTAATCGAGCGCGTAATAAACCAATATCCACCTCCAGCCATTTACAATTGGGATTCGAATTCGATGAAGGGCGTTAAAAAAGAACATTTGCCGGTTAAAATCTGTAGTGTCTGCCAAAGACCTTTTACCTGGAGAAAAAAATGGGCCAAGGTGTGGGACGAGGTGAAATATTGCTCTGAGCGTTGCCGCCATAGTAAAATTAAATAAGGCGCTAAGATGATACAAAGAGCAATTTACTGGTTTCGTCGCGACTGTCGTCTAGAAGACAACCCTTTACTTCATCAAGCGCTCACTGAGTGTCGAGAAGTGTTACCCGTCTATATCGAAAACTCCCGATTTCAAGATCATACTGAATGGGGTTTTGTCCGTCAGGCAGAGCACAATCGCGCTTTCAAGAGCCACATACTGGCACATCTTCGTACGCAATTAGAAAGACAGGGAAGTGTATTATGGCAAACTAATGGTGACCCGGTGGTCTGCTTAGTTGAGTGGTGTAGAGAGTTTGGTATTCAGCGGATTTATGCAGAAACCATTGCCGCTGAGGAAGAGGAACAAGAGATTCGTGCTTTAGTAAAGCAGGGTATTGAAGTCATTACTGTATTTCAGTCCACCATGATTGATAAGGCCTTGGTTAAACAGGTGCTGAGTTATTTTCCGATGAGTTTCACTCGTTTTCGGCAAAAGATTGAAGCGCAAAACGTTCGTTTTACAGCCCCACAACACAATCAATTACCTCCTTTACATGTGGCAGATGAATGGCGTAATAGTGAGTTTGCCCAGAATACGCTGTCTAGTACCCAAGCGTATTCAATTGATCCACGCACATCTCTTCCTGTGCACAATGGACTGTGGTTAACGGATTATAAAAAAATCACGACCTATATTACTGAAGATTATTTCAAAGGAGGGTATGCCTCCTCTTATAAAGCGACTCGTAATCAATTACAGGGTATTCATTATTCTTCTAAATGGTCGGTATGGCTCGCCCACGGCATCCTTTCAGCACGCACACTCATGGTTTATGTTGATGAGTTTGAGAATCAATCGGGTGCGAATGAGAGCACCTATTGGCTGTGGTTTGAGTTACTGTGGCGTGATTACTTTCGTTTTCTGTTTTATCAACGAAAGACTAATTTGTTTTTATTTCAAGGTTTGACTGTTAATAGTCAGGCTCAACCTCCCGCTTTTAATCAGCAACAGTTTTTTGCTTGGAGTCATGGTCAAACTGGCGTTGATCTTATTGATGCGGCCATGCGTGAGCTCTACCATACGGGTTATTTATCCAATCGACTAAGACAAGTGGTAGCAAGTTTCTGGTTAAATGAATATCAAGGTGATTGGCGTGTGGGGGCAAGCTGGTTTGAGTCTCAACTGATTGATTATGATGTATATAGCAATTATGGCAACTGGCTTTATATTGCGGGTAAAGGAACCGATCCTCGTGGTGGTCGGCACTTTAACATACAAAAACAAACCGATGAGTACGATCCTGATGGACGCTATCGGCAAACATGGCTACGGTGAAGTGTTTGATCTAGCGTTAATAGCCGTGTTAATGTAATTTCATTTTTTACAAGAAACATAAAATTATCAGGGGACTATGTGAAAACGATTGTTGCTATGGTGGTGCTGTTATTGGGTATGTTTCTGTTTATTGGTGTGACGGTGTACCGTTCGATGAGTTTTCCGCATGCTGATTGTAATGAAGTACTGTCGGGATCAAAAATTGATGTGCCACAAGGAGTGTTAGAGAGCTGTAAGCAAAAATTAGCTAATGGGTCATTAAAACAAAAATAGGAGTAGATCAATGACTGTTAATCAACGTCGAGGATTGTATGGGGTTATCGTTGGTTTCATTATTAATTTAGTATGTGACTTAGTTCTAGGTGTGAATGTGGAGGTGTACAAAGGGATTGCCACATTTAATGTGTTATGGATGATTGATGTGTTTTTCGTACCCTTTGGTGTGGGTTATGTTACTTCCAGAATATACGGTGAGAAGGGTGGGAGATATGTGGCTTGTCTCCCCCCTTTGTTGTTAAGACCACTGAGCTACCTCTATTTGCATTATATTGCTCACCCTATGGGTGATTTCTTCTTGCAACTTAATCTCTACTACTGGGGGCCTATGCTTATTCTTGTGGTTGAATCAGCTAACTTTGGCGGCATAATTGGTGAAGTAATGGCAGGGGTTTTAGGGAAAAAGCCACAGAAAAAAACCGAATTGTCGGCTTAATTGTAGCGTTTTCTCTGGTCAAGGTAGGTGCTGTTAAGCGCCTACTTTTTTATAATAAAGTGGCTTGGAGAACGCTCTCGAGGTCAGAGGAGAGAAATAGAGATAGCTGCTATTTTTTGGGTAAAAACAAGGATTTTGGATACCCAACGCTCCTTAGGTAGCGCACGTAAACGGTTATCATAGTTGAGAAAAGTCAAAAATCCCAATCTGATTAGGATTTAGCGGATATGGTGAAAGGGCCGACATACCCGTAATTCTGTATGTAAGGTCGGTTTGGTTACGGCGTCAATTGCCCTAGCTACGACTTGATATGACAGACACCGCTTAAGCGTTAGAACTACTTGTTGTGCAAAGCTCTCAGTTAAGATTTTTAAGCAGTATTGTTCTTTTTTGATTGAACGTTTTTGTATTGTTACTTCTATCTTATGTCTTTTAATGATTTCGGTTAATTAGGTTGTTTCAGCCTCGGTTTCATCAATGTAAATATTTCTTTCGATTTCCGATTCAACTTACCTTACCCAAATACGTGCATCTGAGTTTTTTTAAATATTTTGTCTTGCAAGGTAGTGATTTGCGCCTAATTTGAACTTACGATTTGCTATTTGATAGTTGCCTGATTGTAGCCACCTTAAACTCCTATGGCGATTAAAGTGTGACGAATTATTTTTTTGAATAATAAGTTTTCTAAAGATTGATGTAATTGGCGCCCTGAACACGAATCGAACGTGCGACCTACCCCTTAGGAGGGGGTTGCTCTATCCACTGAGCTACCAGGGCTTATTTTTTAATATTTTATCAGAATCTATTTTTTTAAATGAAAATGATTCTTATTTACTTGACAATGATAATGATTCTCATTTAAAGTTAACTTAACTTGTTAAGGAAATAATCATTATGAAAAACATCATGTCACTGTGTGTTCTTTTATCCATAACCCAAGCTTTATCAGCTTACGCCCAAGACAGTTATATATTAACCATTACCGACAAGGGGATTGAACCGCAAACGATTGATATACCAGCGGGTCAAAAAGTCCCTTTAATTGTGAAAAATCTTACCTCTGAACCGGTTGAGTTAGAAGGAAAAGCCTTTGCGTCTGAAATAGTTGCACCACCTAAAGGACAGGCAAAAGAGTATGTGGGGCCTTATAGCGCAGGGGAGTACGGCTTTTATAACGATTACAACAGAAAAGAAGTAGGTATAGTTCGTAGTCATTAATAGTCATGTTAGGAAAAGCCATGAAACCTAACAATTGGGTTGGTATATGTGTAGTTATGATTTTACTAACCAGTATGAAAAGTGTTTTAGCTGACGATGATTATGTTGTGTATTCTCCCCATGTGGTCAAGGGACAGACAGAATTAGAAAGCCGTGCTTATGCTGTGAGTGATTCAAGACCAGGTTTTGCTCCCAGTAATGGTTTTTTAACGTCTCTTGGCCACACTTTTACAGATTATTGGAAAAGCGAAGTTTATTTTACTGAGTATCAACACCTTCCTGGAACAGGTAACACACTCTACGGTCATGAATGGGAAAATACTTTTCAGTTAACCGATCGAGGCCAATATGCCGTTGATTGGGGGTTTTTAGCCGCTTACTCCCAACATATTTTACCAGGTATTGCTGACACACTAGAGTTTGGCCCTCTGATTGAAAAAGACTCCGGTAGACTTCAACAGCGTTTAAATATTCTTGCAGAAAAGGATTTAGGTAGTAATGCAACCATGCGCTATGCACTACGCGGAGGGTATGCATTGTCTTACCGTGTTACTAATCAATTTCAGCCAGGTTTTGAAGCTTACTACCGACCTATTGATAACGCTCACCAAATTGGTCCGATAATTCAAGGAGAATTATTTTTTCCAAATGGCAAAGAGGTAGAGTATGCACTGGGGGTATTAAAGGGCTTAAATAATGGCGCCCCGCAACAGGTTTTTATTGCTAGAATATCATACGAATTTTTTTAGTCGATGATTCATGCCCTTAGTTACTCTGCGTCACTTATCCTTGGCCTTTGGCCATCACGCTCTGTTAGATAATGTTAATCTTGTTATAGAAGAGAGGCAGCGTATCGGCTTGATTGGTCGAAACGGGGGAGGAAAAAGTTCTCTATTAAAAATAGTATTGGGGACTGTGTTACCTGATAGTGGAGAGCGCTGGCTGCAACCGGGGCTTATTGTAGGATATGTGGCTCAAGAAGATCATTTTGATGACCATAAAACCGTATTAGATGTTGTGACTCAAGCAAGCCTTCTGCATAATGAATGGGCGCCAACACATCGCATCGATACTTTACTTCATAGTATTGGTTTTAAAGGTGATGAGACTGTTACGCAGCTCTCTGGTGGATGGCGTAAGAAATTAGGTATTGCCTGCGCGTTAATTAATGATCCTCAGTTACTTGTATTAGATGAGCCAACAAACCACCTGGATATTGATGCTATTGAATGGCTTGAAAATCTCTTAAAAGAATTCAGAGGCAGTGTGGTGTTTGTGACTCATGATCGTGCTTTTTTAGACCATGTGGCAACAGATATTGTTGAGTTAGATCGAGGACAGTTAGCTCATTTTGGTCATTCATTTGCCACCTATCAACTTCGTAAACAAGAGCTTCTTGCTGTAGAAGAGAGTCATCAAGCTAAATTCGATAAATTACTGGCACAAGAAGAAGTTTGGATTCGTAAAGGAATCGAAGCTCGTCGAACACGTAATGAAGGTAGAGTAAGGCGGCTTGAAGCACTCCGCGTTGAGCGATCAAGACGACGCGACAGAGTGGGATCAGTGCAGCTTAATCTTCATGAAGGTGATCAATCAGGAGAATTAGTGGTTGAGTTGGATAAGGTGAAAATTTCCTATGAAAATCGACTACTGATTGATTCTTTTTCCACACGCATTCAACGTGGAGACAGAATTGGCATTATTGGTCCCAATGGATCAGGAAAAACCTCCTTACTCAAGACCTTGCTTGGTGAGTCACAGCCTGAGGAGGGGTCAGTTAAGTTAGGTACAAAAATACAAGTAGCATACTTTGACCAATTACGTGAACAGCTCGATCCTGAAGCCACATTGATAGACACCATTAGCCCTGGTTCAGATTTTATAGAAATTAATGGTCAACGTAAGCATCGTGTCAGTTATTTGGGAGATTTTTTATTTCCACCTGAGCGCACTAGAGCGAAAGTGAAATCCTTATCAGGTGGTGAGAGAAACCGCCTTTTACTGGCTAGACTGTTTGCGAAGCCTGCTAATGTTGTCGTACTCGATGAACCCACTAACGATCTTGATATGGATACACTTGAGGTGCTAGAAGAGTTACTCAGTGAATATAAAGGAACGTTATTTTTAGTTTCTCATGATCGTGCATTTTTAGATAATGTGGTAACGCAAGTTATTGTTCTCGATGGTAAGGGCCAAGTAACGGAAAATGCTGGGGGTTATAGTGATTGGTTGGCCTATGTAAATCGTTCTCTTAAGAAAACCGAAGATACGGCTAATACTGTAGCTACTGAAAAAAAGCATATCACTCAGGAAGTAAGAGATAAACCAAAAAACCGTCCTGAAAAAATGACTAATCGAGAGTTACAAGAATTAGAGGCGCTTCCAGAAAAAATTGATACTTTAGAAAAAGAACAACTCACAATCAATGAAAGACTTTCTGATCCATCACTCTATGTTAGCCAAAAAGATGAGGTGAAACAGTTGCAAGATCGTCTAGCAGTATTGCAACACGAGATTGAAACGTGTTTACAGCGCTGGGAAGTACTCGAGCAAAAACTTTTACGAGTAAACGGTTAAAAAGTATAATCACGTATTCAGGAGAGGTGGCAGAGTGGTTGAATGTACCTGACTCGAAATCAGGCGTACCGCAAGGTATCGGGGGTTCGAATCCCCCCCTCTCCGCCATTTTTAAAGGCTTTTCCGTGTATTTGGAAAACCGAGCAAAAACAAACCGCAAAATGAAGTTATTCCAGCATTGTAGATGTAACTTTGTATTCGAATATATTCTATATGATCTTCCTGGCTTATTACTTAATATGAAGGGAAAAGATATTGGCCACAATAAAAATAAGCATATAAAAATACCTTATTAAATAATAAATCTAGCAAAACACTGTAAATATTTTTACTAAAACCATTGGTTTTTTAATAACAAAGCGTTGCAGCACTCATTGCTTTGTCGGGTGCTTTATTGAAAAAATCAGTCCGAGACGGTCTAATGATAGTTGGTGAAGTGACACTTAGGGGACCCATCGAGTCCATTCATAATGAGGTGAATTTGGCGGAGATTGCTAAAAAAGTACTAAATCTCTACTATTTGTCGGTCTCATGTCGTCATCAGCTTTTTGACTTATCTGATGACATGGTGACTAAGCTTGATATTGAGTTCTATCAAGATTGCCTAGATGCGCTAGTTGGGTAACTAATTTGCGCAAGGGCCTCTATGAATATTCCCGTCTGCAAAGGTGTAGGTGTGCTAGCACATTTTAAATGATCGCTTTCGAGCAGCTTATATTTACCTGTAGTGGCAATTTCTTAGAAATATGTATAAACTGTCATATATGACGGTTACTTTATACAAAGCTCAGGACGAGCTCCTCGACACGATTTTCCCCAGCTTGGAAAAATTGGGTATACCAGATGCCATCTTAGCAGGCGGCACTGCTTTAGCGCGTTATTACTTAAAGCATCGGGTCTCGTACGACCTCGATTTTTTTGTAGGCTATGCCTTCAACCCCGAAAAGCTAGCCGTTGAGCTGGGCAAAATTGGCGTACGTTTAGAGGGTGTGGATGCCCAGTCTGATGGTAAGTGGGCCCGTCAATTGCATGCCAATGCGATGGTAGGGGAACAAATGATTAAGGTCTCGTTTATAGAGGATCTTTATGCGGACATATGGCCTCGTAAACAATTTGGTCTGGTCGTGACAGAAGAAATTGGTGGTTTATATCATCGCAAATTACGCACGATTTCTGGAACTGGTTACGGCAAAGAAGTGCAGGGTGCTCGTCAGACTGCCCGGGATTTGTTTGATGTATATGTTTTAAATGGACAGATCGAAAGTGTTGAGAAATTTTTAGCGCATGCCAATGCACACGGCGCGAATTTTCCGATAGATGCCTTGTGCGCCAATACCTTTTCAATGCCTTGGATTGATTTGATCAATGAGTTTGAAAACTTAGTGTTCTTGCCGCCATTCGAAAATCTGAGCTTGATTGGGGATGTGAAGCCCGCCTTGGTAGAGCAAGCTTTGGCGCTTCAAGAGATTGGTAATTGATATGAAAAAAAGTGAACCGCTACAATGGGAAAGAGCAAAGCGCATGGCCTTCTGGGACCAGGGTAAGCTCACGTATCGTAATTGGTCAAAAGAGTTTTATCTTCAAAAAGCCAATGTGGTTACTCAGAGTGTCAATTACATGCGCGCGCGCGATTTGATTGAGTTGGTGGGGGAAAAACAATTTATCAAGACCTGGCCTGCCATTCGCAATAGCAATCGATTTCAGGCAAGCAAAAAAGCGATATTAGATGCGATTTGGAGTTTTTATGTCGTGGGAGATGTGAGCTTTCCTGTGAGTGAATGCGTTATCCACTTTCATCCCAAGAAACGCGAGACTTTAAAAAAATTGATTTCTTCCAGTGGTAATGAATCGATTTACGCCATTGCTAAATCGTTGGGGCGCAATCCCAGGCGCATCTACGATGACGTACATGATTTCTCGAACAAGGGTTTGGTGGTGTTAGAAAGCGCTCAGAGAGAGGGAAGAAAAGTCTTGCTTCCTAAAGTGAGGGGATGTCATGTGAGCGCTGGTGCCAGTTCACTTGATTTAATAATTACTTAAGGGCTTGCCAGACTCAATTTTTCCGATAAATTTTGGGTGTAATTTGGTCGGACAAAGAGAGCACATTTTTGGTCTTAAAAGGTTGTAAGCGTTTATGATTTATAAGGATTTTTCTGTTTTACGGCACTTCTTCTCTCTCCGCCAGAGATTTAACCAAATAGTTTAAATAATGTGTATTAACTTCACACCAACTAAAAATAAAGATTGGACTAAATCTGTACTCGATGTAGACCTTCCACATACTTATCCAAAAGAAGTCTTTCCTTCTTACCCAGCACCCATAATCATCTTTGATCGTAAAAATGAGAGACATAAGTGTGGATTAGCAGAGTTTGGTTTAATTCCATCATGGTCAAAAGATAAAAAGATTCAAAGATATACTTATAATGCGAGACATGAAACCGTCAAAACCAAGCCATCTTATAAAGACTCTTGGTTTAATAGACGCTTTGCCTTATGTATTCTAGATAATTTTTTCGAGCCGTCCTATGAGTCGGGTAAACCTGAACGATACTGTATACAAAGAATTGATAAACGACCAATTGGTATCGCTTCTCTATGGGATACTTGGATAGATAAAGAAACAAACCAAAAAATTATTTCATTTACTATGTTAACGTGTAATGTTGATACTCATCCTGTTATGAAAAGGTTTCACAGGATAGATGATGAAAAAAGATCACCCGTTATTTTAGATGAAGAACAATTTAATGACTGGCTAACAGCCACACCTGATACAGCAATCAACTTTATGAAATGCGATATGTTTCCTACACTTGATAGTTTTCGCTCTGTAAATACATAACATGGATATAACGAATGCACACAATCTATAAATTTGAATGTTTCAAAAGTTTTAATGTCACTGATATATACAAAAATGATCAAGATGATGAAATTGTCATTACAAATTTATGGACCTACGCAACTTTAGAATATAACGAAGACGAGTTACCAGAAAAAGAAGATAACGGTAACTATTATGATATCTTTTTGCCTGAAGCGTTTGATTGTAGTGATCTTTTTGTAAGTAACGTAGATTACTTTATCGAGGATAACAAGTTGTTAAATAAAATATCTGCTTTAGAAGATCAGGATAAATTTATTGATTTAATCCAAGCGAATGGATTTGAGCATTTTGAAACTCAGTATGACATTCTGGATAGTGGTGAAGGCTCTATTGTGGTTGTTGAAGTATAAATTTGTTTCAGCAAGAAGATTAATAAATGAATACACTATAACGTAATTATTCAGCAGGTTTTAAAATTACTTATCTCTAATCCGTTTCTTTGTAACTATCCATAATAATGCAGGACCAATTAGTTTAGATATTTGATGGCGGTTTTTAGCAAAGAAGCGATAGCCCACTGTAAATAAAGGCTGTAAGGTTTTTCTTGAGAAAAACCATGCCAATAACGGTAACTGGGCTCTTTTGTATGCTTCAGGAAAGACACTTATCCCATGAATTAACTGACCACTTGCATATTGCGCATACATTGCTGATAAAGCCTGTTCGCAGGAAACACCTACTTTTTCAGGTAGATAGCGCTCTGATTGTATGTCAATAAAGTCAAGTAGTCCGTCATGATTACGTCGCGATAAAAAAAGTATTTCAGCTCGACAGAGGGGACAAGCTCCGTCATAAAATAAGGTTAATTTTTCTAATGGTTGTGAACTATTCATTGTGTTGAAATTAAGTTATGTTGCCAATTATCCAATACAGGTATGATCTTTGAACTCAATTGAAAACCATGGGTAATCAATGTGAACTGCTCTTCATCATTGACTCCAGCAATCAGAGTAGGGAAGCCACGTATACCTGAGTTATGAGTTAGTGCAAAATCTGTCCATGTTTCGTCTTTGGTTTCTTCTGACAATAACTCTGTCTTAAAACTCTCTTTATTAAGACCTAATTTTTCTGCTATAGCCGCTAATTCATTTGTATCTGTTACATCTTTATTACCTGCATAGAATGCATGTTGTATTTCTTTTAATGCTTGAATAGCTAATTGCATACTGTGTCGACGAATGACTACAATTGCTCGTGCTGCTGGTTCCGTATCGTAAACAAAATGATTGCGATTAAAAAAACCAAAGTCAAAAGGTTGATTGGACGCTTCATGAACATGTTCCCAATGACTGCGAATATCCGCTTTCTCCGCCTCATCCATTGCCTGTTGATTGCCAGGACGTAATCCTCCAACTATCAACTTAATCGGTAATTGTTCACCAAATTTTGCCTGTATAGCATCAATTACAGGAGAAAAGCCCCAACACCATGAACACATGGGATCAGCAAAATAAATTAAATGAGGTTTATTCATATTTATTCCAAGATATTAATAAGTTACTTATTTTAAAAAATAGATGAATTTATTATTAATTAGAAGATATTAAGTGAAATAGTTCATTTATAGGCTACCGGTTAATGGTTTTTATTGTTTTTTATTTTAACTTCATACGACTGTCATTCGATTGTCATTTTTTAGGTGTTAAGTAATAACTTATTATAAAAAGTAACGGTTTTTTATATCTTGATAGTTTAAAAGTAACTATTAGTTATTTATTATTCGAGAAAAATATGCTCTATTTTATTGAAGAATCACTCAATTTAATGTTAAGTCCAGCAAGGCAGTCAAGCCGAGTTATTAAAAGCTTGATAAAAGAAATGCCTCACTCAGGCTTTTCTGATCAATGGGTTAATACACTTAATGCCTGGGTTACCGTATTTGAGGAATTCTCAGGGATTCATGAAAAACCGAAATGGAACATACATGAAACCCAAATAGATGGCATCAGATATCTGGTTGAAGATCAGGTAGTGTTGAAAAGAGCATATTGTCAGTTGGTTCATTTTAAAAAACTGAATTGTGAGAAGTCGTTACCACGATTATTTATTATCGCCCCTTATTCAGGGCATTATTCAACATTACTTCGACAAACAGTCGAAACTTTTTTACCTCATCATGATGTATACATTACTGATTGGCTAAACTGTAAACAAATTCCTTTGGCTTCCGATTTATTCAACCTCAATGATTTTATTGATTATTTAGTTGATTTTATGCATTTCTTAGGAACGGGTACTCACGTATTGGCTGTATGTCAACCAACCGTCGCTGCACTTGCTGCCACTGCCATTATGGCTGATTGGGGTGATCGATGCCAGCCAAAGTCACTCACTCTTGTTGCAGGACCTATTGATGCAAGACAAAACCCTACAGTAGTCAATCAATTTGCTATCGAACATGATTTAGGTTGGTTTGAAAAAAATCTAATTCAAATTGTTCCTCCTCCTAATTTGGGAGCCGGTAGAAAGGTTTATCCTGGATTTATACAATTAAATAGTTTTATGGCTATGAATCCTGAGCGCCATCTTCAATCTATTGAATCAATGTTTGAGTCTCTGGTTGAGGGTAATGATGAAGACGCTGAAAAAAAGAAAGACTTTTATGATGAATATCTTTCTGTAATGGATTTAACGGCAGAGTTTTATTTACAGACCATTGATCAAGTATTTCTGAAATTTAGTCTAGCAAAAGGTGAAATGATGAGCCGTTGGCATCGTGTAGATACTGCTCACATTAAAAAAACTCATCTTTTAGTGATAGAAGGTGAAAAAGATGATATCTGTGGTATTGGACAGACTCAGGCGGCACTGCAGATCACCAATAATTTACCCGATCACTTTAAAGATTATTTATTAGTACCTAATATTGGTCATTACGGCACATTTAACGGTCGTATATTTCGTGAACAGATTGCACCAAAAATCACGCAGTTTATTCACTCAATTGAGAATTAAATAGGGAGAGAAAAATGACTTTTACTAATAACAATGACAAGAACACTCAATCAATTAGTATGGAACAACTAAATGCCATATGGATGCCATTTTGGACCTTAAGTAGTAACTTATTTAATGTACAAAAAGAGTATGCGACCGATCGTCTTGATCACATTAAAAAGAATACCGATCATCTAACTGATAAGGTGGTTAAATCTATTGAAAACCATCAACCGATCCAGGCCCAAGAAGTGGTCCAGTTCTTTTTGCAACAACAATCACACTTGATGGCATTAAATGTTGCAACATGGAGAAAGTATGAGGAGTTAATCACTGCTTTCTATACCAATATGCAACATAGTTCTGCTCATCAAGTAACAACCATTGCTAAAACGACCACTTAATGAATTTTTAGAACGTGACTGCAGAAGCCTGATTCCAAGCATCGATGAGGTAGTTGGGTACACCTTCTACGTATGGTTTGTTGGTGAGTGACGTATCAGTAAATAATGATTGAGGGAAGCGATAAAGTTTGTTTGATAGTGGCATGAGTTGTCCTTTACTTTGGCGTTCCATAATCAATTCTAAATTCGCCTGACTAGGATGCTGGAGACCTACGCTAGCTGCCAGCTCAGCTAAGGCTTTTAGTGTTGCATCGTGATAGTTCCAGACTCTCACTCCTTTATCTTCTGGGTTAAGTGCTTTTTGACGTTGTTTGTTTTGTGTTGCAATCCCAGTGGGGCAGGTGTCAGTGTGGCAAGAGAGAGATTGAATACAACCTAAAGCAAACATAAAACCGCGAGCTGAATTACCCCAATCCGCCCCTAAAGCTAATACTTTAAATAGATCAAAACCGGAAATAATTTTACCTGACGCGCCAATCTTAATTTTTCCTCGTAATCCACAAGCCAATAATGTTTGGTTCACAAGATGTAAACCATCCTCAAGTGGTAAACCAACATGATCAACAAACTCAATAGGCGCGGCACCCGTACCACCTTCTGCACCATCTATAACAATAAAATCGGGATGTTGGCGGGTAATTATCATTGCCTTGACTAAAGCGAACCATTCTTTAGGTTGACCAATACACAATTTAATACCAACAGGTTTACCGCCAGATTTATCACGTAATAGATTGATGAAGTCCAGTAATTCAATCGGGTTGTTAAAGGCGCTATGTTTCGCAGGAGAGGTACAAGTTTCTCCAACAGGAATAGATCGAGTCATAGCAATTTCTGCGGTGACTTTGGCTCCTGGGAGTACTCCACCATGGCCAGGTTTCGCTCCCTGTGATAGTTTGATTTCAATCATTTTAATGTTGGGTTTATTACTGACTTCGCTAAAGCGTTGGAGGTCAAATAATCCTTCTTGAGTGCGGCATCCAAAATAACCTGAGGCAATTTGCCAAATCAAATCTCCTTGATACTGCAAATGATAGGGAGAAACTGATCCTTCTCCTGTATCTTGAATAAACTGCCCAAGTTTTGCTCCTCGATTAAGTGCCATGATGGCGTTTGCAGATAGAGCACCAAAGCTCATCGCTGAAATATTAAATAATGATATGGAGTAGGGTTGAAGACACTGCTCACTCCCCACGACAGTTCTTAAGTGGGTTAAATCTACTATTGGTTGAGGATTAAGGCTGTGAAGTAGAGTTTGATAACCTGACGCTTCAGTATGCTCTAAAGTACCAAATGGACGTTGTGAGGATTCTTTTTTTGCTCGTTGATAGACTAATGAGCGCTGCGCTCTTGAAAAGGGTACTTTGTCCTCATCACTTTCAACAAAATATTGCCTAATTTCAGGGCGGATTGATTCCAACAGATAACGAAGATGACCAATCAGTGGATAGTTGCGGTTAATGGAATGTTGCTGTTGGAATAGATCGTATAAACCAATTAAAAACAAAATAGCAAATAACTTAGAGTAGAGTAGGGTGAAGTAGCCAATATCTTCAGGTGTATTGAGTTCTGTATATAAGAAAAGTAAACCTGTTAACCACCAAGGTACATATCTTAGCCAAACTGTCATGAAATCCTATCCAAAATTTGTTATCAATTTTTTTAGTATGACGTAATTCAATGGGTTAAGTGTAAAGTTAGGAAAAAGTTATTACAAATTGTTATTAACTTACCTTTTTTACTTATTTGATAGATTTTTTCTGTGTGTTTACTGTCATAATTGATACCAAGTAATAATCAATTTGATGGAAAATATATGAAAACAGTAAACTTTTTTAAACGATCATTATGTCTTGCTCTCCTAGCAGCTTTAACAGCTTGCGCAACACAAACGCCTTATACAGCAGAAGAAGAAACGGCTGATCAAAAAATCAAAGATCAAATTTTGGAAAATTACAAACATGAAAAATATACCTTCTTAGGCCATGTGGATGTAACTGTGTATAAAGGTACGGCGATTCTAGGTGGATTGGTGTTTGAGCCTGCTGATAAGGACGTTGCCTTGCGTGATGCACGTAAAGTTGAAGGGGTGAAGGAGATTAGTGATCAAATACAAATCGAATCCAACGCTTATTAATTTAAATTAGGGAGGTGGTATAGATTGACCACCTCCTACTTGCTTTAATTTTTTTCAACGAATGTCATAATACGCTGACCGTACAGGCGAGCTGTTTCCAGATCGCCACTATTGACCTCATCACTTGATGCATCAGAAGGTGTTTGCATCATGGCGCCAGCGAATGAGCCCACAAAATTAATATCATCGCGGTTAGCATTTTTTGCGTTTGATGGCATGAGTCCTGTACCGACCCATATGCCTGAGTGCTGCATGGCTAGAGTGATAAAATAATGAATGGTGGAATGCTTGTCGCCATTCATGGTTGCTGAATTAGTAAATCCACCAAACACTTTATCTTTCCATTTCTGTGTAAACCACGCTTTTGACGAAGCGTCTGCAAATTTTTTAAATTGCCAGCTGACAGTCCCCATATAAGTGGGGGAGCCAAATATAATTGCTTTTGCATTATCTAACAATTGCCACTCTTCTTCGCTAATATTACCTTCAGCATCAATTGCTATCAGTGCTGCTTTAGCACCATTTGCAATGGCCTCAGCTTGCTTTTTGGTATGCCCATAACCGCTGTGATAAACCACGACCACTTTTGACATGAATTGACTCCTTGTAGTTAATTGGTTTCTGTACGTACTAATATAGTACGTATACGTACAAAATGCAAGAGTGTAAGTTATTCTTTTAACAATAAAAAAGAGGGGTAAACGGCGATAAGAACAGCTACAGAAGCAGGATATTCCGCTTCTGTAGAGTTGAGGTTTCTAATGAATGGTTACTTGTTGAGGGTTTTCAGATCAATGACAAAACGATACTTCACATCACTTTTTAGCATTCTCTCATAGGCGTGGTTGATGTCTTGCATACTAATGACTTCAACATCTGAGGTAATGTTATGTTTACCACAAAAGTCTAGTAATTCCTGTGTTTCTTTAATACCACCGATCAGTGATCCGGCTATAGATTTGCGGCCCATAATAAGAGGTACGGAGTTAACCATAGGATCAAGATCACCCAGGTAGCCAACCAACACCAGTGTTCCATTGATAGTAAGGGTAGGAACGTAAGGGTTTAAATCATGGGCGTAGGGAACAGTATCGATAATGAGGTCAAATTTGTTTTTAACGCCATTCATCGCATTTTCTTCAGTGGAGAGAATAATATGATCAACACCTAAACGTTTCGCATCCGCCTCTTTATTAGCTGACCTGGTAAATAAGCTCACTTCAGCACCTAATGCTTTAGCAAGTTTTATGGCCATATGACCAAGTCCACCTAAACCTACAACAGCCACTTTACTGTTGGGCCCAACTTGCCAATGACGCAATGGAGACCAGGTTGTAATACCTGCACATAATAATGGTGCTGCCCCTTCTAGGTTAAGGGTTTCTGGTACTTTAACGACAAATTTGTGGGATACAACGATGTGGTTGGAATAGCCACCATAAGTTGGTAGTTGATCATGACGATCGACATCGTTATAGGTAAGAGTTGGAAATTCATCACAATATTGCTCATGGCCCTCATGGCATGGATGACAATGTTGGCAGGAATCTACCATGCAACCTACACCTACTTGATCACCAACTTTAAAGTTGGTTACTTTATTTCCTACAAAGCTGATACGACCAATAATTTCGTGACCGGGAACCATTGGGTATTTACTATTTTGCCAATCGTTGCGGGCTTGGTGAAGATCTGAATGACAGACACCACAGTATTCAATATCAATAATTACGTCAGTATCACGAGGGTCACGTCGTTCAAAATGAAAAGGAGATAAGTCCTCAGTGGGTGAGTGAGCGGCGTAACCGAAGGATTTAATAGTCATATTAAAGTACTCCTGAGTGATAAAAAAGATTGTTCGTTACCTTACTAATTCTTTTAGAATTTGTCTAGTGTTAAAATGTATCTTTTTTTTATGAAATTAAATCAATAGGTTAAGGAGTGTTTTTTTGAAATAATTGCTTTATTAAATCAAAAATATTTTTGAAAATATGTAACCAGATAAAGTTAATACGTACCAATATCAAGACAAGTAGGTTCATATAACAACTTTCTTTAAAATCAATCCATACTGAGTCGTTAAATTTTAAAAACATATAGGCATTTAAAATACCCAGGAAAACATATAATAAAATCAATACTTGATTAAGATAGAACCATTCACTATTGGCCATTGGAAAATAGGGACCAATAATCCATTTGGCTGGATACCCCCAACCAACTCTGGGAAAAACCACTAACACCACTGCTAGTGTCCAATAAAACAAACTGGGTTTGAAGTGATTAAAAGTAATCGAACGGGTAGCCAGATCTTGATGAAAAACAAACCATAAAGTCACTAAGCCGAAACATATAAAAACAAACAGTAAACCCCAAGCAGAGCCATCAATTCTATGTCGGGGGCGCCATAATACGGCCACAATCAGAGATAAAAGAACGATAACAAGAGAAGTTAAACTCATTATTTTAACCACCAATAAGTAATAAGTAGACCTATCACCCAGATAATTTCAGTAGCTAGCGCATTAGCGGTTGCGGTGGTCAAAGGGACATTGGGGCCATTTAAGTTAATATTGCCGCTGTAGTTAATTGTGGGTCCTTGATATTGTGCTAATGCAGCCTGAAAAGGATTAGCATGAGTACGGTTAATGGTTTTATGTACATGACGAATGGTGCGTTGTGGTACGGCTTTTAACTTGGCTTTTAAGCGTGTTTTATTGCGATGATGGTGATGTAAAATTTGATCACGCATACATGTGGGACATGATTTCTCTACAAATTTAATATGTCCATTGACACATACATCCATTTGTCCTGAACTTTTATTGGCGTACTGAGCAGTAACCATTGCCCATTCATAGGCTCCTGGTCTACCCCCTGGCACCCAGCCAAAAGCTCGGTCAAACAAAGTTCTGATATCATCAGGGAAAGTCTCATGAATACTTGCTGGCACAGGTCGAATTCCGGCATGAGGTTTCATGCCATAGGCGTAAAGAGTATGTTGAATTCGATTCGCGAGTTCAGTGGGATATTTCATTTTGGTATCTGACACCCCCACAAAAGGATGTATCCCATAATTCAGTAATCTAAAAATAATTGTTGCTAGCGCAAAGGCATCTTGATTGTGTGGGCGATTGACTACGTTATTATGAAATTCTGGAGCCAAATACTCTGGTGTAACCTGTGGTGCATCTGATTGGAAATCATCGGCATAAATACAAAAACCATCACAGTCAAGAATTGATATCAATAACTCATTTTTATATACCTTGATATTCATTGGTTTTAAATCAACGACAGCAATTTTTTTATTGTGTAAGGTATTAATAATTGAGGATAAGTTATAGGCCACTGCCATTAACTTACCAAAATCAACACTGATGCCTGCTTGTTCTGCTTGACGTCTAGTTAATAAATAATCTAATTCAATGGTTCGTTCAAAATCGATTTTCTCCATCGCAAATCCGACAAAGAACGATCCTTTATATACCTCGGCAACGGGCCAGGCTAATTGAACCACATGCTGGATAGACTGAGGGAGGGTAGGTAACTCGGGTTTATTACGAACCATCCAATGAATTTTTTGTGCATACTGTTTAAGTTGTTCTGGTTTGGTTTCAGCATGATAAACTTTTGCAACCAAGTGTGGATGGTTTGTTATATTAAAAATTTCACCGGCACCGCCAGATTTCCCAATGGAGTTGAGTTGTGTTTTTTCAGTTTTGCCATCTGGCCACACTAACTTATAAGAAGGAGAAAACATACACTCGCTATAGCGCAGGCTATTCAATTAACGTAGCAAGAAAGAGTGTTTTATCATCACTCGTGATAGCAGTCGTTTTTGGGCTTTCTAATAGATTGAGTAGGGCGGCACTACCTGCTGATTCATCAACTTGCTTTAAATAATTCAGTACTGGGTTAATAAACGCAGGGAAAAAACCTGTGCGCTGTTTATCAATAGCAAAAGTGGCTGCACCATCACTCATTAAGCCCCAGTATGTTCCTTTCTGAGGGCTCGGTAATAGGGTTAGACGCAAATGAGCTTGCCAATCATCCCCTGTCACAAAAAAAGTTTCTGATGCGTATTCACCATTTTCCGGTAAAGAAACAATGGCCGGTTGGTTATCTGCTTGATATACACCGAATCCATCACCAATATGAAAGAAACATCCTCCCTCAGTACTCATTAAGCATCCCACTACTGTGGCAGCGTAATCACGAAGAGTGTGGTCAGGATTGAGTGTGGCGATTAATTCTTCACGTACCTCGGCGATACAGCTTTCAATGACAGGCGTCAGCTCTTCACTGGTATAGGGCCCAATACTTACTCGACTAATCAATTTTTTTGTAATATGTTCAGCAAAAAAAGCTGCCCCCTGATCACTTAAACTGGCTGAACCTGCGCCATCACACACTACCGCACAAAGTAATTGATTGTGGGTTTGGTAATAAACGTAGTCCTGGCAAGGTATGTTTTGATCAATATGGTGGCCACCTCTGGCTGAGCCTTGAAATACTCTCCAATTCATAAATTCATGTCTTTTTAGCTGATTATTAGGTCGAAATTTGTGCCCAGCTGTCTACCGGATTAAGTTGTACTGTGGTCCCAGTTTGTGCTCTTGATACAGCCTGAATACTGCGACTTAGCCATACAAAGAGTTCTTTGAATTTCAAACCGTCAAGACTTAAAGCGCCTTTATTACTAAATTGTCCTAATATGTCTTTATTGGCACTTGCTCCAATTCCAATCGACATAATATTAACTTTGTGAGCATTTTCAGCATTTTTACATGCGGCTGCGATCCCTTGCCAATCATCTGTCGGCTCTCCATCAGATAGAAGCATGAGAATAGGACGCTTGTAGGGAACACCTGCATTCCGCATTTCATTTTTTTGTGTTTCAATTTCATCTAAAGCCAAACGCATAGCAGCGCCTATTGGGGTGAGCCCACCTGCGTAAAGATTGGGTGGGGTGAAATCCATCGCGTCAGTCCATTCACCCATAATTTCCACATTATTGTCACCGCCAAAGGCAATAACTAAAATACGTCCACAACGAGCGGTGATAGGATCATCTTTTAACTCTTGAGAGAGCGTTTTAAGTCCGTCATTCATGAGCCCAATTTTGTTCTCATCATTCATACTGCCAGAGCAATCTAATACGAGTACTAAGGGAGCCCGTTCTTCACTGTTATCAATAAGCGCCACGTCTGGGATAATTTGGCTCATGATTCGTCCTTCAAAAAATTAGTTATAAAATTAAAATAAATAGTGTACTCGTAACCTGGTATTTTGTGGAGACAGTTTATTCGGAGGTTTGTTCCTAGAGCCTATGGATATTGGTAAATTAGACTAAGGTTAATGTAGCGTACACTGCCTGCGTCAACTAAAGGGCTTTGAGTGACTAGACTCGTCATACGTCTATTTTCAACTGAACCAAATAGTGCCCAATGGCTATTAAAGCTATAGCCACCCATCAACCCAAAGGAATTAAATAGTAAACCACTTCCTGGTGTGTAATTGCTGAGCCCACTTTGATTTGCCAAAGTAGTATTGACGCCATAAAAATCTTGGTTATAGGTATGGTTGGCCCATGTGCTTTGACTGTATAAAGCAAGTCCTAAGTGATGATAATCAAGAATGCCAGCAGTGAGCCTGGCATCGATTAATGCACCACTTACGGGACCCATACGTTGACGATCGCGGAGTAATAAATTAATTGGCATAGGGCCCCATTGGGTATCCCACTCAATATGGCCACCGACTGAAGCGCTAGGGGCAATACCTGGTATTTGGTGTTGTTGTAACAGATTAGACTGATAAGTAAGGCGACCAGGTTCATAGGCTAATTGTGCACCAATAAATAAACCGGGTAATAACTCTTGGCGTAAGCCTCCTTCTAATATTTCTTGTGTGTCACGAATAAACCAATGCTGACCAAAATAACGTATAAGAGGAACAGGATAAGCCACCTCATTGCGTGATCCATCGTAGGCTGGTTGAACTTCTATGCCGCCACCAATTAGAGGATTATTGGTGAGTTCAGCAAAAGAATGCATAGAAATACTTAACAAGATAAAAAATAAAACAACCAATTGAATCAAGAGTGTTCACCTTTCTTTAGTCAATATATTATCACCACGTATAATACCTTTTATTACACAAATAGATAGATATTATGACCTACAGCGTTGATATTCGAGAGAGTATGGGAATTAGAACCCTTCATTTTGGTTCAGACTGGATTCAGGGGGCAATGAAAGTATCAAAACCTTATCAGTTGGTACTGGACTACACCAAAGAGATGATGCTCTCACTGATTTTGCGTGATGAGGGTATGCCTCAACAGATTTTACTGATTGGACTTGGTAGTGCCTCACTCGCAAAATTTTTATATAAATATGCTCAATCAAGTCATATTCACATTGTGGAAATCGATGAAAGGGTTATTCACTGCGCTAGACAGTTTTTTAAATGTCCTGATAATAGCGATAACTTTGAGGTACATTGTGCAGATGGTTTTGATTGGCTTAAGCAGAGTAAACAGCAATTTGATTTAATAGTGGTTGATGGCTTTGATGCCAATGCGCAAGCAGGACGCCTTGATAGTATTGAGTTTTATCAACTCTGCCAGTCGCATTTAACGGCAACGGGGATTGTGACAATTAATTTATTTAATTACCGTTTGCGCTTTCAACGCAGTCTTCGATACTTAGAACAGGTTTTTGGTCAGCAGTTTGGCTATCTTCCCTCAGGCGATGAAGGTAATACTATTGCTTTTGCAGGAGTGGATTTGTCACTTAATACGCCAAATTGGCAAGAATTAAGAACGCGTGCCCAACAATTACATGCTAGTACAGGTCTTAATCTAACCAAGTTAATTACTCGTTGGCAAAAAAGCTTTTAACAACCGCTGATAAAAGTGTATATTATTCAATTAATTTGGAACCTTACTAAAAAATATGTCGCTGAATAAGAATAAAACTGCTCTTCATTCGCAGGCTGTCGTGTGGCTCTCCATTGCTGCATTTTCAAGTGCCGCAGCTAACCGGATTTGCGATCCTATGTTACCAAGCCTAGTTAACCATTTTCACGTTACTGCCAAAGAGGCTTCTTTAGTTATTTCATTGTTTTCTGTGGCCTATGGGTTTTGTCAGATTATCTATGGCCCATTGGGAGACCGAGTTGGTAAGTATCGCTTAATTGGCATAATGACTCTATTGAGTACCATTGGTAGTCTTGGTGCTGCTATAACTGACACCATGAATGGCTTGTATCTTTTTCGTTTGCTGGCAGGTGCCACAGCGGCGGGCATCATTCCCTTATCAATGGCATGGATTGGGGATACCATTGCCTATGAAGATCGGCAGGCTACCTTAGCGCGTTTTTTAGCAGGTCAAGTGTTGGGGGTAATTGGCGGACAATTTATTGGTGGCTTGTTTACTGATCAATTAGGTTACCAATACGCCTTTTACTTCATGGCTTTATGTTATCTCAGTATTGGTATTGGCGTATATTGGCAATCGGTTAGTAACGCGACGACTCACCATACACCTCAACATCATTCTGCTCATTTAGGGATCATCAAACAAACTGGTATGGTACTAACAACGCCGTGGGCCAGGGTGGTGTTATTTACGGTATTTACTGAAGGAGTACTTGTCTTTGGCCCCTTGGCTTTCATTCCCTCTTATCTTCACCACGAAGCGGGATTATCGCTGACTCAAGGTGGCATGGTCATGATGAGTTTTGGTGTCGGAGGCTTTTCTTATACTTTTTTTGCGCGTTATTTTGTTGGCTTATTAGGTGAGGTGGGTTTGTCTTTCGTTGGTGGTGGGTTGTTGGGTCTTGGCTGGTTATTGTTGGCTATCGTATCTGGTTGGTGGATTGCTATACCATCGAGTTATTTACTGGGTATGGGTTATTATATGATTCACAACACCATGCAAACTAATGCTACACAGATGACGCCTAAAGTGAGAGGGACAGCGGTGTCTTTATTTGCCTCTTTATTCTTTTTAGGACAGTCTTTAGGGGTTATTTTATCTGCACAATGGTTGGCTCATTGGCATGAAAACAGTTTATTTTTACTGGTGGCTGTGGCCATTCCACTATTGGGTTTTGTTTTCGGCTATTTAATCCAACAACATCAACGCGCTCTTAAAAAAATATCTTAGTAGGAGGGATGCTATGAGTGAAAAACTTCATGTATCACTAATTCAACACAATCAATTTCAATTTGCAATTCATTTTGGTGACAATAAACCTGTTGTAGTAAGTGATGAAGACGCGCCATTAGGGCAGGGGATTGGTCCCACTCCTGGTCAATTGTTGTTGGCTGCTGTTGCAAATTGTATGGCTGACTCATTGCATTTTGCATTACATAAATTTAACAATCATGCTTCTCCTATAAAAGCCAATGCCAGTGGTGAAATAGGTCGTAATGCAGAAGGTCGATTACGTGTTGTTAAAATCAACATTGAATTAATATTAGGGAAAGCGGCTGACGAGATTAATCACTTAGATCGCATACTTGATCAGTTTGAGGATTTCTGCACGGTTGGAAAAAGTGTGGCTCAGGGTATCCCGCTATTTTTATCTGTATCTGACAGCACAGGAAAAGTACTGAAATAATACCGATAATCAGTTCACTCCTGCTTAAGGAGTTTTTTTACACAGAAATGGCAACAGTGAAATAATTTCTTATAACCTGTTAAAATACTATTTTTTTCGATATGTGTGGAGAGGCTCTATGAAAAAGACTCTAATCGCTCTGGCAAGTGTGTTAGTAATGGGACAGGCTTTAGCACAAGATACGGTTACTTTGGGTGCATCAGTACAAGAAACCGGTGCGTTAGCTAATACAGGCCGTTACTATCGCGATGGTTACAATTTTGCTGTGGCCAAGATCAACGCCAAAGGAGGCGTTAAGATTGCCGGAAAAAGTTATCAATTAGCACTTAAAATCCTTGATAACCAATCGGATAGTAACTTAAGCGTTCGTCAGTACGTTCAGCTACTTAACCAAGATAAAGTCAACTTTTTGCTAGGGCCCTTTGCTAGTAATTTTGCTTTGGCAGATTCGTCTGTGGCAGAGAAATTTCAAGTACCAATGATTCAAGGTGGTGGTGCTTCCGATCAAATTTTTAATCGAGGCTACAAATACATCTTTGGTACACTCCCGGTAGCTAGCCGTTACTTTGAAAGTACCGTTAGTATGATGAAAACTCTGGGCCCACAACCTAAGACCGTGGCTATTTTGTATGCTGATGATGCTTTTGATGTGTCCGTTGCTGAGGGTACACGTCAATGGGTGAAACAAGCTGGAATGAAAGTGGTACAAGATGAACGCTACAGTACCAATGCCAGCGACTTTTCAACTTTAATTTCCAAGCTACGCTCGACTAATCCTGATGCAGTATTAGTTGCAGGACATGAGACTGAAGTATTGAATTTTATACGTCAGGCCAAAAGTCTAAACTTTAATCCTAAGATGTACTCCTTTACTGTCGGTGTACCAACAGAAGATTTTCGTCACGCATTGGGTAAAGATGCCAATTATGCTTTCGGGATGACGTCCTGGGTGCCTTCACCACAAAACAAAGATGAGTATTTTGGTGATGCTAAAGTATTTGCCAGTGCCTATAAAGCTAAGTTTGGCTACGATCCTGATTACCATGCCGCTTCCGCGGTTGCCGATGTTGAAGCTTTTGCTAAAGCAATTGAGTTAGCTAACAGTATTGATCCTAAGAAGGTTCGTGATGCCATCACGCAACTTAACTTTAAATCATTGTATGGCACCGTAGCCTTTAATAAGGAAGGCCAAATTAGTTTGCCACAAACCGTCATTCAAGTTCAGCATGACGCAGTGGTGGATATTTATGGTCAGAGTTTAATCAACAAACCAATTTACCCAATGCCAAGTTGGGATAAACGTTAAACTTTATAATTGTAAAGTAACGGGAGTGCGTGGTTGGAAAAGCGCACTCCCGTTTTAGTTAATAAAGAATAAAATATGGACTTATTATTTCAAGTTATTGTGAATGGCCTACTGTTAGGGGGACTCTATGCACTTATGGCATTAGGTCTTGCCTTGGTGTGGGGTGTTCTCAATATTGTTAATCTTGCACACGGCGCACTGATAATGTTAGGTGGCTATGCTGCCTACTATTTATTTACATTATTAGGTATTGATCCCTTTTTAGCACTGCCTCTTGTCATGATTATGCTGTTTATGTTGGGCTATGTGCTACAACGATATGTATTAAGTTTAATTGCGCGTTCGCCAATGTTCAATACGTTATTGATCACATTTGGTTTAGATGTGATTTTTATGGTTGTTGCTCAATTACTGTTTACCGCTGACTTTAGAACTATCAATCCCTCCTATGCAGGAACGCATGTGACTTGGTTTAACTTAACTTTCCCAACAGTACAATTGTTCTCTTTCGTAGTAGCCATGTGTCTTACAGTTGGATTGTGGTTAATGATGTTGCACACAAAAGTAGGGCGTGCCATCCGGGCTACTGCACAAAATTTATCTGCAGCAAGATTATATGGGGTTAATCCAAAACAAATTTATGCACTGACTTTTGGTATTGGTGCGGCATTGGCTGGGGCTGCGGGAGACTTGTATGGTGTAGTCTCACAAATCACTCCTTATATCGGTGCCACACTGACTGCTAAATGTTTTGCTATTGCCATTATTGGTGGACTAGAAAATCCTTTAGGTGTGATTGTTGGTGGAATACTACTCGCATTAATTGAATCTCTTACTGCTTTGTATGTGGGCCCCACCTTTGTTGATGTGGCAAGTTTTGGTGTGTTGGTATTGGTATTAATTATTCGCCCGCAAGGGTTACTTGGGAAAACAGCATAATGAAACGCTTACTTCCTTTATTGTTGATAATAGTGTTAGGTGTACTCATAGTCCTACCGTGGATTGCAGGACCGACGTTAGTACAATTTGCTATTAATGCATTGATGTTGGCTACTCTTGCTCAGGGATGGAACATTATTGGTGGCTTTGCTGGATATGCCTCTTTTGGTAATTCCATATTCTTTGGTTTAGGCAGTTATGGTGTGGCCATTGCCATGGTGCAATGGAATCTGCCATTTGGCGTGGGGCTGGTGATTGGGGTTATTTTTTCAGTGTTATTTGCCTTAGCTATGGGTGTGCCTGTATTACGTTTACGCGGTCATTATTTTGCCATTGCTACCCTTGCTCTATCACAGGTGATGAGTGCTATTTTTTCTAACTTAGATATAGCTGGAAGAAATATTGGTTTAGTACTTCCTTTGTTAAGAAGTGATACGTTGTTTTATGAGTTATCACTTGGTTTATTGGTAATTGCTACGCTGACTGTGTTTTGGTTATCACGCAGTCGTTTTGGTTTTGGCTTAATTGCTATTCGTGAGAACGAGGATGCGGCTCAATCTATGGGGGTTAATACAACTCGTTATAAAGTGCTGGCTTTCACTTTAGCGGGGGTATTCAGTTCCTTGGCAGGAGGCATTCATGCTTACTGGATTACTTTCATTGATCCCAATAGTGCGTTTGATTTAAGCCTAAATGTGAAAATGATAATTATGGCGGTGTTTGGTGGTCCAGGGTCAGTACTGGGTCCTGTGATTGGTGCTGCTTTACTTTCAGCTGTTTCTGAATTGTTGTCTTCAACGTTATCAAGTGTTGCAAGCCTTTTCTTTGGTGTGGTGATTGTTGTTGCTGTGATACTCATGCCCAAAGGACTAACCGATTGTTGGTTGAGATTTCCCGTAACCGGATGGCGTTACTTTATCCATAATATTCGTCAGTATCGTCTATGACTACACCTATTTTATCTTTAAAAAATATCTCCAAACGCTTTGGCGGTTTATTGGCTGTTAATGGCGTACACATAGATATTATGCCAGGTGAGACAGTAGGACTCATCGGTCCCAATGGGGCAGGAAAAACCACCTTAGTGAGTTTGATTAGTGGCACACTCACTCCAACTACTGGTGATATTGTGTTTCAAGGACAAAATATTACTGCCTTGCCCGCATTTGAACGTGCCCGTCTTGGTATTGGCCGTACTTTTCAGATCATGAAGCCCTTTCCTGGACTTACCGTATTGGATAATGTAGCAGTGGGGGCACTGTATGGCACTACCACTACCAATAAAGCCTTATCTCAAGCGCGGGATGAAGCCATGGAGTGGCTCAGTCGTATGGATTTACAGAGTAAAGCCCATCAACGCGCAGAAGAATTAGGTGGACCTGATCGGAAACGCCTTGAGCTTGCTAAGGCCATGGCCATGAAACCGACGTTGTTGTTACTAGATGAGGTTATGGCCGGTCTTAATTTGGTGGAAATTGATGAAGTGATCGAGGCCATTAAAGTTGTTCGTGAAACAGGAATTTCTATCCTGGTGATTGAACACATGATGAAAGTTATTCAGTCTTTATCTGATCGCTTGTTGGTACTTCATCATGGTCAACAAATTATGGCGGGAACACCGCAAGAAGTATTAAATGATGCGCGTGTTATCGAAGCGTATTTAGGGAAACGACGAGTATGAGCAAGGTTCTATTACAGTTAAATAACTGGTACGCAGGTTATGGCGATGTGGATGTATTAAATAATCTGCATTTTAGGGTTAATGAAGGTGAGATTGTGGCACTTGTGGGTAGTAATGGCGCTGGTAAAACCACTTTATTGCGCTCATTATCGAGAACCCTTAAAGGGCGTGGTGATATTACTTTTGCTGGGCGTTCTTTATATGATGAAACTCCAGAGAAAGTATTTGAAAGTGGTTTGGTACAAGTGCCGGAAGGACGATTACTGTTTGATCAAATGAGTGTCCATGAAAATCTCTTGATGGGGGCTTACCGTCGTCAGGGAAAAGCGGCTATAGAGGCCTCTCTTGAGCGTGTTTATGGACTCTTTCCTAAATTGTATGAGCGACGTCAGCAGCGCTCTGGCAGTATGTCAGGTGGTGAGCAGCAGATGTGTGCCATGGGACGCGCGTTAATGGCTAACCCAAAACTGTTGTTGGTTGATGAAATGAGCCTTGGTTTGGCGCCGGTGATTGTTGATCAACTGCTTGAGATTTTAAGTACCATCCGTAACGAAGGTATTACTGTATTGCTGGTTGAACAGGATATTTACGCTGCTCTAGAAATTGCTGATCGTGGCTATGTAATGGTGACAGGAACCATCACGCAAAGTGGTAGTGCAGACGAGTTGAAAAATGATCCTCATATTCGTGAGGCGTATCTAGGGCTCTGATATAGTTGAGGAAATCACCATGAATCAAACGCGTTTTACTCTCACAGTTGGTTCTTGTTTTATGTTTTTAGGGGTTTTAATGGGTGCTTTTGGCGCTCACGCACTGGAACATCGTTTAAGTGTGCAAGCACAGGGATGGTGGCAAACTGCTGTGCATTATCAAATGTTGCATGGCTTAGCCTTATTGGCTTTAGGTGCCTCACGGGTGAGTGGCTTAGAGCGTGCAACACAAGCCTTAATACTTGGGATAATTATTTTTTCCGGGTCACTCTATGCCTTAGCCTTAACAAATATTCATTGGCTGGGTGCTATCACCCCAATTGGTGGCTTATTAATGATGATCGGTTGGCTGATGCTGATTTATCAATTCTGGAAAGGACGAGTCATTTAGGGTGCACTTAGTCCTGCTATTAAAACAGCAACAGTCGCCACAACCGTTAACTGTAAGCGTAAGGGTAAATACCATGCGGGTAAGGGCATGTGTTTACTGAGTCTCCTGTCTTGGTCATAGTGTACGATGAAAAAAATTGCCAATGAAATGCCAGCAACAAATGGAGGGATTAATAGAGCAAACCATCCCACTAAAGCTGGTATAACACTCCATGCGTAACGTTGTTTCTGTGTTAGGGGCGATAGGTCTTTGGTAAGCATGGCAAAAGCCCAATGTAGTGCTCCAACAAAACTTAAAATAACAGATCCGTAAGTAAGTAGGGCATCGCGCCAAATACTAGCACGATAAGAATCAAGGAAAATACTTAAGCTAAAGGCAATAAAAGGAATAAGGCCACTGTAGCCTAGAATGATGGCGGCTTTGGGTTTTACAGTAATCACTTCTTCGCTCATGGTTTTTCTCACTCAATCAAGGAACAGTTTAATGTGGTTTCTCTCTAACACAGTATTTTAACCCGGATTAGCTCATGTCAACATTGCGACTTATTTTAGGCGATCAACTTAATCCCTGTCATTCTTGGTTTGCAACTAAAAATGACAAGATCATTTATGTGTTAATGGAGTGTCGTGATGAGACAGATTATGTTGTTCATCATGGACAAAAAATCCTAGGGATTTTTGCTGCCATGAGAGATTTTGCTCGCTCTTTAACAACTGCCGGACACCGTGTTCACTATTTAACAATTGATGATCAAGCAAACTTACATAGTCTATCTAGTAATCTACTTCAGTTAGCGCAACACTACCAATGCCAACGTATTGAGTATCAAGAACCCGATGAATTTCGTGTGGATTCATTATTAGCTGCATTAAAAAATCAATTTAATGGTCAGCTTGATTGCGTTTCTACTGAACATTTTTATACACAACGGCTTGATGGCGTTCGTTTCTTTAATAACAAACAATGGTTAATGGAACGCTTTTATCGTGCCATGCGCAAACAGCATCACATTTTATTAGATGCCTCAGGTCAACCTGAGGGCGGGCAATGGAATTTTGATGAAGACAATCGTCAACCTTGGCGCAATGATGTGGCACTCACCCCTCCAAAACTCATCGAACATAATCATCACGGTTTGTGGCAAACCATCCAACAACAATCAATTCAATTTATGGGGGAGGTTGATGCTGAACACTTTATTTGGCCACTTAACCGTGAAGAAGCACTCAGTTATTTAGATGACTTTATTGAACATCGCTTAGTTAACTTTGGCCGCTTTCAAGATGCTATGGTTGTGGATCAGCCCTTCTTATTTCATTCGCTATTATCTTTTGCCTTAAACACTAAAATGATTAGTTCGCGCGAAGTGGTGAATCGGGCTATTGATGCCTATTATCAAGGTCGGGCAAGTATTGCTGCGGTAGAGGGGTTTGTTAGACAAATTATTGGCTGGCGCGAATATATCCGTATATTTTATTGGGCGCACGGTGATCAATACCAGAGTACTAATTTTTTTCAGCATCAGCGTCCTTTACCATCGTGGTTTTGGACTGGGAAGACCAAAATGCGTTGTCTATCCCAGTCAATTGGCCAGTCTCTTCAATATGCCTACGCACACCATATACAACGCTTAATGATTATTGGTAACACAGCCTTGTTATTTGGTTTTTCACCGCAAGAATTAAGTGCTTGGTATTTAGGCATTTACATTGATGCCTTTGAATGGGTAGAGCAACCTAATACGTTAGGAATGAGCCAATTTGCTGATGGTGGATTACTTGCCACCAAACCTTATGTGGCGAGTGCAGCTTATGTTAATAGAATGAGTAATTATTGCAAAGGATGTCACTATAATTTTAAGCTCCGTGAAGAGGAAAATGCCTGTCCGTTAAATGCGTTATACTGGCATTTTCATTATGTACATCGTGATCAATTAATGAAAAATCATCGTTTATCTATGGTGTATCGCCAGTGGCAGCGCTTTGATACGACTCAACAACAACAAATCTTGAATCGCGCACGTGCACTTCTCGATGATGCACAAGCATGTTAGGTTAAGGTAAGGAATATTCGTATGCAACGTTTTTTATGGGCTATAGTCTTGCTGGGTTTAAGTATACAGGTTAACGCAGAGGAGATAATTGTCTCTGCAGCAGCGAGTCTCACTAATGCACTTCAGCAAATCGCGCAGGATTTTTCGACTACCCATCCTCAAGCAACAGTGCGCTTTAATTGGGGTGGGTCAGGTACCCTCGCTCGTCAAATTGAGGCAGGCGCACCTGTTGATCTATTTATTAGTGCTTCAGACAAAGTCATGGATTCCTTGCAAACCACTTCCCTCATTGACCCTGCCTCGCGCAGTGTAGTGGTTCATAACCAATTGGTTTTAATCGTACCCATCCAGTCTTCGACTGAGATTCATGATTTTACAGATTTAGCCCAAGCCAAAAAAATTAGTATCGGCGATCCTCGGTTTGTACCTGCTGGAATGTACGCCACTCAGGTATTTCATTTTTATGATTTAACTCATCAGGTAGAAGCTCATTTAATTTTAGCCTCTCACGTTCGCCAAGTATTGACCTATGTGGCTGAGCAGGATGTAGAGGCAGGACTTGTGTACAAAACAGATGCCCTAGAGATGGCTGACAAAGTACGTATCGCGGCTTACGCTCCAGAGGATTCTCATACACCTATTGTCTATCCAGCGGCTATTGTTAAAGCCAGCCAACATAAACAATTAGCTCAAGAATTTCTTAATTATCTCAACAGTAGAGAGGCGAAAGTTATCTTTGCTCATTATGGATTTCAAACGCCATGATGGAGATTGGGCAGATACTTCTGCTGTCATTATGGATTGCGAGTTGGTCAACATTGTGTGTTGTTATATTAGGTATTGCTCTAGCGTACTTATTCGTCTTTGGACAAACCAAAAAATGGCTCTGGCTTGATACGATGGTAGCCATTCCCTTAGTGTTACCTCCCACTGTAGTAGGATTTTTATTGGTTTATTTGTTAGGCCATACCGGGCCGATCGGTGCCTTAATGTATCGCTTCAATGGTATGAGTATATTGTTTACCTGGCAGTCTGCCGTGGTAGCGGCTTCTGTGGTGTCATTACCGTTAATGGTACGCGTTACGCGTTCAGGCTTTCTTGGAGTTAATCAAGAATTCATTTTAGCGAGTCAGAGTTTAGGTAAGTCTGGATGGGTAACATTCACTCGCGTCATAGCTCCTTTGTCTCGTAATAGTATTGTGGCAGGAGCAATATTATCATTCACGCGAGCGTTAGGAGAGTTTGGTGCCACCTTGATGGTGGCGGGCAATATTCCCGGAAAAACGGCTACGCTCTCTTTGTCTATTTATACCGCGTTTGAATCAGGGGACAATCGTAGTGCGTGGATCATGGCTTTGTTGTTAACTCTCATCGCAGTCTTGTCTATGGTGATCACTTATTTATTAACCCGGAGTCGTTGGTGATGCTTGCCGTTCACTGTCACACACAACTTCCTGGTTTTAGTTTAGAAGTAGCATTACAGTTACCTTCACAACTGAGCGTTGTGTTAGGTCCTTCTGGCGCAGGTAAATCTCTTTTGTTACAAACCTTAGCAGGATGGATTAGGCCTGATAAAGGAGTTATTCGTTTCGGTGAGGAATGTTGGTTTGATCAGACAAATAATATTAATTTGTCCGTCAGAGACAGGCAGGTGGGTTTTGTTTTTCAGCATGATGCATTGTTTCCGCACATGAGTGCTCTAGAGAATATAGTATACGGACATCGTGCACCAACAAGTAGGGATGCGCGAGAGAAAGCCACAACTTTTGCACAGCGCTATCAATTGACTGAGGTTCTCTCTCTCTTTCCTCGTCAACTGTCAGGTGGTCAACGACAACGTGTAGCACTAGCGCGCACTCTGATGAGTGAGCCGCGTTTACTGTTATTGGATGAGCCTTTATCCGCTTTGGATTTTATGACTCGCCGGCACATACGTGATCAATTAATAGAGATACAACGCCAACTGTTACTACCTATGGTATTTGTGACTCATGATATTCATGAGGCGGTGTTCATGGCGGATTATTTGGTGTTGATGAACGAAGGCCAAGTGATTCAGGCAGGAGAAAAAGAACAGGTACTGACGCATCCTGCTAATAACTGGGTCAAAGAGTGGTTAGCGGAAGTACGTTAATAAGCAATAGCCAATTCATCCCATTCTGTGGTGTAACGAGGTGAGCGTTTTTCAAGGCGCACAGACCAAGAGCGTGATAAATGTTTAAGAGCACTGCTGCCAAAGGTAATGGTGTTGCCACCAAAGCGTTGGTTGAGTGTGTCAATGGAGTGCATCAATCGTTCACTGCTGTGTAGATCAATGTCACTAAATAACTGTTGCTGTTGTTTGGTTTTATCGGATAAATCAAGTAATACGACGCCCACTTTATGATAAAGCAGTCCTGGTTTGAAAATACGTTGCAATCCTCTGATCGCTGCTTGATTAAGAAGACGTGTGTCATCACTACTTATTGCTAGAGATTCAAGAGCATGATTGCTGTAATGAATTTCTTTTTGACGAAAGGGGTTGGTACGAATAAATACGCCCACTGTATGACAAAGAGATCCTTCTTCACGCAATTGAAGCGCTGCTCGATGCATATGAAAAATCACAGCCTCTTCTACAGATGAGTAGGAAAGGGTAGGTTGACCAAAACTGCGGCTACAAATAATTTGTTTACGTGCTGAAGGATGCTCCTCCCAAGCCAGAGCCACTTCGCCCCTTAATTCAGTTATGGTTCTAGCCAGCATGACATTAAAGTGTGAACGAATAACAGATAGAGGGGTATGGTAACAATCCCAGAGTGTAAAGATATTTAACTTAGCTAAAGACTGTTCTAAGTTGGCGCCAATTCCCCACAGGGTAGAGCTTGGTAGTATTTTTAAAAAGCCATGTTGTTGTGTTAGTGATAAGTGAGGCCACACACATACTCCTTTAAATTCTAGGTTTTTTTTAGCCAGATGATTAGCCAATTTAGCCAGTGTTTTAGTGGGCCCTATACCCACTCCTACAGGTAATCCCAATTGCTTTAGAAGTGTTTTTCTAAGTGTGTAACCAAACTCTTCTAAAGGCTGTTTGTATGAGCTTATATCTAAAAAACATTCATCAATAGAGTAAATTTCTTGGCTGGGTGCAAACTGTTTTAATAAGCGCATCATGCGCTCACTCATATCGGCATATAAAGCGAAATTAGAACTCAGTGCCACTAGGTTATGGCTGTTCACTAAATGGGCTACTTTGAAAAAAGGAGTGCCCATGGCAATACCTAAGGCTTTGGCTTCATTGCTGCGTGATACAACGCAGCCATCATTATTGGATAACACGACGACAGGACGCCTTCTTAGAGAAGGATTAAATACCCGTTCACAGGAAACATAAAAATTATTGCCATCAATAAGAGCAATACCACTATTTATGGTCGATGTAGTACCCATGTCACTACTCCCCAGATAAGAGAGTCCTCTGCGTCGGTTAACTGTATTGTGCGATACCGTGGGTCATCCGCTTCCAGATAGCCTTTGTTATGTCTAATGATTAAGCGACGCACCACAAATTCATCACGTAGGTAAGCTACCACTACCTGTCCTGAGTGAGGAGTAAGTGTACGGTCAACCACTAATAGATCTTCTTTAACAATCCCAGAGGCCTGTAACGCATTGCTTTGAGCACGAAAAAAGAACGTACTCTCAGGGTGAGGCATGAGATAGCGTAAAAGATTCAGTGTATGTTGCTCTTCTTGAGCAGGGAAAAAAGCCAAATGTTGCGTCATAGGAATTATAATACTGTATATTTATACAGTTTAAAAGGGGTTGTTTTGAATCCCGAAAATGGCTATATTCAAAGCTACAGGAAATGGCATTTTCCTATCTAACCGCCTTATTCAATAAAGGATGATAATGCCTACAGTTTTTCCGTTAGGGGAAAGTGTAGGGATGTTCGTCTATCACTTTGCTTCTATCTGAATGAATATAATTTGATCTGTTTTGGAGAGTATATGGGAGTATGGGCTGTAATTTCTGTGGGTGTGGGTGCAGCATTTGGTGCTTGGCTTCGTTGGTGGTTAAGTATGGTACTTAATCCGCTATTCCCTACCTTACCTCTAGGTACGTTAGCGGCTAATTTAATAGGCGGTTATTTGGTTGGGGTAGCAGTGGCTTTTTTTACTGAGCGCGCTGGTTTTCCTCCTGAAGCAAAGTTATTTATTATCACAGGGTTTATGGGTGGGTTAACGACTTTTTCTACCTTTTCTGCAGAAGCCGTAGCCCTATTGATGCGTGCAGAATACCTGTGGGCGAGCTTACATGTTCTCATTCACCTAGCAGGGTCGCTAGTGATGACAGGATTAGGTATTGCGACGGTACGTTTTCTATCCATTGGGCGTGGTTGATTGGACGTGCGGCAAACCTCGCTCTTCAGAGTGGAGAAAGATTGGGCTGACCGGAGGAGTGTCAGTAATATTGGGGGAAGCCCAAGTTACTAAGGGTGATCAATGGCGGAGGCGTGCCATGGTTTCAGCGTTGACCTTGTTTGAACTTGATGAAATGATGGCCGCCTATGCGAGCTATGAAAAGCTTGCAGAAATTATTCGCCATCGCTTCAGCGAGCCCAAAGCAACGTTACGTGAGTTATTTTCAAGGATTGTTTTTAATATTCTGTGTGGTAACACAGATGATCATGCACGTAATCACTCAGCATTCTGGGACGGTTATCAGTTATCCTTAACACCTGCATATGACATTTGCCCTCAATCACGATCGGGGCAACAGGCATCTCAAGTTATGCTCATTCATGGTGGAGATCGCAGTAGTCATTTAGCTACATGCATTATTGCTGCTCCTTCCTTTTTGCTCGCAAGACAAGAGGCGATTGCTATCATCAACCATCAGGTAAATGTGATAGAACATGAATGGCAAGCCATTTGTGATGAGGCGAGATTGAGTGAAGTCGACCGGACGTTATTTTGGCAGCGGCAGTTTTTAAATCCATTTGCATTCCTCCATGCGCCAGAGGGCGTTCGTATTCCCGTGAAGGATTAAAGCAGGTGATTCATAGAATTTGTTTATACGTCTGGGCTTGATAAAGGAGCTAATTTAATTCAATTATTTTTGATGAGAAAAGAGCGTAGCACCAACTTGGTACTACGCTTTACGTGGATTATTTCTTGCTGGCTTCTACAGCGATGGATACAGTGACTTCATCGCCAACGTAAGGGGCGTATTTACCCATATTAAAATCAGTACGTTTTAAGGTAGTTGTAGCATCAGCACCGCAAGCTTCTTTCTTAGTCATAGGATGAGGCATGCATTTGAAAGAAGTAATTTTTAAGGTAACAGGTTTGGTAATCCCTTTTAAAGTTAAATTTCCTTCTACAGCACTTGGTTTATCGCCATCAAATACAAATTTAGTCGATTTGAATGTGGCTGTTGGGAATTTTTCTGTATCAAGAAAATCAGCGTCTTGAATATGGTTGTTGAAGATTTTTGAACCAGTGCTCACAGAACGGGTATCAACGGTAATATCAGCGTCACCAGTTTTTTCTGCAGCATTAAAATTAATTGAGCCAGATACCGTATCAAAACGGCTTAATTGGGTGGTGTAACCAAAATGGCTGTAAGAAAAGCGTACAAAAGTATGGTTAGGATCTGTTGTGTAGGTATTGTCTGCTGCTAATGCTGAGGTGCTCGCCAACGCTAACAAGGCACTAATATATAAAGCTTTCATTACTGTCTCCTGATTAAAGTAGGGTATACAAATACATATAAATAGTACGTATGCGTACAAATATACAAGGCTTTATTAAAAATTGCAACCAAATATAAGAATTTTAAAAATTTCGATATTAAAGTTTTTAGTAGTAAAATTAGTTTGAGTATAAACATTAACTAATAGTTAATTAATATGATAAAGATTAGCGGGGATTATGGTAAAACCGATTGAATTAAAATCCGTTTGTGGCTGCTGCACCATTCGTGAGCGCTGTCTTCCTGCAGGCTTGAGCGATGAAGAAGTACTGGTTATTGATCAGTATATGGAGCACCGTCTACCCGTTAAAAAAGGAGAATTGCTATACTCTCAGGGAGATCCTCTTGAGGCCTTATTTGCTATAAGTACAGGATCATTCAAGACACTCATCCTTCACGAGGATGGCCGTAGTCAAATTACCGGTTTTCAGTTATCCGGTGAGATTATGGGGCTAGATGCTATTAGTAATGAACGTCACACATGTGATGCCATTGCACTAGAAGACAGTACAGTATGTAAAATTCCTTTTGACTCCTTTGAAGAACTAGAATCTGAAATGAGTCGTTTACAACACAATTTTAATAAAACTCTATCCTCTGAAATAGTCAAAGACCACAATCTAATGCTGTTACTGGGTAGTATGCGTGCTGAAGAAAAAATGGCTGCTTTCTTGATTAACTTATCCCAACGTTTTCATGCCCGACAGCAGTCCGCGTCAGAATTGGTGTTACGCATGACACGAGAAGATATGGGTAATTATTTAGGGTTGAAGCTGGAAACAGTGAGTCGAATCCTATCACGTTTTGCTGAAGAGGGACTCATCACAGTACAGGGACGGCATATTACCCTGATCGATGAAAAAAAATTACATTCAGTCACCATCTCTGCCTGATCATCTAACGTAACTTTGATCTAAATCAATATTTCACCTTGTAATAATCCTTACTATGGTTCTCATGGTGCTCGCGGTGAGCATTATTGATTAAGGAGAACCATTATGGATTTTTTTACAGATAACCTTATTGCAGTGGCTGCTACGTTTATTTTAATCGCTGATGTGGTGATGACTTATTCGCACATGTTAGCTCATTAAATTGCTTAAAAATAATAACAATATAAAAAAATACTAGAAACAATAGGGCATTGCACAACATAGTTAACGCTATGAGGGAGAGGGGATATGAAACATATAGTCAAAAAGACTGTTTTGGCGTCGGTCATCACAGCCATGGGGATGAGTACAGCTTTTGCGGATCAACAAGGTACCACTCCATGGCTTGTGCGTGTACGGTTACTCGACATCGCTACACAAAATCAAATGACAGTGGCCTAGCAGGTGGTGCACCAACGGATTCGATGCAAGTGGGGGGGCGTTTACAGCCTGATGTGGATGTGACTTATTTTTTTAATCCCCATTGGGCCGCTGAATTGGTCTTATCTTACCCAGTCAGTCATAGTGTCTCTCTAAGCGGTGGCAATATAGGAAGCTTTCAAGAGTTGCCTCCCACATTAAACGCTCAGTATCACTTTGATTCCATAGGTAAGTTCACTCCCTATGTGGGTGCAGGGGTGACTTATATGAGAACCTTTAACACCAATTTAGTGAGCGGTCTTGGGCTAACACAAAATAATTTTGGTCCTGATGCTGAAGTGGGTGTGGATTATGCATTAGATAAACATTGGTCATTGAATGCCGATATTAAGCAAGTATTTATTAATGTTGGCGTTACCAATGGTGCTGGTGGTACATTCAATTTACACCCTGACCCGACGCTCTTTGGCGTAGGTGTAGGCTACCACTTTTAGTTGCCTGGACGAACCACATGCACACTGCAGGGAGCTTCCTCTACAAGACGTGTGACTGTTGATCTATTCACCCGTAGAAAGCTCCCGCTACTTTCTTGGTTAGCTAGAACAATAATCACGTCTACGTAATTGTTTTTTGCAAAATCAATAGTCTTTTGAGCAATATCTGTTGTTTCAATAACATGGGCACTACATCTTTCTTTAGGAATATGTAATTGTCTTAACCAATGCTCAAGTAAAATACGATGTTTATGATGGCGTTCAGCAGCCCCACTTTCTTGTGCTCCCTCGAGAGGGACTTCAATGATATTTAAAGCGGATAAATGACTATCAGGATGGCGCTCCATAGCACGTAATACGGCATATCTTAAGGCTTTAATACGTTCTGGATGATGGTCCTCTAAATCAATTAATACAGCAATTAATGGTACGTTAGAGACCTGTTCACTGGGTGAGTACTGTGGTACAGGACTTACTTCAATGGCAGGTCTAAATCCTTTTATTAATCTAGCCCACATTGAATCAGGACGACTACGTCTTCCTCGTTCAGTAATCATAATTGACTCAGGATCAGCAAAAGCTCGAGCCAGTAGGGCGGTAGAGGCAAAACGTTTTTCTGCTAAGGGTTCAAGACAGGTAAATATAATTTCTTGCAGCCATTCGGGCAGATCAGGACGTAAATGACGAATGGGAGTTGGTCGTAACCAGTGACGTTGACGTAGTTCTTTTAAAGTGACAGGTATGCCAAAGGGTAATTCTCCCGTAGCTAATTGATAGAGCGTTACCCCGATAGCAAATTGGTCGCTTCTTGGGTCAAGACGAATATGTTCAATTTGTTCTGGTGCGATATAAGGGGTTGAACCGATTGCTTGACGTGGGTTATCTGCAAATAAATCGGGTAACAAGCTATGGTGAGCAAAACCAAAGTCAATAAAGACAACCTCATTGTTTTCTTTGATGATGAGGTTGTCAGGTTTAATATCTAGATGAATTGTGTCTTGGCGATGTAGGCTATGAGCAGCATTGGCTATGGCTATGCCCAATAGCTGTAGTTTTTCTAAAGAAAGACCTAAGGGTTTAACCCAATTAATCAGTGGTTCACCGATTACCTTCTCCATCACCACGTAGGGCTGAATGGCTAACGGATTGGCAGCAATAAAACGAGGTACATGAGATCCTTTGAGAACAGGCAGAATAGAGCATTCCATTTCAAAACTGACTAAACCAAACACCGGTTGGCTTGGCCCTAGTTTGGGGATTTTCATGATAAGTGGTGTATTAATCTCTTTTGTTTCCACCTCATAAAGATAGGCACCACCTGCTGAGTACAGTAATTCTTTGATAATAAAGCGATCAACGTGGGTGCCTCTTTCTAATACATCCATAGTTATTGGCCCTTTGAGAGGCGCTCAGCAAGAGTAGGGGGAAGACCACGATGGTAAATTTTATAAATGGTGCGATCAATATCATAGGGCACTCGATGGAAAATAAGAGTGTTATGTTGATTATCAAATAGTGCGTATTGAGAGGCGCTATTACCATCTCTGGGTTGACCAAGAGAGCCAATGGTCGCTGCCCAGCGCCGTCTCGTGGATAAAGGAATCACCTGGCCTGGGGTAGGGATAAAGGACTGTATGTTTTTTTCACCATCTTCAAAATACAGCATTTGATGATGTACATGACCTGCTACTACAATCGGTTGTTCGGCTTCTTTGAAACTGTGTTTAATTTCTTCATCATTATTTAAATAATGCCAGCCTTCAGGTTCATGAGCGGATGCATGAGTTAACAGTAAGGGTGGTAACTCATAGGTAAAGGGAAGAGAGGAAATAAATTCAAAATGATAATTTTGTAAACGAGGGATAGTCCATAAAATGGCATCTCTAGCATGATTACTCATAAGTTGGGGACCAGTTAAACACGCTTCATCATGGTTTCCTAGTAAAACAATATGTCCCTCATCACGGTATTTAATCAATCGATCAAGGATACGCTCTGGATCAGGACCATAACCTACATGGTCACCTAGGAAAGCAAACAGTTCTGCCTTTTCTTGAAGTGCATGCTCTTCACAGGCACTAAAAGCTTCCAAGTTGGCATGGATATCAGAAAATAAAGCAATTCGTGTCATAGTGGTTAATTGTAACCTGTCCTTAAAAAGTTTGACTTAAATCAACGTTTTTTTTAGTCATTAACTCATAATGGTTCTAACAGTACATAGGATAGTGTGACATGATTGCATCAGAGTTAATACGTCGATTTGATATACCGGGTCCTCGGTATACTTCTTATCCTACTGCGGACCGTTTTTATACTGATAGGCAAGGGCAGGCTATAGAGCGTGCTATTGAAGCACGTCGTGATAAGCCACGGGTATTGTCTCTATATATTCATATTCCATTTTGTGAGTCTATTTGTTATTACTGTGGTTGTAATAAAATTGTGACTAAAAATCATGGCGCAGCCATGTCTTATTTACAAACTTTATTTAGTGAGATTGATCATATTGCTCGGTTACTCGATCACGGTCGGGTAGAAGATCTTCTGGTAGCTCAGTTACATTTAGGCGGGGGATCACCCACTTTTTTAACTGATGAGCAATTGGGTGAATTAATGTCTCATTTGAACTATCGGTTTCACTGGCGTGATAACTGTGAAAAATCGATTGAAGTGGATCCTCGTACTATTAATCAAGATCGGTTAGCTCATCTAAAACAACTAGGGTTCAATCGACTAAGTTTTGGTATACAAGATTTTGATCCTAATGTTCAATTGGCGATTCATCGTGTTCAGTCTTTTTCATCGGTTCAGTCCCTGATGAAAGAAGCCAGAGCACTTCAATTTGATTCTATTAATATGGATTTGATTTATGGTTTACCCAAACAAACGCCAGCTTCATTTTTACGTACTCTTCAGCAAGTAGTGTCTCTTCGTCCTGATCGTATTGCCTTGTATGGTTATGCGCATTTACCTGAACGCTTTAAACCACAACGACGCATTAATCAAGAGGATTTACCTAACGCACAACAAAAATGCGATATGTTAGATGAGGCGGTAAGCTTCTTTATGGCGGAAGGATATGAGTACATAGGAATGGATCATTTTGCTCTTCCACATGATGAACTAGCGCGTGTTAAAAAAGAAGGACAATTACATAGAAATTTTCAGGGTTATCACACCCTTAAAGACTGTGACTTAATTGGTTTTGGCGTATCGGCAATTAGTGAAGTAGGGCAGTGCTATAGTCAAAACCTGAAAACTGTTGATACGTATTCGCAGGCGTTGTCTCTTGGTCAATTACCTATTGAAAAAGCCCTTGAACTGAATGAAGACGATCAATTAAGACGTCAAGTGATTATGTCTCTTATGTGCCAGGGGAGAGTTGATAAGTTAGCTGTTGAACAACAATTTAATATCCAATTCAATGATTATTTTACGGATGCGCTAGATCGTCTTGCAGAGTTTGAGGAGGCTAAATTATTGTCTGTCTCAGATACGCTAATTGAAGTGAATGAAGCCGGTTGGTTTGTGATTCGTGCTATTGCCATGACCTTTGATTATTATCTTTGGCATGAAACTGATCATCGGCGTTTTTCTAAAGTGTTGTAGTGGTCTCTTCGTGAAGCACCCCTTTCCGCCTGGTTAAAGCTAGGCGGTTTTTCTTTATATCTGACAACGACTTGAAAATATTATTTATAGATGAATTCGAGCATTTTAGTTACGCTGCGCGCCTAACTACTAATTAATGTTATTATTACAGCAAGATAAGTATTAAGTTATGGTAGTAGTGATAAAAGCATAGGGGATGCTATGAAATTAATTACAGCTGTTGTTAAACCATTTAAATTAGATGAAGTTCGTGAAGCGCTGTCAGATATTGGTATTTCTGGTTTAACCGTTACTGAGGTGAAGGGATTTGGTCGCCAAAAAGGACATACAGAACTTTATCGTGGTGCTGAATATGTGGTTGATTTTTTACCTAAAGTTAAAATAGAAGTAGTAGTCACAGAAGCCATGGAACAAACTGCAATTGATGCGATTATTGCAGCAGCGAGAACCGGTAAGATTGGCGATGGAAAAATATTTGTTACGGATGTTAGCCATGTGGTACGTATTCGTACCGGTGAAGTTAACGAAGACGCTGTTTAATCTGGAATATGTAGGATCTGTTTAATGTGTTCTGCTTTTTTTAGGGCATCGCTTGCACTGTGCCCTAATACGGTAACATGTCCCATCTTACGGCCTTTTCTTGGTTCTTTTTTGCCATATAAATGAAGGCTTGCAGTAGGCTCAGACAATACTTGATCCCAATGGGGCGAGCCTGACTCCCAGATGTCACCCAGGATATTTACCATAACCGCAGGAGTTAACGCTTCAGCTGAACCTAAGGGTAAATTACATAAAATTCGTAGTTGTTGTTCAAACTGATCAGTAACACAGGCATTAATGGTAAAGTGCCCACTGTTATGAGGTCTTGGCGCCATTTCATTAACCAGTAATGTATCAATACCTGTTACAAAAAACTCTACTGCCAACACCCCCACGTAATTTAGTTTGTCAGCGATGTCACAGGCAATTTTACGTGCGCGATTCGCTAGTTCATCACGAATTCTTGCAGGAGCAATGGTGATATCTAAAATACCATTACGGTGCTTATTCTCTGCGATAGGCCACACACTAAACTGCCCCTGTCTGTTACGCCCTAAAACAACAGAAATCTCAAGGCGTAAGGGAACTTGTTCTTCAACAATGATAGGAAATAAGCCTGGTTGTGTGTTGAGAGTATTAAGTAGTTCTGATTCATTGGCTACTCTTACTTGACCTTTACCATCATAGCCAAAGCGCGCAGTTTTAATAATCGCAGGATAATGAATATCACGTAACTGTTGAGAAAGCTCTTGAGCCGACTCTGCCACAACAAAGTGCCCAACAGGAAAGCCTTCTTGCTTAAAAAAACGTTTTTCTAAAATACGATTTTGTGCAATTGCCACCGCCTGAGAAGGAGGGCTCACAATAAGTTGTTTTTCTAAAGCGGCCAACAGGGGAGCAGGGATATTTTCAAATTCAGTAGTCACTGCAGCACATTGTTTGACTAATATATCCAATACTTTTGGGTCTTCATAGGGAAGACAGATATGTTCACTGGCAAAATGTTTAGCCGGCGCATCAGGATCAGGATCAACAACAATAACTTCATAACCCATACGTCTTGCAACTGAACAAAACATTCTGCCCAGCTGGCCGCCACCTAGTAAACCTAATGTGTTACTCATTACTGTTGGGGTGGAAGGGTCATGGCCTTAACAGACTGTTCAAGATCAAGACGATATTGACTGAGTTGTTGGACCAGTTGTGGAGATTGTTGCGCCAGAATACTGACGGCGAATAAGGCTGCGTTTGTGGCACCGGCTTCGCCAATAGCAAAGGTTGCCACAGGAATCCCTTTTGGCATTTGTACAATGGAGAGGAGGGAGTCTTGACCTGCTAGGTATTTACTGGGGACTGGGACTCCTAGTACAGGAACCGTGGTTTTTGAGGCAAGCATTCCAGGTAAATGGGCTGCTCCACCAGCACCAGCAATGATACATAAAAGGCCTCTCTCTCTTGCACTGTGTGCATAGTCAAACATCATGTCAGGTGTTCTATGGGCTGACACCACCTTGGTTTCAAAGGAAACATTGAATTGTTTGAGAACGATCGCAGCCTGTTCCATGACGGCCCAGTCTGAGTGACTACCCATTACAATACCCACTTGAACTGCTGGTTCGTTCTCTTGAGACATGATTAGTCAACCAATCCCTTAGCAGCGGCAACTTGGCCACGGTAAGAGTCAAAAATAAACTTCAATGCATCTTGCATAGAAACGGTTGGTTTCCATTCAAGATCATTACAGGTGTTGGTGATTTTTGGAACACGGTTTTGTACGTCTTGATAACCACGCCCGTAATAGGCTTCTGATGTGGTTTCAACCAACTGAACTTGTTTGGCACTCTCGCTGTATTCTGGATAGTCCATGGCAAGTTTCAACATCATCTGTGCTAACTCTTTTACAGAGTAGTTGTTTACTGGGTTGCCCACGTTATAGATTTTACCGCTGGCAACACCATTTTTGTTTTCGATCATTTTCATTAATGCTGATACACCATCATCAATGTAGGTGAAAGCACGTTTTTGTGTACCGCCATCAACCAATTTAATGTTTTCGCCACGCACAATATGGCCAAAGAATTGGGTAATAACTCGTGAGCTACCCTCTTTAGCTGTATGAATACTGTCGAGTCCTGCACCAATCCAATTGAAGGGTCTAAATAGGGTAAAATCAAGCCCTTCCTGAGTACCATACGCCCAGATTACACGGTCCATTAACTGTTTACTGCATGAATAAATCCAGCGTTGTTTTTCAATGGGCCCAAGAATAAGGTCTGAGTTATCAGGATCAAACTCGCCATCTTTACACATGCCATATACTTCAGAGGTGGATGGGAAGAGAATACGTTTTTTATATTTAACACAGCTTCTAACAATCGGTAGATTGGCTTCAAAATCAAGTTCAAATACACGTAATGGTTGCTGTACATAAGTGGCTGGAGTAGCGATAGCAACCAAGGGTAGAACCACATCACATTTTTTAATATGATATTCAATCCACTCTTTATTGATTGTGATGTCACCTTCAAAGAAATGAAAACGGGGATGATCAATTAAATCACTAACACGATCACTCTGCATATCCATGCCAAACACTTCCCAATCGGTAGTGTTTAAAATACGTTGACTTAAATGATGACCAATAAACCCATTTACCCCAAGAATTAATATCTTTTTCATGACATCAACCAAAAATTAAAAAAGCTATTATACCGGTTTTAGGGAACTTTATTAAGGCGATCCAATAGCTTTTACTTTACCTTGAGCCTAAACGTTGTTTTTTGAGTAAATGAATTTACTTTAGCAATCGGGTCGTACCCCTTTGGGAAAGCGTTTTTTGAATTCATCACCATCAAGGGGCTGTCCATCCAGCTCTAAAGCCAAAATGTAGAGTGGTGTGTTGTCTGCTCCCATGGTTTTGGCTATAGCATCATTGGTTGGTTTTAATGAAGTACGTAGGATAGTTAATTTTTGACCATTTACGTAAGTAAATGCGCCTGGATAAGGGGGAGCCACTGCACGCACCAGATTATGAATGGAAAAACTTGTGCTTGACCAGTTAATTTGGCCATCCTCTGCTTTGCGACCACTAAAGTAACTGCCTTCATGGAGGTGCTGTTTGTGATGTGGTGCTTTACCTTTGATTAACTTGGGTAGCACATCATCAAGAGCTTTAACAGCAGCATCAGTAACACGATCAAATACCTCTTTGGCAGTATCGTCAATATGAATAGGTACTGCTTGTTGAGCGACGATATCTCCTTGATCAGGTTTTTTAGTCATGACATGTAAGGTGGCGCCTGTTTCGCTTTCGCCATGAATAATCGCCCAATTGATGGGTACGCGCCCACGGTATTTAGGTAATAATGAGCCGTGTAAATTGTACGCACCACGTTTTGCTAACTTTAAAATATCTTCGCTTAACATATGGCGATAGTAAAAAGAAAAAATAAAATCAGGTTTAATGTGTTTAATTTTTTTTATTATTTTGTGTTGATTGGGGTTATCTGGAGTAATAACTTTTAATCCCTTTTTTTGACACAGTACTTTCACACTATCAAACCAAATACGTTCATTGGGATTATCTTCATGGGTGAGTACCAAGGATACATCTACATTGTGTTTTAACAGTACTTTGAGTGCTTTAACACCTATATTGTGATAGGCAAATACCACTGCTTTAACCATAGCTAGTCCTTTTTAATAGTTATTATTACTATTTTTATTTGTTTTCATCTGATTCAAGAATGGCTTGAATCAAAAAGCGTGGACGATCTCTTACTTGTTGATAAATACGGCCAATATATTCCCCTAATAAACCGATACCAAATAATAAAATACCAATCAATAAGAATGTGATTGCAAATAAGGTAAAGACTCCCTCAACCTCTGGGCCAATAATGAGACGGCGAATAAACAAATAAATAACAAATAAGGCAGAGAGTACAGATAATCCCATACCCATTAATGAAAACCACTGTAAGGGTACCACCGAGAAACCGGTAATTAAATCAAAATTAAGTCGAATTAAGCTATATAAAGAATACTTGGATTCACCGGCGGCTCTCTCCTCATGAGCGACAGTCACCTCTGTCGGGTTTGAGGCAAAGGTATAAGCTAGCGCTGGAATAAAGGTGTTGATTTCGCGGCACGAGGAGATAGCGCGAATGATTTTTTTATCATAGGCGCGCATCATACACCCTTGGTCGGTCATATGAATACGGGTCATTTTTTCCCGTAAACGATTCATTAGACGTGAAGCAACTCGGCGCCAGGTGGTATCCTGGCGCTGGGCACGAATGGTGCCCACATAATCATGTCCCTGATCCATGGCGTTAAGGAGTTTGTGAATTTCTTCTGGGGGGTTTTGTAAGTCAGCATCAAGGGTAATAATGATGTCGCCACGTACCTGTTCAAAACCTGCCATGATGGCCATATGTTGTCCGTAATTGCCGTTGAGCAATACCACACGAGTCACATCAGGCCTTAATTCAAATTGCTCACGTAAAAGCGCAGGGGATCGATCACGGCTTCCATCATTAATGAAAACCACTTCATAGGAGCGATTGAGTTTGTCTAAGGCAGGATAAAGTCGATCGAAGAGAGCTTGTAGGCCTTCTTCTTCGTTATAAACCGGTATTACTACTGATAATTTAACGGCGGTCATATTGTTATCGTTTATGGTGATTAATCAGTTCTAATAATGTATCACAGACGTAGTCGACTTCTTCAATATGAAGAGTAGGAAAGAGTGGTAAGGTGAGTGTGCTGTGACTAATTTTTTCTGCATGAGGAAAATCCCCTTCACGGTAACCCAGCTGACGATACAGGCTAGTCAAATGAATGGCTTCATAGGAGATACCCGTGCCAATTCCTTGTTGATGAAGGAGATCCATTAAAGCTTTTCGTGTAACCGTGATTTGCTCTAAAGGTAACAAAGGAGCAAAGAAATTCCAGCTATGTCCTCTGTCACCTCTAACAGGAAGCGTTAGAGGTGAACCACTTAACCGATCAAAATAACGTTCAACTAAAAGATGGCGTTTAGCAATGAATTCATCTAAGCGTTGTAACTGCAAAAGACCTAAGCGTGCATTAACATCTGGCAGATTATATTTTCCTCCTAACACAGTAATATCACGAGTACCATCAGGAAGACGTGAAATACCATGAAAACGATAGGCTTCACTAAGTTTGGCTTCAGCCTCAGAAGCAAATATAAGTGCTCCGCCTTCAATGGTCGTAATATTTTTATTAGGATGAAAACTAAAGCTGACGATATCACCAAAACTGCCAATTAATTTATCTTGCCATTTACTACCAATAGCTAGAGCTGCATCTTCAATAACACGTAATCCTGTCTCACGAGCAAGAGCATACAACTTATCCATGTCTAAGGGATAACCGGCAAAGTGAGTAGGCATCAAAACCTTGGTTTTAGGAGTAATAGCAGATCGTGCCAAGGTTAAATCCATATTACGCGTAACAGGATCAACATCCACAAATACAGGTGTTGCACCAGTATGTCTAATAGCGTTAGCGCACGAGAAAAAAGTTTGCGCAGGCATGATAACTTCATCACCTGGCCCAACTCCAATGGTTAAAAGTGCCACTTCAAGAGCAGCCGTCGCTGAGGTAAATACTCGAGCGGGTCGATCGCCATGCATAACAGACAAGGCTTTTTCAAACGCTTGAACTTGGGGGCCTGAGGTAATCCATAGTGAGCGCAAGGTATCAGACACTGCTGATACCATGGTTTCATCAATGGTTGGACGAGCAAACGGAATAAAAGGGCGATTAGCTACGGGCAATTAACAATACTCCCAAGATAATAATAAAAATTCCAGCCACACGAGTAAAAGGCATACTCTCTCCTAGCCACAGGGCTGCAATTAAGGCATTCACGATATAACCAATGGAGAGCATCGGATAGGCAATCGAGACAGGTACACGAGAGAGCGCAAGAATCCACACCACCACACTCACCACGTAACAGGATAATCCTCCTAAGATATGGATCTCTGTGGCTAAGCGCCAACCTATGGGCCAAATATTATTTAAGTTAAATTCAAAGTGGCCAATAGCGTTGGTACCAGCTTTAAGCAACAATTGTGCTGTGGCGTTCAGTAGTACGCCGGTTAAAATTAATAAAAAAGAAATGGTGTTCATATGCGCGCCACTATAACATGCCGGTAGTCTTTGTAGATCACCCGCATGGCAAACCCTTGCTGTTGTAATTCTTGATAGGTGCTTGGTTGCATGAGGGCAATAGCCTGTAAATCTTTATCCCATACTGGGGCAAAAGAGGCAAGAGAGGGAATAGATTGTTGAGGCTCTAGTTCTAACCCCATGGCTAATTCGTCCTTAAAGTCCACTAACGTAACAGTACGTTGTACATAATAATCAAGCGTTTGATCGTAGGTTCCCACACTGTAAATATGACTAGCTTGTCTGAACTCTGTCTTTAGTTTACTGGCAATACTGTCCATTGAGGCGATAGGGGAGAGTGCTTGGCTACCAAGCAGCATAACCTGGGTACTGATTAGTCCACTAAAACCAATCATAACAAGCTGGGCAGTGTATTGTGGAGTGAGGCGATGAAGAATAAAAAAGAGCCCCCAGACTAGCCCTGCATAGCATAAATCCAACCCTAAGTTTTGATAGGGAATAACCATGTCAGGATCGAGGTCAGGGTGAATACCTAATTGATTTCCCCATTGTGGGAAATGTAATACTAGTCCTGCAAAGACCAAGAAAGCGCCCCATAGTAATCCAGTCATTGAGACCGAGAAAGGTAATCGATTACGTTGTGATAAATAGCGCCCTGTAATCAAAGCCAAGGCAGGAAAGATAGGCAAAATATAGGAAGGAAGTTTGGAGTCTGAAATGCTAAAAAACAGCATTACAATAATTATAAATATTGCTAAAAAACGCTCAGCAGAAAAATGAGATTTGAAAGGAGCATTGAGTGCCTGTTTGATACTAGCGAAGAGGAGCAGTGTCCAGGGGAGAAAGCCAATTAATAAAATAGGAATGAAATACCAGAATGGCTCTACACGACGGTGGATAGTCGTGGTAAAGCGATCAAGGTGTTCATGAATAAAAAAGAAATGTAAAAAAGTAGGGTGGGCTAATTGAATAGCGATAAGCCAAGGTAGGGCAATTAGGCTAAAAAGAAATAAGCCAGGTATCAATTGTATTTTTTTCCATACCTGAAAGCGCCAGGTTACAACAGTAGTCATCACTAGCGCAGCACCTGGTAAGACAAGACCAATTAATCCCTTTGACAGAAAAGCCAGCGCTGCAGCAAGCCAAGCAAACCACATGTAACGTCTTTGGTTTTCATGCAGGGCGAGCAAGAAACAATTCATCGCTACAGTAATGAAGAAACTCACTCCCATATCAAGCGTATTAATGTGGCCTAATGCCACATAATACAAAGAGCTACTTAATACGGCAGTACTTGCTAGTGCGGCGAGCTTGCCCCATAAACGAAGGGCAGTAAAAGCAGTGATGACAATGCCTAATAAACCACATAGCGCAGTCCAAAATCGTGCGCTAAAGTTGTTGACACCTAAGGCGTTGATGGCTGTTGCTGTGGCCCAGTATTGCAAGGGGGGTTTTTCAAAATAGAGAATATTATTTAACCGCGGACTAATCCAATCATGGCTTATGGCCATCTCACGAGCAATTTCTGCGTAACGCCCTTCATCAGGGCGCATTAGGGAGCGAGAGCCAAGCCCCGCTCCCCAAAGGATAACACCCAGTAAGATGAGAACAATAACAGATCTCATTGACTGTGATGTAAGCTTTCTAAGTAACGCTGTGCATCTAGAGCTGCCATACAGCCTGTTGCGGCACTGGTTATAGCTTGGCGATAGATATGGTCTTGTACATCCCCTGCAGCAAAGACGCCGGGGATACTGGTATGGGTGGCGCCACCATTGCGCCCTGCATGGGTGATAATGTAACCGTTTTCCATCTCGAGCTGATTCACAAAAAGGTCTGTGTTGGGACGGTGGCCAATGGCAATAAACACGCCACGAAACGCCATATCTTGTGTGTCTTGATTAAGTGTGTTTCTGACACGTACTCCTGTGACCCCTTCATTGTCTCCAAGGACTTCATCAACCACGTGGTTCCATACAATCTTAACTTTACCTTCTTTTACTTTATCCATCAGTTGATCAATCATAATGGGTTCTGCACGCAGTTTATCGCGTCGATGAATAAGAGTAACTGTACGCGCAATATTGGATAGGTAGAGCGCTTCTTCCACCGCTGTATTCCCACCACCCACTACAGCAACATCCTCATTGCGGTAGAAAAAACCATCGCAGGTGGCGCAACCTGATACACCTTTACCCATTAATGCAGATTCAGACTCTAATCCTAAATATAAGGCAGAAGCACCGGTAGCAATAATTAAGGCATCACAGGTGTACTGACCATTATCACCAGTGAGTAAAAAAGGTTTTTGGGTAAGTTGTGCTTGATTAATATGATCAAAAATAATATCTGTTTTAAAACGTTCTGCATGCGCCTGAAAACGCTGCATTAATTCTGGCCCCATCACGCCATCCACATCGGCTGGCCAGTTATCCACTTCTGTCGTGGTCATTAACTGTCCACCCTGGTTAAGTCCAGTGATGAGAACGGGTTTTAAATTGGCTCGTGCGGCATAAACTGCAGCTGTATATCCTGCTGGGCCGGAACCGAGAATGATGAGAGAATGATGTTGTGGTTGGCTCATGCTATCCTCGCAGTATAAAAAACTACGATTATAACATCTCAAACCCAAGATATAATGTCTCTTATTAATATAACTAACTGAAGAATATGGCAAAAACGAAGCCTCTCCCAGAAGAGTCAACAGCACTTCCTGCAAAACTCATGAAATTAATTCGTGAAGCGTTATGGGGATTAATAGTTATTTGTGCCCTGTATTTGGCAATGATTTTAATTACCTACCATCGTAGTGATCCTGGTTGGTCAGTGTTGGCATCGGGGCAAGAGATAGCCAATGCGGGTGGCAGAGTGGGAGCTTATTTATCTGATCTGTTACTTTACTTGTATGGGTTCTCAGCTGCATGGTTTGTGTTTGGGTTGTTATTAATGGCGCGGCGTGCCTATCACTTTATGTTAGAAGCCCGTGAAGTACAGCTTGGTATCAAAGAAAGTTACGAACATAAACATTGGTTTTGGGCCAGTGTAATTGGTTTTGTGTTTGTATTGTTTTCTTCTTCAGCCATCGAAGCCATGCGCTTTGCTGGCGCATCTTTCAGATTACCTCTTAACCCCACAGGAGCAGGTTCATGTAGTGGTGCAGGTGGCATTATTGGGTGTGAATTAGCTGATGGGTTATCCACTGCGCTAGGAATAAGTGGCGCGTTGATGCTGTTATTGTTAATTTTTGCTGCGGGTTTATCGTTGACGACGGGTATGTCGTGGATTCGTTTGTCTGAATGGATCGGTATCAAGGTGGAAGAAGGGGTGTTAGGTGCTATTAACGAGCTACGTGCCTGGCAGGATAGGCGAGTGGGGCGTAAGGCTGAAGTGGCGAGAGAAGCTACTGTGGTTGAAGCAAGACGTCAATTCAAGGAACAAGAGCCCTTAATTATCGCTCCTCCCGTGGTTCAAATTCCGCAGTCAACGCGTGCTGTTAAAGAAAAACAAGTCTCTCTTTTTCAAGATATGCCAGACTCGGATCTCCCACCCTTATCGTTACTTGATATGGCCGAGACTTCAGGGGAAATGGTTTCACAAGAAACTCTTGAATTCACTTCACGTTTAATTGAGCGCAAACTCGCTGACTTTAATGTGGAAGTGAGGGTTCTTGCTGCCTATCCTGGCCCTGTTATTACGCGCTACGAGATTGAGCCTGCTGTGGGGGTGAAGGGTAGTCAGATAGTGAATTTAATTAAAGACTTAGGCCGGGCCTTGTCGGTGGGAAATATTCGTGTGGTGGAGACTATTCCTGGTAAAAGTTGTATGGGGCTTGAAATACCTAACCCGAAACGCGAAACAGTGAGACTCTCTGAAATTGTAGGCTCTCAAGCTTATGGCGATATGGTGTCGTCATTGGCTCTGGCTATGGGTAAGGATATAGCAGGAAACCCCGTGGTAGTGGATCTTGCTAAGATGCCCCATTTGCTTGTGGCAGGTACCACAGGATCAGGTAAATCGGTCGCCATTAATGCCATGATTTTAAGCTTACTCTATAAAGCCACCCCGCAACAGGTACGTTTGATTTTGGTTGATCCTAAAATGTTGGAGTTATCCGTTTACGATGGCATTCCTCATTTACTGGCGCCTGTAGTCGTGGATATGAAAGAGGCTGCTCATGCTCTGCAATGGTGCGTGGCAGAAATGGATAAACGCTATAAATTGATGTCTGCTTTAGGGGTGAGAAATTTAGCTGGTTACAACACAAAAATTGAAGAAGCTGAAGAAACAGGGGAATCAATTCCGCATCCCTTTTCACTGACACCAGATGAACCAGAGCCTTTAACTCAATTGCCTAATATTGTGGTGGTGATTGATGAATTGGCAGATTTGATGATGGTAGTGGGTAAAAAAGTAGAGGAGTTGATTGCGCGTATAGCACAGAAAGCGCGTGCTGCTGGTATTCATTTGGTGGTCGCCACACAGCGCCCCTCGGTGGATGTGATTACAGGTTTAATTAAAGCCAATATCCCTACGCGGGTATCCTTTCAGGTATCCAGTCGAGTAGACTCCCGTACGATCTTAGATCAAATGGGTGCTGAATCATTATTAGGGCAAGGAGATATGTTGTATTTGCCCACAGGAGCCGGCTATCCGCAACGAGTTCATGGCGCATACGTGGCTGATCATGAAGTGCATCGAGTAGTAGAGTTTCTCAAGAAACAAGGGGAACCTGATTATATTGATGGCATACTCAATGGTGCTGCTAATACCTCAGAGGCTGAAGGTGGTGGAGTGAATTTGTTTGGCGATAGCTCAGCAGAAAAAGATCCATTATATGACCAAGCAGTAGCCATCGTTTTAGAGACAAGACGCGCTTCAATTTCTCTTGTACAAAGACATTTACGCATAGGATATAACCGTGCGGCACGATTGATTGAAGAAATGGAAAAAGCAGGGTTGGTATCCACCATGGCTACCAATGGAAACCGTGAAGTATTAGTCCCAGGAAGAGAGCAATGATTAAAAAAAATACAGTATTGATAGGGTTAATGGCGTGTTGTTTGTCGTTAAATGTTTGGGCAAGTGGTCTCTCTCGATTAAATGATTTCATTACCAATACTAAACAAGGTAGCGCATCGTTTACCCAAACTAGTCTGAACGAAAAGGGTCAGCCCATTGGTAAAACCTCTACAGGAGTATTTGAGTTTTCTCGGCCAGGTTTATTTCGTTGGAATTATATTAAACCCTATCAACAAAGTATTATTGGTGATGGTAAGAATTTGTGGATTTGGGATCCTGATTTAGAACAGGTAACACGTAAACCATTGGGTAGCAGTTTAGGATCCACACCAGCAGCACTTCTTGCAGGTGACAATGCGTTAGAAAAAGGATTTAATTTGACTGAGGCTCCTGAAAATAACGGATTGCAGTGGGTAAATGCCACTCCTAAAACTCAAGAGGCGGGCTTTCAGTCTATTAGAATGGGTTTTGATGAAAACTCATTGGCGGTGATGGAGTTGGTCGACAGTTTTAAGCATACTGTGATTATTCATTTTGGCGCGCTTAATAAAACACCACATTTTCAAACGGAGCATTTTCGTTTTACTCCTCCGCCGGGAGCAGACATCATCCAATAATTTTTTATTAAATTCTATTTGTTAATACAACTAGTTAACTAATTTGATAAGCAAAAAAATTCGTTTGGTGATTGATTTTTATTCTGTGACAGTTGATAATAGCAAATTCGGGGTGTAGCGTAGCCTGGTAGCGCGCCTGGTTTGGGACCAGGATGTCGGGAGTTCGAATCTCTCCACCCCGACCAATCTCATTTTAGTTAGCCTGATGGGTGCCCGTAGCTCAATCGGATAGAGCACCAGCCTTCTAAGCTGGGGGTTACAGGTTCGATTCCTGTCGGGCACGCCAATGTTTCTCTGGTGGCTGTAGCTCAGTTGGTAGAGTCCCGGATTGTGATTCCGGTTGTCGTGGGTTCGAGTCCCATCAGCCACCCCAGTTTTAGGTTATGTCGGCTCTTTCGGCTCTTTCCCATTTAAGGGGGCAGTTTTAATCATCCACAGAGCACCTTAACACGCACTCTGTAATTCTCAAAGTTTTGGCTCTTTCCCATTTAAGGGGGCAGTTTTAATCATCCACAGAGCACCTTAACACGCACTCTGTAATTCTCAAAGTTTCTAAATCCATAAGCTCTTCTCTGAATCAGTTTCATCTTACGGTGAAACCCTTCTGTAATACCGTTAGATTTACTAAAACGCCACATTCTCGCAATCTCTTCTTTCCATGAACTGAGTGTTTTACCTAAGGCAGATAATGGTTTAAAAGCACTTTGTTTTAACTCAGTTAGCATATTTAGGAATACAGGAATCACTTCACGACACGCCTGTTGCGTTAAAGCCCTTTTCATTAACAACGTATGAAGTTGTTGTTGGAATTGATAAATAGCTGCAATAGCTGGATGTTGAGCTAAGAACAGATCTCTTTTAGCCCTTTTTATCTTGACTTAGGTTGTCCGGCCTTGTTCTCAATAACGCCAAGATCCCTCTATTGCTTTTTATCTCACTACAGAGTTCTCTGTACGTCATCATGCACTGATGTTGAATTAAACGAATCACATGAAACCTGTCGCTAACAATTAATGCATTAGGGAAGTACTTTTTAACAATAGAGCGATAGGTACTACTTAAATCCATACAGATGACCTTAACTTGCTCCTTGCCGGGTAACTGATGCAAATAGCCCTTTAAGTCCCCCTCACTACGGCCACGAACCACATCAAAGATCCTATGCTTTCGTAGATCACAAAGCGTGGTAGCAAACCCCTCTTTCTTACTAAAGAAGTGTTCATCAATACCAAGCACTAATGGACAGACCTTAGTTAAGAGCTCTCCATGCTGTTGTTGGTAGTGACGTTGATACCAACGTTCTATGGTAGCTTTGCCTTTATTGTAGCGTTCAGCCAAGTCTTTTTGAGATACACCACGACTATGGTCATGAAATACTGCTGCCTGAGCTCGCCAGGTAGCACGTTGATATTTATTAATACCTGGGAATTGTTGGTTACCATAACGACAACAGGTATGGCAGTACAACTTATAGGCTTTAAACCTTAATATACTGCGCCTATGGCCTATTAGTTCATGATGAACTGTTCGTATATAGGATGCCTTTTTACGTACCTGTTTACTGTGGCAGTGGCTACAGCGGGCTAAGCGGTTATATTTCACATCTAATAATAAAGGTTGATAACCACTTACTTTTACTATGGAAAAACCAGGTAAATTTAGGATAAGATTGTTCTTGGGCACTTTAATCTCCTTTTTGATCGCAAAATCAAGGATTTAGTTTAGACTAATTCGATTAAGGTGCCCCCTCTTTTGGTGTGGAGCCAAAGTTTTTAAATCCATAAGCTCTTTTCTGAATCAGTTTCATCTTACGGTGAAACCCTTCCTTTGTGTCGTTATATTTATAAAAAGTCAAATTCTCTTACGCGTCAATTACCTTGTTATGTTCGGCGATAATCAGCTTATCTGTTTGATCTGATACATTTCTTCGACAAGTCACAGCTCCTTCTAGTGCGGCAAGGCGATCGTTACAGGCTTGATTGAAATTAACAAATTTGTTACTGTTTTCGTAATGTAATACGTAATCCGCTATTACAGCAAAACCGTCCAAGATGAGATCTTAAACTTGCCCGACACGTTGGCTGCGCGATATGTGGTGTTAACTCGGCGCATGATGGCGCTGGGTCCCAATCTGGGTGAGCCGCATACCAAGGCCATGAATTACGGTTTGTTTGAACTTCGGCTCATAGGTGCGGAAGGAATTGCGCGCGTGTTTTACTGCACCTAAGTGGGACGGCGGATCGTGATGTTGCACAGTTTTGTGAAGAAGACCAACCGCACTCCCGTGCGCGAGTTAGATACGGCGATGAGCCGCTTGAAAGAGGTTAAGCATGAAAACTCATGATGAAGTGATCAATACCCTGATGAAGCGCTCCGGCGTCAAGGCCGAGGTTGAGCGCATCGAGCGTGAAGAAGGTGAGCTACTCGATGCCTTACTCAAGGCTAGGCAGGATGCGGGACTGACGCAGGCTGAACTTGCTGCGCGTATGGGCAGGCAAGCGCCGGCGGTTGCCCGTCTTGAAAAATCGCTGGCAACAGGTAAGCATTCACCATCGGTCGCCACGCTGCGCCGCTACGTACAAGCGTGTGGCAAAAATCTGCGGCTGCAGGTCTGCTAATAAGTAGGAAATAGGGCTTTTTCCGTTTAGGAGAGCAGTTTTAATCATCATCAGAGAGCCTTTACAAGAACGCTCAGTAATTCTCATTGCGGACTTAAGAATTCGTCTATATATCTAAACATGAAACGCTTTTTTAGCTTATGGTTGGGTATGAAATTCTCAAAACTGGCATAATTTGTATAAATACCTATCTTGAATTTTTCCGAATCACAACTATGATGAGGAAATATGTATACCTCTTTTCCGCACGGTTTAAATACTAATACCGTACTTGAACGTCAACGACGTGAAGGTAGGAATATTCTGTACGCTAATGAAGAGCGTATATTATTAATCATCTCAAAAGACATTCTCAAAGAACCCATGTTTTTATTGTTGTTGGGTGCCGGCATTATTTACTTTGTGTTAGGGGATATAGCAGAAGCATTGGCTTTAGTGAGCTTTATCATCATTATTATGTTGATTACTGTCTTGCAAGAGAGAAGAACTGAAAACGCATTGAATGCATTAAAACATCTTGCCAGTCCTAGAGCCTTAGTTATTCGTGATGGACAATTAACCCGAATCGCAGGTCAAGATGTGGTTCGTGAAGATGTGGTTTTGGTGTCTGAGGGAGATCGTATTCCAGCAGATGCAGTTGTACAAGATGGACAGGACTTAGCCATTGATGAATCCATGTTAACCGGTGAAGCTGAAGCAGTTAATAAGTTTAACCATGATTCTATCTACGCAGGGACATTGGTTGTGCGTGGTAGAGCCTTAATTGAGATCACAGAGATTGGTAACAAAACGGCACTTGGTAAGATTAGCCATTCTCTGACAAGTCTCTCCTTAGAGTCTTCTCCCATACAACAAGAAATTACATTATTAACCAAACGCTTAGCCTTGATCGCTGGTGGTCTTTGTGTACTCTTATCATCCTTATATTGGTGGCTAAAAGGAGGATGGTTAGAGGGGCTGTTAGCAGGGATTACCTTGGCAATGGCAATTCTTCCTCAAGAGTTTCCGGTTATTATGACAGTCTTTTTTGCTCTGGGTGCCAGACGAATTGCATCAGAGTGTGTACTGACAAGGCGCTTGAGTGCTATTGAAACCTTAGGCGAAACGACTGTGCTTTGCGTTGATAAAACAGGTACGTTGACCGAAAATCGAATGGTTTTAGCAGGTCTTGCAGTAGAAAATACATTGCTTGAGATCAACTCCCTAGACAATCAATCACTACCAGAAGAGTTTCATGAATTATTAGAGTACGCAGTATTAGCAAGTGACATGACTCCACATGACCCCATGGAGATGACCTTTCTACAGTTTTTTAAACAGCATTTATCTGATACAGAACATAACCATCCTGATTGGTCGCTCATACAGGCTTACGCTTTATCCCCTGAATTATTAGCAATGTCACATCTGTGGCAATCTTTTGATCAGACAAGGCGAGTGGTTGCCGCCAAAGGGGCACCCGAAGCCATAATTGATTTGTGTCATTTAGATAACATGCAATCAAAACGCATAGCTCAAACAGTGGCTGACATGGCTCAACGGGGTTGGCGAGTGTTAGCAGTTGCGAAAGCGTTATATGGTAAAACCGATCGGTTGCCGCAACATCAACATGAGTTTGATTTTCAATGGGTGGGGTTAGTTGGATTTAATGATCCATTACGTGTTGGCGTAGCTGATGCAGTAACCACCTGTCACCATGCTGGAATCAGAGTCATTATGATGACTGGAGACCATCCGCACACGGCAAAGGCACTGGCTCATCAGGCAGGAATACATCACACCCAAACCGTTACTGGTGAAGAGTTAGCTGGGCTTAGTAAACAGGACTTATTGGCACTCATGAAAACAGTCAATGTATTTGCTAGGGTGACCCCTCAGCAAAAACTAATGGTTGTGGAGATGTTAAAGTCGCAGGGCGAAATTGTTGCTATGACCGGTGATGGGGTGAATGATGCGCCCGCACTGAAAGCAGCTCATATTGGAATTGCTATGGGTAAGAGAGGGACTGATGTAGCTCGTGAGGCAGGATCCTTAGTGTTAATGGAAGATGATTTTTTATCCATTGTGTCAGCCATTAGGCTTGGACGACAAATCTTTGCCAACTTACGTCAAGCCCTCATTTATACCTTAGCAGTTCATATCCCAGTGATAGGCTTAACGTTATTGCCTGTTTTATTTGGCTACCCACAAATTTTAATGCCGATGCACATTGCCTTTTTAGAGCTGGTAATTGGCCCTGTTTGCTCAATTGTATTCGAAGCACACACTAATCAAAAAGATATCATGACGAGAGCCCCCAGACTACAGACTGAGCATTTATTAAACGTGCAGTATTTGTGGGGAAGTATTGTCCAAGGATTATGTATTACAGTGGTTGTGTTGATGGTTTATCAGTGGCAGATTCATATTGGTACTGAAGTGAACCAATCGCGGGCTATGGCTTTTGAGGTGTTGGTATTAGCTAATTTAGCCTTATTATTGGTCTTTCAATTAGCTTCTAGCTCTTTGATTAACACACCCAAAGTGACATGGGTTGTAGTGATTCTTACGTTATTTTCCTTGCAGTTAATTGTTAATGTTCCCTATCTGGCACAGTTGTTTTCATTTGCCCCGCTACCTTCGCTGAATTATTTAATTTTAATTTTCATCGGTTTGATGATGCTGATTTTGTTCTTTCTCTATCAGACATTAGAGCAATGGATTTTAAATTCTAAAAAAGTATCCTGAGAGTGTAATAAAAGTTGTGGTGTGACGACTATATTTTGTCTTATTAGACAAATTGATTAATACACTTGATTAAGGAATTTAACATGAAAAACAAAAAACTGATCTCAGCATTAGCAACAGCCTCATTATTAGCAGCAGTAGGCGGTGCTTATGCTGCCTGTGCACCCTGTAGTGGTAAGAAATGTAATGCAAAAATGACCAAGTGCGCTGGTAAAAATATGAAAGATAAGCAGCAAGATATGAAAAAATGTAGTGCAAAAATGAATAAATGTGGTGCCAAATGCGCTCCTAAGTGTGGTGCTAAAAAAATGTAAGGAATCATTAAAATGACCGCTAGCGCTAGGGCGTATCGACAGTTTGCAGAGAGTGATTACCGTTTAAGAGAACGCTTTGGAAGTATTATTCATGCATTCATGAATATTCCCCTAAATATTTCATGCAAAGCTATTTCTAAAAACGAAGAAGATCATTATCCGCCCAATGACTATATCGATGAGCAATCGGGTGCACAATGTTTTATGCATCGCCATGCTAGCGGTCAACGTGATTCTCTCCATATTCATTTTTTTAAACGCTGGCAACCACCACATATTGAACTGAATCAGCAGATTACAACACATATTGCCGCATTAGACTTAAGTTTAACCGGTGAGCCACTCGGTTGGTTTTTGGTTAACCAATGGGTGGTTGGCGATTATTGGCAGGAAGCTAAAAAAACACTGAAATTCGCTAAAGAGTGGCGGATTGATGATGCGGACAGTAAACAGGATAGTTATTTACCTAATAAGTTGATCGCCAATTGGTTAAATACGGTAATGTCACTGGCAGTTAAGACATCGCTGCCAGAACTGTTACATGAACGTGATAAACGCATTGATAGGGCACTATCCTTAAATCCCAATAGGCAAATCTTATTAGATAAACGAATCGAAGTGATGGGGTATTCTCAATTTTATTAAAAGATGAGAGATAATTAGTATTGTTAGATACAATATGCTCATAGTTATTAATCGGATGCATTATGAGCACACTTGAGGCGGCTATACTTAATAATCCCCAATTTCTTGAAGAGATAAGGCGAACTATGATTAAGTTTGCCATGATGCAGTTGGGTGATAAACATATGGCAGAGGATGTGGTGCAAGAGGCCATCCTAGGGGCCTTAAAAAATAGCCAGCAATTTCAGGGTGAGTCAGCCTTTAAAACTTGGTTATTCGCTATTCTCAAGAATAAAATTATTGATTTAATTCGCCATAAATCACGCCAGATTACTATCAGCTCTATGACTGAGGATGATGAGGCAAATCTTGATGAATTATTTGATCAAAAAGGGATGTGGCTTGATGATGAGAAGCCTGCGGCTTGGAGTAACCCCGAACAAACTGCAATTGATAAACAATTTTGGTTAGTTTTAGAAATCTGTCTTGAGCATCTTCCAAAAAAACAAGGGCAGATATTTATGATGCGCGAATATTTGGGGCTAGAGGTAAAAGAAATTGAAGCCAGTCTTGATTTAACGGTTACTAACATTAATGTTTTACTGTATCGAGCACGTTTACGATTAAGAGAATGTCTAGAGAATAATTGGTTTTTAGAAAATACGAGTAAAAAAAATGTTGAATTGTCATAAAACCACCGAGCTTATTTCCCAAGGGCAGGATCGATCCTTAACTTGGTTAGAAAAACTCAATATTCGCTTTCATTTACTGTTTTGCGATGGCTGTCGACACTTTAAACAGAATATGCAGGATATGCGATATTTTGTTAGTCAGCACTTTAACAGAAAATAATTAATTATCTCCTAACAATTTATTGAATATATCAGAAGGAAAGGCTTTGTTTAAACTAATGGCGTAAAAGTTCTCCGATACATTAGGTAGCGTGCAGTATTTTTCTAAGGTTTTTTGTTGTAATTCATCTTGTACTACCACTTCAGGAACCAACACTACTCCCGTCTTATCACGTGCTAAGAGACGTAACATAGCCATGTCATCCACTTCACTATAGTGTTCAGGCCGAAAGTTAAGTGATTCACACAATACATCAAATTGGCTACGTATATCACTGGTTATGCCGGGTAACAGTAAATGTAAATTGTGGCAGTCTTCAGGAAAATTAAAGGCTTTTTTTGAACGTCGTGGTGGACCAATTAAACTCACACTCTGTTTAGCAATCAATCGACAACGCCAATGGGCTTCATGGTCTGTGGCGATTGGTTTATTGGACAGGATTAAATCAAGGTGATGAAGTTTTAAACGCTCTAATAATTCGTTTAAGCTTGCTGACTCTAATACTAAACGTACCTCAGGATCCTCAAAAATGGGGCGGATAAAGTTCTCCTGGAAATTACGAGAGAGGGTGGCTACTGCACCAATACGGATAATTTTGTTGCTGCTACCAATTCCTTGTTTGATTTCATTTAGTAATTGGTTACCTAAATTAAATATGGCCTCCGCATACCGTAGTACTTGGTAGCCTGTGTCTGTTAGGGTTAGTTTACGATTATTACGTAGAAAGAGGGGTTGGCCTATTTCCTCTTCTAATTGTTTGATTTGCGCTGACAGAGCTGATTGAGCAATATGTAGTTTCTCTGCGCATTGTGTTAAATGGCCTATTTTAGCCACACGCCAAAAATAATATAAATGATGATAGTTGAGTTGATTCATTTCACATTGTTCTATAAAAGTGAATAATAAAATACATTTTATCTATTTTACTTATTAATAGCCCGCTGTCAAACTAACCTTATATTTTTAATGGTTAGACAAAATGACATTACCACTCCTTCTACTATTGCATGGATTAACCGTTGTTCTCTCCTACAGTTCAATGAACCTTGTAAAGAGAATACCCTTGATTCTTACTCTGTCATTATTGATTACTATCACCTTGTCTGTGAGTGCTTTTCAAAATCATGATACCTCTCACTTATTGTCTTTCTCTCTACTCACTCTGGTTGAGTTATTGAGTATTGTTATTTTTTCTTTTGCCTATGACTATTTAGATGGTGAAAAAAACCGTGCTTATTTTCTCCGTTTATTACTTAGTCTTACTTCCTGTGTGGTGGTGCTATTACTTAGCCAATCAATTCTTGCTGTGTACTTATCCTGGGTAGTGGTAGGCTTATTAGTGAATAAATTATTGTTGTTCTACCCACATCGTCCTCATACCCATACCATTGCTCATAAACAATTCGTGAACGACATGATTGCGAATTTATTAATGGCAATTGGTCTATTTGGCTTAGCCATACATTACAACTCTTGGTCTATTACAACGCTCTCTCATGCGCTGTCATTAACCCAAGAAAGTAGTGTCATGCTGTATCTACTGATTATTGCTGTTGCTTTTATGTTAAAAACCGCCATCATGCCTTTTCATGGTTGGCTTATACAGGTGATGGAAGTACCCACCCCCGTTTCTGCCTTTATGCACGCAGGAGTGGTGAATTTGTCGGGCATGATGTGGCTACGTTTATATCCCTGGTGGACGCATTACGTTACAGTTCGAGAAGTGGTCGCCATTATGGCACTCATTAGTCTCATTCTCTCAAGTATCGTCATGTTAACGAGAGTCTCTATAAAGGTGAGATTGGCATGGTCAACCACTGCGCAAATGAGTTTTCTACTTATTGAGTGTGCTCAAGGCTGGTATGAAATGGCATTTATCCATTTACTTGGCCATTCATTGTATAAAGCGCAGGCGTTTTTATTATCAGGGCACCGGGTTCATGAGCAACCACTTAAGCAACAGTTAAAAGAGAGGTTTGGGGAGGTATCAGCCAGATGGTTGTCACCGCTATTAGCCTTCACTCTCTCAATTCTATTCATACTCTTGGCCGGTAGAGTGGTTCATCACTCGTTGGGTTATGCTGCCATTTCCATACAACAGAGTCTATTTTTGGCTTTACTGTTGTCTCCTGGTTTATGGTTAATGAAACAAGATACTGTTCTGACTGTGTGGGTCAAACTAATCATGCAATGCGTATTTATTACCGTGTTCATGATGTTGCATGTATTGTTGCATCCAGTGATCCCAACAGAATTACCCTTACCCTCATTTATTACACTACCCATACTTTTCATTCTTGCTGTCACTTATCTTATCCATTGGTTGATCATGAGTCATCAAATGTTAGCCAATTCATCACGGCTTAATACGCTCGCTTATGAAGGGTTTTATTTAGATACCTTGTGGACGAACTGGGTAAGTCGGCCTGTGGAGGCAGTTTTTCATCAACCAAAACAACTTGTCACCAATGCTCTTGGGAGAGTATTAAATGAAACCTTATAGTGAATCCCCTGACATCTTGAAAAACACACTTGATCTTGCATTAAAAGAGGCCTTAACATCTATTGCGCCACAATGGTCGCTAACTCAGCAAATTGCTGTCAATCCCTTTTGGCATAAAGTTAATACACCCTTTAAACAATGGGCTGCAGAGTTTACTGCTTGCACTGGGCAGTCATTGTTAGATACCCCTTCGATACCTTTAGCACCAAGTGTTTTAAATAATGAGGAATTAAAAAAACAAGCTCAACACTATACTTTTTTGCATGGTGATAATCTTCAATGGAATGACCATGAGGCAACACAGCCATTGCAACCAAAAAAGAGCTTGTTTCAGATTGTTGATGAGAAACAACCACTCAACGGTCAGTTACATCATGCAATTCGCTATCAAATTTCTCAAACCACAGCAGCCTTTGCAGATAAACAACAAAGCCAGTGGCGTGATGACACACCGCAAGGATTATATGCATTCTGGAGAAACCATCTTGAGAAAAGATGGAATTTAGAATTTGCTGGTTTTAATCAATTAATAAGCCAACGAATCAAATTATTACCTTTCGATTCACAAGGGGCAATCCCCTTTATTGTTAATGAATTATCGGTTAATTCACTCCATTGGAAAAAATGGTTTCAACAGGCTCTCTTTAGTTTTCCAGGTTGGGCCTCGTGGTGCGCTTACCAAGATCAGTATGGTGAGGGGGCACTCAAAGGCAGTTTTTTAAGTGATTTATTAGCTATTATTCTCTCTTGGGAGTTTTTAATTGACGACACAAGTCGTACAGAGGATTCAGCTTGGTTTGACTGGCAAGCACAATGGTGTGATGATCAATCAACAGCACAACAAGATCACCTTAATTATCTCTATAGTGCTTTGTGGCTAAAAGAATACCAGTATCAACAAACATTAATTAAAGTGTTACAGCCAGCACCTACGGCTTTAAACAATACTGATGTATGCCATACCCAAATGGTGTTTTGTATTGATGTCCGCTCTGAACCCATGAGACAAACTCTCGAGAGTCTAGATCCAGGTATTGAAACTCGGGGTTTTGCTGGTTTTTTTGGTATCCCCGTGACTTATAAACAACCGGGTCAAGAGACCCATTATTTTCATGGGTTATTGAAGCCAGTTGGTCTTGTTAAAGATACATCAAGTGACCCACAGACAGGAATACTAGCAAAAATAAAGAAGCAGGTGAGTCATGCTGTTCAATGTTATCAAGAACAGATCAAAAGTCATCCTCTCTCTTCTTTATTATGGGTTGAGGGAATGGGATTCACCTATTTATTTTCTCTAGTGGCTAATTTATTTAAACGTCCTACTGTTCAATTACCTCATCACTATCAAGAGGTTTCTAAGGGTATTAATCAGTTAACTCTTACCATGAGTGAGGAGAGTAAGATCTCTGCTATCAAAGCCTTTTTAAAAGGAACTGATCTTAATAATAAATTAGCCAAACGCGTTATTATCGTTGGCCATGGCGCACAAACTGTAAATAATCCTCATCAACACTCCTTAGATTGTGGTGCCTGTGGCGGTCAATCAGGAGCACTTAATGCCTTATTGATGGTGCAATTGCTTAATGACTATACATTACGTCAACGGTTGGCTGAGGAGGGCTATGCACTCCCTCAGGATACACGCTTCATTGCAGCCCATCATAATACAACGGCCCAGTGTATTGAGTTACTTCATGTGAGTGAGGATAAATCACTTGAGCCACTGTTAAGCGTATTCAATCAAGCCACAGAACAATTATTAGATCCACAGTTAAGTCTCACTCACGCATCCAAAAGACAAAAAACTCACAATTGGGCTCAGGTAAGGCCTGAATGGGGGTTAATTAATAATGCTGCACTGATCGTGGCTAAACGCTCCAAAACTCGGCACTGTCAATTACAGGGAAGGATCTTTCTCCATGAATACAATGCTGATGAGGATGCTGACTTAACACAATTAGAACAAATACTGTTAGCACCGATGATTGTAGCTCATTGGATCAATATGAGTTATTTCACCTCGCGTACTCTGCCTGATTTATTTGGCAGTGGTAATAAATTACTACATAACGTTGTGGGTGGGGACATTGGCGTATTTGAGGGTAATAGTGGTGACTTACGAATAGGACTGGCTCAACAATCGCTTCATGATGGTAAGGAGTGGTTACATGAGGCGCAACGTTTAACGGTCATTATTGATGCATCTGAGAGTGCAATTGAGACAGTGATTAATAAACATCCACTATTACAAAGCTTGGTAGATGGTCACTGGTTACATGTACTGAGTTGGCAGAATGATGAGTTTAGACAATATGCTCATGGTCAATGGATAACCTGTTAGGTTGGTCTCTTTTAAGGAGTAGCGATAATGAAAATACATGGAATAGATTCCTGTGATCACACAATTCGGTCTATTGATTCACTGCTGTCAATTGCTAGGCACTATCAAGCCTTTTTATTTGATCAATGGGGAGTATTACATAATGGATTAACTCTCTATCCACATGTTAATGCGACTTTAGAAAAACTGTCAGGACTCAATAAACAGATAATTATTTTGAGTAATTCAGGTAAACCTGCTGAGATAAATCGTCAAAGATTATTAGCAATCGGATTACTTCCGCAGTTTACTCAACATATTGTGACAAGTGGTGATGTGGCTCGTTGGGCATTGTCTGTTAAGCACGCAAAAGTAAGTACCTTCACCTCTAAAAAATTGATTTGGTTAGACTCTGACTATCAGTCATTAGGTGGGATAGAGCAGAATTTTACTCACTTAGATGACTATCAGGCTGTGGTCTTAGCGGGACTCCTAGAGGATCAATCACATTCATTTTATTTGAAACTGATGTCAGAAATAAATCGTCGCCATTTACCCTTGTTATGTATTAATCCTGATATAAATCGTTTTACCCCACATGGCATTCAGCCAAGTGTAGGGTTTTATGGTCAATACTTTCAGAGCTTGGGGGGATTGGTTGAGTTTATCGGTAAACCTGATTCATTGGTCTATGAGTACACCATGGAAAAGTATCATCTCACGCAACCTCATCGTATTGTGATGGTAGGGGATTCTATTCATCACGATGTACTGGGTGCCTCAACCATGAATATGGATAGTGTATTAGTGCGCTCTGGGATTCACAAAAGCTTATTTGATGAAACAGAATCTCTAGAAGAGCTTTTAAACTCTTGGCATCAAGAGGGATTACCTATTCCCTCATACTTGATTGATCAAGTTAAATAAACTTAAGAGGCCTCGCGACGTAATTCTTTACCCCATTGACGTTGTCCAGTCATAAAGTGAAGCCAGCCCAATGTGGCTCCTAAGTGGCGCAATAATTGAAAACTAAAGGGCTCTAGAAACGAGGAGAGCAATGCATAAACAAGCGGCGTAGTATGTTTTTGTCCAGTCCAGCGTCGATAGAGAATAACTGACCACACATGATAAATACTATCAAATACCGCCTTGGTTAACATGATGGATAAGATACCAATCACTAATGGCCATTGAGCGCTGACCAAATACCACAATAACAGAGCGAAGGCAGATAACCCATAGACAGGTTGGTGGGTATCGAAGGTTTTGATGGGCATCATGATTAACCCAAGTAATTTAAATTTAGGGTTACCAATCATATCCAAGTTCCAATGTTGGGTTTGAAGAAAGCCTGCAAACCAACGGCGTCGTTGTTTTAAAAAGGAGCTGACAGTGGAAGGTGAGCTTGTGATGGCTTGCACTTGTCCAATAACTGCAGTACGCCAATTAAGGTGATGCTCAACACTGTAGCGATGAAGACGATGAATCACTTCATAATCCTCCACTAAACACTCATGATCAAAACCACCCACAGCGATTAACGCATCGCGTTTGAATAGGGCAAGGGCACCGGAGATCAGTAATAAACTTTCAACTCGCATCCAACTGTAGCGTGAAATAAAGTTTCTGACATATTCATAACGCTGAAAGAATTCTAGAATTTTACCTTTTACATTAGGATAGCATTGAGGAGTCAAAATACCTGTAGCAGCAACCACCTCTTTATGTTGATTAAAATAATCTTTGGCTTCTGCTATGGCTATAGGATCGAGTCTTGTATCAGCATCCACCGTCATGACAAGATCAGTGTGTAAATGAGTAAGGCTGTGGTTTAGTGTATGGGCTTTACCTGCGTGAGATAAGCGTAGCCAATAGACATTAGGAAAGACAGGGGAGGCTGAGCTGATATGTCCAAGTTGTGGCTTATCAAGTTGAAGGTACTCTTGTAACACGTCACTGGTATTATCGGTGGAGCCATCGTCTGCTAAGATTATTTTGTCAGCTTGGACGCTTTGCGTCAGGAGAGAGTGAAGTGTTCTCACCAATACGGGTGCCTCGTTGTACGCTGGAATAATTATCCCCACAGTGTGATTGCTTGATTGAGGATTTTTTTTGGTTTCTTTTTCTTTGAAAACTAAAGGAAAACTAGTCAGTGTGATAAAAACAATCAAAAACGTATCATATCCCACATAAACAATACCAGCAGACCAGGCCAAGAGGCTATTAACTGCAACAGCACGACTTAATAGCCCTAACCATAGCAGTGTGACGCCAATGGTCAAGATGTAGCTTATAAGGGGGGCAGGGCGGGGAGCAAGCCTTGGCGAACAGCGATAAAAAGCAACATCAAGTTGATTCATAATGATTCAAGTAATTAAAGGTACTTCTTTTGAATGGGATTTTGTTATTAGGTTCCATTTTAAGGGAACCCTTTACAATTAAAAAACTCTACTAACTAATTGTTTTATTGACGTTTTGGCGGATTGATGAATACTTCTTCTGAAAATTACACGTATTTTGCGAAATTACTCCATTGGCTTATTGCGGGATTAATCTTATTTAATGGTGTGTTGGCACTAACGGATGAATGGTGGGGTGAGAGTGTAATTAGACCAATTATTAATTTCCATAAGTCATTAGGTATTACAGTTTTATTATTAGTTGCTTTACGTATTCTCTGGCGTATTACACACAAAGCCCCCACCATGCCCACTCATTTAAAAATATGGGAGAAACGTTTGGCAATTTTAGGGCATACCCTTTTATATATTTTAATTCTATTAGTTCCATTAACCGGCTGGTTACATGATTCTGCATGGAAGGATGCCAGTACTCATCCATTGACATTGTTTGGTTTAATATCATGGCCTAGAATCAGTTTTATTATGAATTTAAATCCCGTCACAAAAGAATATCTACACCATGTGTTTGGTATTATTCACACAACGCTAAATTACTCTTTATATGGGGTATTGTTTATTCACATCGCAGCAGTTTATAAACATGAAAGAGTTGATAAGATCAGTGTGTTATCAAGGATGAGTCTTAAAAGTCGATAATTATGGAAATCAATGCTAAGAATGTACTGGATGGGCCACTAGAGGCGTGCTCTTATTCTCCTTTAACAGGTTTTTTTAGAGATGGATGTTGTCATACGGGTATGGATGACGTGGGTAGTCATGTGGTATGTGCTGTTATGACCGAAGAGTTTTTACACTTTTCTCTGAAAAGAGGGAATGACCTTATTACCCCTCGTCCTGAATATCGATTTAAAGGCTTACAACCGGGAGATCGTTGGTGTTTATGTGTAACCCGTTGGCAGGAAGCCTATCTTTCTGGAGTGGCTCCTCCTGTGGTGTTACAAAGCACTCATGTGCGAGCACTCTCGGTGGTTACTCTGGAAGCGTTGAAAGAGCATGCGTACTAATTCAATGTGTTAGACGTTTACTATAGCCATCATTTTGTATTACCTCTTCCTCCTGGGCATCGTTTTCCTATGGATAAATATGCCATGCTCTTTGACGAGGTTCGTCAATTACCAAATATTGTATTTCATGAAGCACCAAAAATTGAGTTAACAAATCTCCTTTTGGCCCATGACAGGGATTATATTCATCGTGTCATAGAGGGAACACTCACTGAGTCAGAAATCAAGGAAATTGGTTTTCCATGGAGCCCCAAAATGGTGGAAAGATCTCTTCGCTCTGTGGGAGCCACCTATCAGGCTGCATTAACTGCGTTAAAAAATCAGATAGCAGTGAGTTTGGCCGGAGGAACTCACCATGCTCATTACCAGCGTGGTAGTGGTTTTTGCGTATTTAATGATATTGCAGTCTCGGCACTCGCTTTATTAGACAATTATCCTGATTTGCGTATTGTTATTATTGATTTAGATGTACACCAAGGTGATGGTAGCGCTGCTATTTTGTCTCAATATTCAGATGTTTTTACCTTTTCTATGCATGGTAAAAATAACTATCCCTTCACTAAAGAAAAAAGTGATCTTGATATTGCTCTACCTGATGGTTGTAACGATGTCATATATCTGGATTTACTAGAAAATGCGTTAAGTCATATTGAGGAACAAATAAAACCTGATTTTGTGTTTTATTTGGCAGGTGTTGACCCCCATGACAATGATCGGTTAGGGCGCCTTAAGATTACAGAAGAGGGCTTAATAAAGCGCGATAAAGAGGTCTTTAATTGGGTAAGAAAGCACAAGGCATCCTGCACTGTGGTAATGGGTGGCGGCTATGGTAATGATCTCAACATCACCGTTCGTCTACATGCAAATACAGTAAGTATTGCATCAACATACAAAAGTGATTATTGAGCTGGTTGACCTGCGGGTAGGTTAGTAGGACTGCTGCTCGATGATCCACCAGGGTCGAGAGTGTCTTTAGGAGCTACTGTGAGAAGGATAATTGAATTGCTACCCATAATTCCTCCACCATCTGTTATCTCAACAGTTGCGATACGGTCAGCTTTTGTAAACACTAATAAACTTGATTTGGATTTTGTTGCTGAGACTAAAGTCCATCCGGCAACTGGAAACTGATTTTTAAAAAAAACATAGGTATCAGTTAAACTTTGATTCCCAGCTAGTTCCACGTGTCCTGCCCAATTATTGCCACCACCTAAAATCATAGAGTGATCGTTATTAAGTTTTATTCCAGGAGGCAGGGGCATGTCGCCAAATAATTGTGATTTAACAGGATCAACAGCATCACCTTGTCCAGAGCCAAAACTTGTTGTGGAATTATTTGCACAGGATATTAAGGTAAGTGCAAATACTGATGAAATTAATAAGTTTTTTAACATAATGATTATGATAAAAATTGAAAGATAGTTTTACTTTACCGAGATTGGCTTTCTTTAGCAAGAGAAGTAATAATTATTACGACAGAAATAAAAAACCCCGCCTAAGCAGGGTTTTTTATTGTTACTAAAAGCAATGTTTATCTTAATGTTTGTAAGTAATTAGCTACTGCCATTCTTTGCTCTTTACTTAGGCCATGAGACATAAGCTCCATAACAGCACCGTTGTTGCCGGCGCGCCAAGGTTCACCGTTTTCAGTAACGCCCGGATCTTCAAGGTTACTTTGAATGTCTTTGTGATCATTTACTAACTCATAGTCGTCATTAAATACGGTTAATTGTTTGTAAATATAATCACTATGTTGTCCAGCTAGTCGCGGAATATTAGCATTACCCTCAGCGTTTTCTCCGTGACAACCTGAACAAGGAGGAACACCACCTGATAGATTCCCTTCTTGCCATATTTTTTTACCTTCAACAACTAGTTTAGGATCAGCATAAGCTGTATTAACAGGTGCAGGCTGTTTAGAAAAATACTCCGCAAGTTGATCAATTTGTTTGTCAGTTAAATTACGAGCAACACCCCACATGAATTGTTGAGCAGCTGGGTCAAGACGCGTCTCATCCTTTAATTCATGTAACTCAACTGCTATATATTCTTTTGTCTGATGAGCCAGGTTTGGGAATGTTGGATTAATTGATTGACCATTTAATCCGTGACAAGTTGAACAAACTTGTTGTGCATAAGTAGATCCTGTCACGTTTGGATTATTTAGATTACGACTTCTCTCACTGGAATGAGTTGGGTTGGATCCCAAATCAGCACAAGAGGCTAGAGCCAGTGTCATGGCTGAGAGTGAGATGATTTTGGTAATTGTTTTCATAGTCATTCCTCTCTATATTAATAAATTACACTGCCATAGAGCATGGTAGTGTTAAATGAGTGTGGACTTAATGAACCTGGGAGGTTATTGGCATTGGTAATTAGGTTTGAGGTGGTACCACCTAAACGTGTATAAAAAGTCTCCATTACGCCAATACGAATATTTTGATAAGGTGCCCAGAAAACACTTGGCATAATTGAATCCCAATCAGGGCTACCATTTACTCCGCTAGAGTACAGTGTCGTGTCATTTGTTCCTCTTGCACCATGGAAGAATAACATTGCACCGTACTTAGCTTTATAAATGTATGTCATATCAGCCCAATACTCATTTAATGTATTAGCATTATTAGCTACAACTCCGCCAACTAGAGGGGCGCTATTTTGCATATTTTCATGTGTTAAACGGAAATGTGCTGCGAAATAATGAGGGTCTAAAATATATTGATATTGTGCATCTACCCCCATATCTTGCCATGTGGCTTGTGCATTTGCTAGGCTAAATAAATTGTTTACACCATAAGGGTCACCTGAACCAAACAGTCCGTGAAGACCAAAAAAGACTTCATGAGGTCCCCATTCTTTGTTATAACCAAAACGTGTATACAAGTTATTGTTATAGCTTGGTGCACTTGCAGCATCTACCCCCTCTGTAAAAACAGATAAGGGCCCGTTTGAGACTTTTCTATAAACACCTAGTTCACCATACCAGGTTTTATCTTTGAATAAATAAGTACCTAGTCCAACTACATTATGTTGGGATAATCCACCTTGAAGCTGTGTTTGAGGTGCTAAACCAGCTACACCGTTAAACCCTGAATTAAAATAACCAATCCAATCTGAAGTCCAATTTTCTTGCGTATTCCAAACGTCGGACATAGTTATACGGTTATTAAGATATGCACCATAAATCCAATCACCAGAACTATTAACTCTATGGTCTGCTAAACGAACTTCAGAGTTATCTATTGATACAGTCCAATTTAAAGGTGTGCTTGGTCCAGTAGATACTGTAGTTAAAGGATCATATTTGGCAGCAGTCCATTGAATAAAAGCACCTAAGTTATCTGTCAAGTGACCGCCAGTAAATAAACTAATAGTTTGTGCATCAAACGCAGAAGTAGGTGCCGTACCATTTATCCCATTTGGTTGAGTATTTGCATACCACTGTTTAGATGCTTGCAACCATACAGAAAACGGTGAACGATCCAAGTTAGTAGTCATTTCACCAAAGATGTTTTTAGCATCACCTTGGGTGTAACCTGTTAACTTAAAGTAACGACCCAATGCAGTTAATTGTGGATACTCCCCACCTACGTGACAGGCCACACACTTAAATCCAGTTTGACGGGCAAATACTGGAATAGCGTTGGCATCCAATGAGGAGAGTAGTACAACCCCTCCCATGAGCGCTAAAAAAGCACTCCGAGCTTTAAATAAAAAGCTAGTAATTTTCATTGTGAAAACCCCCTAATAGTTTTTAAATTCCTTTAATCCTGCCCTTGTTGTGCAGACAAGTATATTTTTGTGGAACTTTTCTATGTATAACTAAAACAGAATTAAAGACTAAGTACGACACTACAATTCTGAATGAATGCAAATTTATGTCAAGAGTTTGTTGCGAAAATGTGACAGATGGAAAACTGCAAGTGAAAATTACGCAACAACCAAGCAATTGGTTGTTGCGCTGCAATAACTACAAGATCGATTTGACAGTTGAGCTTAAGTGCTCAGCAGTTAATTTAAAGTGTTTAAAGAGTGCGCCAGCAGGAGCTGACTCACCAAAGGTATCAATACCTAATACCGCTTTTGTTCCATATTTCCACCAAAGGGCAGTGGAACCGGCTTCAATAGCAACACGTGGTATACCAGGAGGCAATACGCTATCAATGTACTCTTTACTTTGCTGATCAAAGGCAAAGGTGGAAGGGATTGAGACCACACGTACTGGAATCCCCTCTTTGAGTAATTGTTGTTGAGCATCCACTGCGATTGATACCTCAGAGCCTGTGGCAATAATGACCGCCTGTGCCAGTCCTTCCGCTTCTTTCAACACATAGCCACCCTTGGCGATATTTACTATCTGCTCTGGGGTCCGTGATTGGAAAGGGAGGTTCTGACGGCTAAAGATCAAGCAACTTGGACCATGTTTGCGTTCAATTGCCTGAGCCCAGGCTACAGCAGTTTCTGTGGTATCGGCTGGACGCCATACATCCATATTGGGGATGAGCCTTAAGCTTGACACATGTTCAATGGACTGGTGAGTAGGACCATCTTCCCCTAAACCAATGGAATCATGAGTAAACACAAAAATACTGCGAATTCTCATGAGAGCGGCCATTCTCAAAGCATTACGGCTATAGTCTGAGAAGGTTAAGAAGGTGCCACCATAGGGAATAAAGCCACCATGTAATGCCACACCATTCATAATGGCACTCATACCAAACTCACGTACCCCATAACTTAAGTAGTTACCTGGCACTCCTTTTTTGAGCGATTTTGAACCACTCCAATTGGTGAGGTTTGATCCTGTTAAATCAGCAGAACCACCAAAGAGCTCTGGCAGTGTTGGACCATAGGCTTCTAAGGTATTTTGACTGGCCTTACGTGAAGCTATGGTCTCTCCTTTATCACGGCACTTAGCAATAAACTCCATCACCGTTAATTCAAACTCTTTAGGTAAATCACCTGCCATGCGTCGCAAAAATTCTTTGGCGTCCTGTGGGTAGGCTTTTTCATAGGCATTGAATTTATCTTGCCAAGCTTGCTCGACTTGTTGACCTGATGCAGATGCATCCCATGCCGCGTACACTTCTTGTGGGATTTCAAAAGGAGCGTGAGGCCAATTGAGTGCAGCACGAGAGGCTGCGATTTCATCATGCCCCAGTGGTGCACCATGAACATCATGAGTACCGGCTTTATTGGGGCTGCCATGACCAATGTTGGTTTGACAACAAATGAGTGTTGGTTTTGAACTGGTTTTAGCGCTCTCAATAGCTGTTGATAAGGCTTCAACATTATGACCATCCACAGCACGAATCACATTCCAACCATAAGCCTCAAAGCGCTTTGGTGTGTCATCAGCAAACCAGGCTTCCACATGACCGTCAATGGAAATACCATTGTCGTCCCAAAAGGCGATGAGTTTATTGAGTCCCAAGGTTCCAGCTAATGCACAGGCTTCATGACTAATCCCTTCCATGAGACAGCCATCACCCATAAATACGTAAGTGAAGTGATCAACAATAGCGTGATTAGGTTTATTAAATTGTTCCGCCATCATTCGTTCAGCTAACGCCATCCCCACAGCATTGGTAATACCTTGACCGAGAGGGCCGGTAGTAGTCTCTATCCCTGCAGTTATACCGTATTCAGGGTGACCTGGTGTTTTGCTGTGTAATTGACGAAAGTTTTTAATTTCCTCAATAGGTAAGTCATAGCCTGTTAAATGCAGTAGGGCATAAATCAACATAGAGGCGTGACCATTAGATAGCACAAAGCGATCACGGTCAGGCCACAGTGGGTTTTTAGGGTTATGTTTAAGATGTCGTCCCCATAGGGCTACTGCCATTTCGGCCATACCCATGGGTGCTCCAGGGTGGCCGGAATTGGCTTTTTGAACGGCATCCATGGCTAATGCACGAATTGCATTCGCCATTGTGCTGGTGCTCACTTGTGTCATGATTGGTTTTCCTCTCCCTAATTTGATTAAATTATTTTACTTGTGGTGTTAACTCACCCTTAGCGTAACGCTCGCTCATGATTTCCAAGCTAATAGGTTTGATTTTGGCGGCTTGGCCAGCACTACCAAAAGCCTCAAAACGCGCTTTACAAATACCTACTGCCGCCTTTTTAGCGTCACTCAAGAATTTACGCGGATCAAATTCACCAGGGTTTTTAAATAAGTGAGCACGAATAGCACCGGTCATTGCAAGACGAATATCAGTATCAATATTGACTTTACGAACACCGTACTTAATGGCTTCAACAATCTCTTCAACCGGCACACCATAAGTTTCTTTGATGTCACCACCATTGGCACGAATCACTTCTAACCACTCTTGAGGAACAGAAGAGGAGCCATGCATGACTAAGTGTGTATTAGGGATACGGGCATTGATTTCTTTAACACGCCAGATAGCCAGAGTATCTCCTGTTGGTGCTTTGGTGAATTTGTAGGCTCCGTGACTGGTACCAATAGCAATTGCAAGCGCATCCACTTGGGTTTTACGCACAAAATCAGCAGCTTGTTCGGGGTCAGTTAAGAGTTGATCGTGACTTAATTGTTCATCAGAACCATGGCCATCTTCTTCACCCATCATGCCCGACTCAAGTGAGCCCAAACAACCTAATTCACCTTCAACAGACACACCAACAGCGTGTGCCATATCCACAACGCGACGCGTTACATCAACGTTATACTCAAAGCTTGAGGGGGTTTTCATGTCTTCCATGAGAGAACCATCCATCATCACACTAGAAAAACCTGAACGAATGGAGCGCTGACAAACTGACGGGCTGGAGCCGTGATCCTGGTGCATACACACAGGAATTTCTGGATACATTTCCACAGCAGCTTCAATAAGCTTACGTAAAAAGGGTTCACCTGCGTATTTTCTGGCACCAGCAGAACCTTGCATGATGACAGGACTATTGGTGGCTTTAGCAGCTTCCATAATAGCCTGAATTTGTTCCAAGTTATTGACGTTAAAAGCAGGAAGTCCGTAGCCGTTTTCAGCTGCGTGATCGAGTAATTGTCTTAAGGAGATGAGTGCCATGTTCTAATACCTCTCTAATTTAATGTATTGGTAAAAAAGTAAATTCTGTTTTTAATTGTTCGTATAAATCGTTAAAACCATTGATGACGCGATCAGGATTGGCTTCACTAATGGGTAAACCATGATTATAGCCATGAGTGAAGGCCCAGATGGAAATTTGTGCGGCACGAGCTGCCTCAACATCATTAATTGAGTCACCCACAAAAAGAATCCCAGAGCGATCTACTCCTGCTTTCTCAAGAGCGAGTAACAGTGGGTCAGGGTAGGGTTTGCCTCGTTTGGCGTCGCCTCCTGCCACCACCACATCAAAATAATGAGTGAGATTTAAATGATCAAGAAGTTGCAAGGTTAACGAGCGCTCTTTATTGGTGACCACCCCCAATTTCACTCCTTCTTTCTTTATTAGCGCCAACACCTTTTCCATATCAGAAAAGGGTTCGCTCAATTGTCCAGTGACAATTTCGTACTGTTTTAAGAATTCAGGATAGAGACGCTGAAAGCGTGCACCTTGTTGGCTACCTTCTCCTGTGGCGCTCTCGAGTGCTTGAGAAAATAACCAAGCCGTTCCCTTACCAATCCAGTTTTGCACTAACTCTCTTGGTAGAGGTGAGATGTTATCCATAGCAAGAGCACGGTTGGTGGCCTCAGTGATTTCTCCTGCGGTATCAATCAAGGTGCCATCTAAATCAAAAAAAACAAATTGAAGTGTCATAATTAAAAGGACTTATTTTTAATATCCATCAGTTTCATAATCATCGGTGTAAAAATCAATTGCATAGCCAGTCCCATTTTACCCCCAGGAATCACCAGTGTATTAGGTCGTGTCATCCAGGAATCATCGAGCATAGAAAGCAAGTAGGGGAAATCTATACCCTTAGGATTGGCAAAGCGAATGACCACCATACTTTCATCAGCTGAGGGGATGTCATTGGCAATGAATGGGTTTGAGGTATCAACGGTGGGAACACGTTGGAAATTGACGTGAGTTCTAGAGAACTGTGGGCAAATATGACTGACATAATCAGGCATGCGGCGCAAAATCGTATCCGTAACAGCCTCTTGTGAATAGCCACGTAACTTTTGATCACGATGCAACTTTTGAATCCACTCAAGGTTGATAATAGGAACCACTCCCACTAATAAATCAACATTAGCAGCCACATTGATTTCAGCATCCGCATAGGCACCATGTAGACCTTCGTAGAACATTAAATCAGAACCTTGTTCCACATCCATCCAAGGTGTAAAGGTCCCTGGCTCTTGTTTGAAGGGTTCAGCTTCTCCTGCGTCATGAAGGTATTTTCTGATTTTACCTGTGCCCGTTTCGCCGTAAGACTTAAATAGTGTTGCCAGTTCTTTTAATAGGTTAGCTTCAGGGCCAAAGTGGCTAAAGTTCATATTGCCTTTTTCTTCTTGCGCTTTCATTTCAGCGCGCATGGCTTTGCGATCGTAGCGATGAAAGGAATCTCCCTCAACAATTTGTGCGTGAATTTTTTCACGTCTAAAAATATGTTTAAAACTGTTCATGACAGTGGTAGTACCAGCACCCGAAGAGCCGGTTACAGCAATAATAGGATGTTTACGTGACATGGTGACCTCGCTTGATGTTATGTTATGTGGTTATTATTTTATGGACGATATAAACCGCGCTCATTAAAGAGTGGCGATTCATAAGGTTGATCTGACCCTGCATCATATTGGGCGTGATAATGTACAACCCGGTCCACTTCGTTTCGCGAACCTAAAATGACGGGTACACGTTGGTGAATGAGATCCGGTTGAATATCTAAAATTCGCTCACGTCCAGTTGATGCGCGTCCTCCCGCTTGTTCCACAATGAAGCCCATGGGGTTAGCCTCATACATTAAGCGTAAACGACCAGGTTTACTGACGTCCTTGGTATCTCGTGGGTACATAAAAATACCGCCACGCATCATAATGCGATGCACTTCAGCCACCATTGAGGCAATCCAGCGCATATTAAAGTCTCTTTCTCGAGGACCCGTTTTGCCTGCTTTACATTCACCAATGTAGCGCGTGACAGGAGGCTCCCAAAAACGCTCATTAGAGGTATTTATAGCAAACTCATTGGTATCAGCAGGAATTTGCATATTAGGATGGGTTAAGATGAAATTCCCCACTTCACGATCAAGCGTAAAACCATGGGTACCATTACCCACCGTAATTACCATGAGTGTGGCTGGACCGTAGACAGAATAGCCTGCCGCCACTTGTTTTACACCTGGTTGTAAATAATCTTGTAAAACAGGCTCACCTGTTTCAGGGGCACGTAGAATAGAAAAAATTGATCCCACAGAGACATTGCTATCAATATTGGATGAGCCATCAAGTGGATCAAAAATAGCTAAGAAAGGTCCTCTGGTATGAGGAGGTTGAATCGGGAAGGGGTCATCCATCTCTTCAGAAGCAACTCCTGCCACTAAACCACCTAACTGAAAGGTATTAACAAAGGCGGTGTTAGATAAAACATCTAAAGGTTTTTGTGTTTCGCCCTGTACGTTGATGGTATCAAGGGTGCCCGTGGCGCCTCCTAAAGCCCCTTTGGCACTTAAAGCAGAAATGGCTTTAACTGCTGCCGCCACGTCAACGAGTAAGGCTGCAAGAGCTGCACCGTCTTGTGTGCCACTAATATTCTCAATGAGAAACTTCGATAAGGTTGTTCTTCCCAAATGCATAATGTTGCCTCCCCAATGTAAAAATACTGCGCTTAATTATGGTTACTTATTGTTATTGTTTTTTTATGTTTATAGTCTGTTTATTGTAATACGTCAGCGTGTGAGTGACGCATACAGTAGAGGTAATTTTTCAGGTAAGCGTTCTACCCGATCAACCACCATATAGTTTTTTATACCAAAAATCCGGGACACATACTGATCTGCCCGTGGATCAAGACTCATGCAGAAAGTCTGAACCCCTTGACGTCCTAAACTTTCTACTGCTTTTTTAGTGTCTTGACGCAGATATTGCGGATCACGTACATCGATATCTGCGGGTTCACCATCGGTAATCAATAACACCAATTTTTTTTGTGCACGCTGCTTGGCCATATGCTGACCTGCATGACGTAGAGCCGCTCCCATGCGTGTGGATAATTGTCCTGTCATGCCAGAGAGTTTGGCTTTTGCTTGATCGCTATAGTCTTGGTCAAAATCTTTAAAGCGAAAGTAACTGACCTCATGGCGTCCGTCTGAACAAAAGCCATGAATGGCAAAAGGGTCACCCACCTTGTGTATGGCATCAGCTAACAGTGCAGCAGCCTCTCTGGTTAAATCAAGAATAGTTTTGTCACTACCCACCACTTTGTCATTGGTGGATTGGGAGAGATCAAGTAATACCAAAACGGCAATATCACGCACTTTTCTGATCGAGCGCATCATGATGCGCGGATCAGGTTGTTTATTCATTCGCAGTTCAATGGCGCTATCAATGGCCCGATTTAAATCGATTTCATCGCCATCTTCGAGTTTACGCAAACGCGTCACCCCTTGAGGCTGAAGGGCATCAAGAAGGAATTTCATGCGTGAAATAAGACGTTTATGTTCTAGGGTAATAGCGTTAATTTTTTCTGGATCGTCACTGTTGCTGTGTTTTTCAAATACTGTACTCCACGAGGGACGATCGAGTTGAATGTGGTAATCCCATTCACTGTAGTAATAGGGATCAGAGATAGGAGGAGTCCCTTCACTCTCATTGTAAGATACCCCCATGTCTTCATAGGGATAGAGTTCGGTGGGCAAAACCCAAATCTCCTCAGCATCTTCCCCCGCATTTTCTACATCCACTTCATTAGCCATTTCCATGACATTAACGTGTTTTCTGATTTGCTTGGTGGATTCATATCCCGCTTCAAGAGCGCGCTCAAAATCAAACCCCTCAAATTCCCAGAAATAGCGATTGTCATCTCTATAGGGGATAGTTATTACATCTTGACGTGGATTAAATTCAAGTCGTTTTTCTAAGAAGCGATGAGCCAACGTGACACCGATATCCCAAGAGAGCTGGTTATCGTGAAGGCGTTGTTGTTGTGTTGTAAATAATACTTTTCCTTCATTGACCCATGGATCAGGGTCAATATAGGTGTCGTCAATTAATGCTCGTGCTAGACGAGCAAAGTAATCTGCGGCACGATGATTTTGTTCTGGAGTAATGGTATGAAAACCACCCCATAGTTTTTTAAGGCCAGGAAAGCGCTGACAACTCAATGCTTCAACACGGGCGTCCTCAATCAGTCCAATGATGGCCATTTGTAAGGGATTCAAGGCTTCAGCAGATAAGGGAGTTGTCGTCTCCACCATGTGTGCTGCGCAATGGGCGGCGGTGGCTCGATAGAGTTCAATGGCTGAAATGCCAGCAAAATCATCTAGGGCATCAGGCAGATGAAATAAATAGTCTTCAATGAAGGGTTGGCTCCCTTGTCGATTATCAAGGTCACCTGCGGTGGGGCGCATAAAAAAGTCACGTCCCCAGAGCGCTCGTAAGTACATATTAATACGTCGTTGAATATCAACGAGTAAGACACCTTTTCGTTCTTGCTGTAATACAGCTAAAGACTCACGACTGGTGAGCGAAAAGTACTGTAGTTGTTCTTCAAATTGGGTTTTATACGCACTGGCTCCCCATTGAGCCCAGCGTCGCAATCCTCCCAATGTGAGTTGTTCAAACAGTCTCTCTAGATTCTCTAGCATGGGTCGAATACCCCGTGGAGCGCTGGCTGAGAGTTGTTGGAGAAACTGTAAATACTGCACAAAAAGTTCTTTATCGTTTAAGCGTCTTGCTGCAATGGGGCTAGTACTTAAGACGCGTTCCACAACCGTTGCAGAGGTTTTAGATGACAAAGAAAGGGCGCAGTTAATGAGATCATCAAGTATCTCATCACCAATATCTTTACTAATTAACGGGCAACATGTCACCCAAGCCAATATGACTTCTTCTCCACGTCTTAAGTGGGTGAGAGAGAGTGCCCCTTGAAGGTAATGATGTAATCCCAAAGGCGAGAGAGAACGACAGGCTTCATGCCAGTGCTCGTGTACTAACTCCTGCACGCGCTCTGGCAATTCACTAATCAGTTCTTGGTATTCACCTAATTGAGAGGTCATTGTCAGTGACTAGAAAAAAGTCGTGACGGCGGCGTCTAATGCGTCACGCATATCAGGATCATCTGTAATAGGACGAACTAGAGCCACACGACAGGCATTGTGTGCCGATACTCCTTTAGCAATTAAATTACCTGCATAAACCAACATGCGCGTTGAGATTCCCTCATCAAGACCGTGACCTTTGAGGTTTCTTGCTCGTTCAGCAATGGCCACTAACTTATCGGCAATTTCAGTGGTCACGCCCGTTTCATGGGCCACAATATCGCGCTCAATATCATGTTCAGGATAGTTAAAATCAAGCGCGCCAAAACGTTGTTTGGTGGATTGTTTTAAATCCTTCATTAAGCTTTGATAACCAGGATTGTAGGATATAACCAACTGAAAATCAGGATGGGCTTTTAATAGCTCCCCTTTCTTTTCCAGTGGTAATACACGACGGTTATCGGTTAAGGGGTGAATCACCACGGTGGTGTCTTGGCGTGCTTCTACCACTTCATCCAAATAGCAAATTGCGCCCAGACGAGCAGCCGTTGCCAGAGGACCGTCCTGCCAGCGCGTGCCATCACGATCCAGCAGAAAACGTCCCACCAAATCAGAGGCTGTCATATCCTCATTACAGGCTACCGTAATTAATGGTCGATTAAGACGGTAGGCCATATATTCAACAAAACGGGTTTTACCGCATCCTGTGGGTCCCTTTAGCATCATTGGCATACGCACAGAGTAAGCGGCTTCAAAGAGAGATACCTCATCCGCAACAGAACGGTAGTAGGGTTCTGTTGGGATGCGGTATTGATCGAGTAGATCAGACATAGGCCTACACCTTAGACTGTTTTACCACGATAGACGACCATGGCCGCCCCTTGAGATTGCTTGTCATTGTCATAACCCACCAAGCGTACGTGATTGTTGGGGTTGGCTTTATGACAAGATTCTGCTTCAGCCAAAATGGCATCCACATCAGTCTCACCGAACATGGGTAGCTTCCACATATACCAGTAGGTATCCATCAAATGTTCGGGTTCAGTGTGTTCAATGGCTGGGTTCCAGCCTTTTTTTACAATGTACTCAACCTGTTGACGGATTTGTTCTTGAGTGAGTGCTGGTAAATAGGAAAAAGTCTCAAATTTACGGCTAGCAGGGTCACTTAAACGGCTTTTATAATCGAGCATTTCAGACATAATTTTTTCTCCTCGCAATCTGGTTTATTTGTGTGCCACGTCGAGTTTGTCGACGGTGTCAAATTCAAACTTGATTTCTTTCCAGGTTTCCATGGCAACACGTAGTTCTGGAGAGTGTTTAGCCGCATCAGTTAATACGGTTTTACCTTCTTTTTCTACGGCGACACCACGGTTACGCGCTTCTACGCAAGCTTCTAGCGCCACACGGTTAGCGGCAGCACCGGCAGCGTTCCCCCATGGGTGACCCAATGTGCCGCCACCAAATTGAAGAACTGAATCATCACCGAAAATGTTAACCAGTGCCGGCATATGCCATACGTGAATCCCACCTGAGGCAACGGGCAAGACGCCTGGCATAGAACCCCAGTCTTGGTCAAAGAAAATACCGCGTGAACGATCTTCTTTAATGAAACTTTCGCGCATTAAATCAATCCAGCCTAATGTGGCAGCACGGTCTCCTTCGAGTTTTCCAACCACAGTGCCTGAGTGCAAGTGATCGCCACCAGATAAACGTAGGATCTTGGTTAATACTCTAAAGTGAATACCATGGTGCGGGTTACGATCTAATACAGCGTGCATTGCACGGTGAATGTGAAGTAACACACCATTGTCACGACACCAGTTGGCAAGCCCCGTGTTGGCACAAAAACCACCTGTGATGTAGTCATGCATAATAATAGGTGCACCGATTTCTTTAGCGTATTCAGCGCGTTTATACATTTCTTCTGGAGTAGGAGCGGTAACGTTTAAGTAGTGACCTTTACGTTCACCTGTTTCGCGCTCTGCCTTATGAATGGCTTCCATAACGAAGTCAAAACGTTGGCGCCAGCGCATAAAGGGTTGGCTATTAACGTTTTCATCGTCTTTGGTGAAATCCAAACCGCCGCGTAAACATTCATACACAGCACGACCATAGTTTTTAGCAGACAAGCCAAGTTTAGGCTTAATGGTACAACCTAACAGAGGGCGACCATATTTGTTCATGATGTCGCGTTCTACTTGGATACCATGGGGAGGGCCACCGCAAGTGGTGACGTAGGCTATGGGGAAACGTACGTCTTCTAAACGCAACGCACGAATGGCTTTAAAACCAAATACGTTACCTACCAATGAGGTAAAGACGTTAACCACAGAACCTTCTTCGAACAAATCAAATGGATAAGCGATGAAGGCATAAAAGCAGGTGTCATCGCCGGGTACGTCTTCAATTTGATAAGCACGACCTTTGTAGTGATCTAAATCAGTTAGTAAATCGGTCCAAACGGTGGTCCAGGTACCCGTTGAGGATTCAGCAGCAACAGCCGCTGCGGCTTCCTCACGATCAACTCCTGGTTGGGGGGTGATCTTAAAACAAGCAAGAATATCCGTATCTTTTACAGAGTAATTGGGTTCCCAATAAGTACTGCGGTATTCTTTTACACCGGCATTATACTTTTTTACTGCCATGGCTTCTCTCCTCAATGGTGAATCAAAATAAAGAATGGGCCCACGTGTGTTTTTATGGTTTGTGGGTGAAACGTGTTATAGGAATAACAATAACGAGAAATTACTATAAGAGATAGTCAGACTTTTTGATGAATTTGATCAGTTTTATTTATTATTGGTTATTGATTGTGTCTGGCGGGGGTTGGATGGCTAAACTATTGAGTTCTAACAGACACTCACAATGAAAGACAATTAAATGTATTTATAAACAATGTATTGTATTTCGTCAACTCAACCCTGTTTGAGAATTCGTTGACGCTCACGTTGCCAGTCTTTTTGTTTTTCAGCTTCACGTTTGTCGTATTGTTTTTTACCCTTAGCAAGACCAATTTCCACTTTAATTCTCCCTTTTGCATAATGCATATTTAGAGGAACTAAGGTGTAACCAGCGCGCTCTACCTGACCAATTAGTTTGGCTATTTCATTACCATGTAACAGGAGTTTTCTGGTTCTGGTGGGATCTGGTTTAACATGGGTAGAGGCAGTTTGTAAGGGGCTAATGTGTGAGCCTAACAGCCATAGTTCACCATTAAGAACCGTGATGTAGGCTTCTTTAATTTGTGCACGACCAGCTCGAATAGCCTTCACTTCCCAGCCCTCCAGGACAATGCCAGCTTCGAAGCGATCTTCAATAAAATAGTCATGAAATGCTTTACGGTTGTCGATAATACTCATTTACAGGTATCTTAATAGGTTGAATTGATTATTCTAACTCAAATGGAAGTGGTATGACACGAGTTGAAAAAAGTGTGTTAGTGATGTATCCCGCTTTGTCTATGTGGCAATTGGTGGAGGATATCCCACGCTATTCTGAATTTTTACCCTGGTGTAGTGAAGCAGTCATTCATGAGCGTGAAGCAGAACACACCAAAGCCACGATTTTTATTAATTTTCATGGTCTTAAGCAGCAATTCACCACCAGTAATACCTCAGTGGCTGGTGAGCGGGTATTAATGGAATTGGTGGAAGGCCCGTTTCAGCATTTACGAGGTGAATTTGTTTTTAAAGCCCTAAGAGAAGATGCATGCAAAATTGAATTCGTCTTGGAGTGGACGTTTTCGAGTAAATTGCTAGAGAAGGTAGTGGGCCCAGTATTTCAACACATAGCCAATACCATGGTAGATGCCTTTGTCTCACGCGCTGATGATTTGCATAGTAGGGGAATACGTGGATATTAAGGTGGTCTATGCCCTACGTGATCAACAATGGCTAACGTCATTAAGCGTACCAGAATTAACGACGTTAGAAGATGCTATTCAATTGAGTCATATCTTGGACCATGTCCCTCAACATGAAAAAGCACAGTTGGTTTTTGGTATTAACGGAAAGGTAAGGCCACATCACACAAAACTCAATCAAGGGGACCGTGTTGAGATCTATAGACCACGTTTGGTCAACCCTAAAGAGCAACGACGCCAACGTGCCTAACGTGTTTAAATACTTGAATTTTCCTTTAAATTCCTTCATGTACCCTAAATTTCTCTTTAAGATCAGCTAAGTCATGCGTATAATATTGTTTTGCCAAGGGGTTTTACCATGCGTGTAGTAGAAAAGGCACTCACATTCGACGATGTGTTATTACTGCCTGCACACTCAACGGTGTTGCCTCGGGATGTCTCCTTAAGCACCCGACTCACTCGTCAATTAACACTTAATCTTCCTCTTATTTCAGCTGCAATGGATACAGTGACCGAGTCACGTCTAGCCATAGCTCTTGCTCAAGAGGGGGGGATTGGTATCGTTCACAAAAATCTATCCATTGAACAGCAAGCACGTGAAGTGGCTAAAGTAAAGCGCTTTGAGTCAGGTATGGTGAAAGATCCAATAACCGTAACCCCAGACATGACTGTCAGGGATGTGATTGCACTGACTCGTCAATATCGTATTTCAGGATTACCTGTTTTAGAGGGTAAGCAGGTAGTAGGGATTGTCACCAACCGTGATTTGCGTTTTGAAAGTCGCTTAGATCAACCTGTTAAAAATGTCATGACGCCACGCGATCGTTTGGTCACCATGCATGAAAACGATTCCCGTGATGTGGCCATGAAATTAATGCATCAACATCGCCTTGAGCGAGTGTTGGTGGTAGACGATCAGTTCCAGTTACGTGGCTTGATTACCGTTAAAGATATTATGAAATCCACTGAGCACCCTCTCGCCACAAAAGACTCAAGTGGTCGATTGTTGGTTGGTGCGGCGGTGGGAGTGGGTGAGGGGACTGACGAGCGTGTGGCTGCATTAGTTGCTGCAGGAGTGGATGTGGTAGTGGTAGACACTGCCCATGGACATAGCCAAGGGGTCCTTGATCGCGTGCGTTGGGTTAAACATCATTTCCCTGATGTCCCTGTGATTGGTGGCAACATTGCTACAGCAGCGGGTGCCCTGGCTTTGGTTGAAGCTGGCGCTGATGGGGTGAAAGTGGGTATTGGTCCAGGTTCTATTTGTACTACACGTATTGTTGCCGGTGTGGGTGTTCCGCAAATTACTGCAATTCGTAATGTGGCAGAAGCGCTACAAGGTACTGGAGTACCCTGTGTGGCTGATGGGGGCATTCGTTATTCTGGAGATATTGCTAAAGCCATTGCAGCGGGAGCCAGTGCTGTCATGATTGGTGGTTTATTTGCCGGAACTGAAGAAGCACCTGGTGAAATTGAGTTATTCCAAGGTCGCTCCTACAAGTCTTATCGTGGTATGGGCTCACTGGGCGCCATGCAGCAAGGATCCAGTGATCGTTATTTCCAAGACAGTGAAAACAATGCTGATAAACTCGTTCCTGAAGGGGTAGAGGGTCGTGTTCCTTATAAGGGGTCAGTATTAGCGGTGATTCATCAACTCATGGGAGGAGTACGAGCTTCTATGGGTTATTTGGGTTGTCCGACCATTACGGATGTTCATGCAAAAGCTGAGTTTGTGGAAATCTCCCATGCCGGTATTCGTGAATCACACGTGCATGATGTGCATATAACAAAAGAAGCTCCTAATTACCATATTGATTGATTGTGTATGTCTCGACAAAAAATTCTGATTATTGATTTTGGTGCACAGTATGTGCAGTTGATTGCAAGACGAGTTCGTGAAGCTGGGGTGTATTGTGAATTGCACCCCTATGATGTCAGTGAAGCATTCATTCGTGAATTTAACCCACAGGGAATTATTCTCTCTGGCGGACCGGCATCGGTGACTGAGAGTACTCCACCTTCCGCACCTCAAGTAGTGTTTGAGTTAGGTGTCCCAGTTTTAGGTATTTGTTATGGCATGCAAACCATGGCACAACAATTGGGGGGGCGCGTTGAGAATGCAGTCCATCGTGAATTTGGCTATGCAGAGGTTCGTGCCAGAGGTCACTCAGCATTACTAAAAGATATTCAAGATCGCACTAATGACCAAGGCCATGGTTTACTTGAAGTGTGGATGAGTCACGGCGATAAAGTCACTGAATTACCATCAGGCTTTAAAGTAATCTGTGATAATGCGGCCACTCCAATTGCGGGTATGGCAGATGAAACAAGAGGCTTTTATGGCGTTCAGTTTCATCCTGAAGTAACCCACACCAGAAAAGGCAGAGCAATCATTGAGCGTTTTGTGCATCAAATTTGTGGCTGCGATAGCTCTTGGACCATGCCTGATTATGTGAGCGAAGCGGTCAATCATATTCGCCAAACTGTGGGTCAAGATGAAGTATTGCTGGGACTCTCAGGTGGTGTGGATTCCTCAGTTGCAGCGGCATTAATTCATCAAGCCATTGGCCAACAACTCACTTGTGTTTTTGTTGATCATGGGTTGTTGCGTTACCAAGAAGCTGAGCAGGTAATGGCTACTTTTGCTCAACATTTGGGTGTCAAAGTTATTCACGTGAATGCTAAGGAGCGTTTCTTTAAAGAGCTTCAAGGCGTTACAGATCCGGAGCAAAAACGTAAAATTATTGGCCGTATTTTTGTTGAAGTATTCCAAGAAGAGTCGGACAAGTTAAAACAAGTTAAATGGTTAGCTCAAGGTACCATTTATCCTGATGTGATTGAATCAGCGGGAGCGAAGAGCGGTAAAGCACATGCCATTAAATCACACCACAATGTGGGTGGTTTACCAGAAACACTACATTTACAGTTACTTGAACCTCTTCGTGAGCTGTTTAAGGACGAAGTTCGCGCGCTGGGTGTTGCCTTAGGCCTGCCACAGGAAATGGTTTACAGACATCCTTTCCCAGGTCCTGGTTTAGGGGTGAGAATTCTGGGGGAGATTAAAGCGGAATTTGTTGATCTGTTACAACGTGCGGATGCTGTTTTTATTGATGAATTAAGACAAGCGGGTTGGTATGACGAAGTATCACAAGCCTTTGCTGTATTTTTACCTGTTAAATCTGTGGGTGTGATGGGCGACGGCAGAACATATGAATATGTGGTTGCTTTACGCGCAGTGGTTACCAGTGATTTTATGACTGCTCATTGGGCTGAATTACCTTATGATTTATTAGGTAGAGTATCTAACAGAATTATCAATGAAGTTAGGGGAATAAACCGAGTGGTTTACGATATTTCCGGTAAACCTCCTGCGACTATTGAGTGGGAGTAGTTTTTATATTGTAAGTTGTTGATTTATAACGATTTAGAAGTTACACAGAAGTGACACACACCAAAATAAGTTCTTGATTTTATTAAGCACCGAGCTTAAAGTTGCACGTAAAGCTGCACAAAATTGCAGCTACTCAAAATCGTAGCAACCCGCAGCCCTAAATGACGCTTAAGAAAAAAACATTTGAAGAAGGTGAAGAGGCAATATTTGATGACGCTGTAATTTACAAGCGTGGAGAGTATTGGCAATTCCGAATGTGGCTTACCAAAGAGCACAAATACGCCCGATTTAGTTTAAAAACCCGAAATAAGAGTACGGCAATCGATAAGGCTAAGCTGCACTATCACGAGCTTAAAGCTGGCGAACTTGCCGGGAAAAAGTATTTTTCACTCACAACTAAAATTGGCGTAGAAAAGTATCTTGAAAGTCGTGAGAAAGAAATAGGGCAGCCTAATGGCATTGTTAAAGGCCGTTATGGAACTATCAAGACGCACCTTGAGCATTGGCTTAATTTTATTGGTCGCGATGTAAAGCTGAAAGAACTTGAGCGGACGGACGGTGAGGATTACCTAATTAATCGCACAAAAGGTAAAAAGAAATTACAGGTAAGTACAACTACGATTGCAAACGAGCAGTCCACAGTCAATGCAATGATGAAGTGGCTATACAAACGTGGTGAAACGTATATTGACAGTTTTGACTTTAAGAAACTTCCACGCATAGATACGGGTGATGAAGCTAACCGTAGAAACACATTTACAGATTACGAATTTGATGAAATAACAATTGCTTTGAGGGCCTACATAGCCGAAGCTGAGAAAGACCTAGAAAATAAAGAGAATCTAACTAAAGCTATTACTGGCTATTACCTAGGTGTTTCTTTGATGTCAGGTATGCGTCGTGGAGAGCAGATGCAGCTTACATGGGCTGATGTTAAGGATATGGAGCATAAAAGGGCTAGAACCAAAGAATTTGATCTTGTAAAAATAACTGTTCGGGGCGTTACAAGTAAAACAGGAAAGACCAGAAGATTTGCGGTTAAAGATTCAGAAAGGTATTTGGAAAGACTTTTCAAGCTCGTACATAAACTGCATTTTAAAAAAGCAAATGACACTGAAGCGAAAGCAATGTTGTCTGACTATCTAGTTTTTAGTAATAACGGTACCAGTCAAATTTCACCTCGAGCAATTGGATATCATTTCGATAAAATCTTAGAAATTGCGAAAATCAACAGGCAAGACCGTGATTTAGTGCCTTATAGCTGTAGGCATTATTTTATTACCAAACGTATGAATAGTAATGTGCCAATTACTGCAATTGCTGAGATGTGCGGAACTTCTATTGCCCAAATAGAACGCACTTACTATCACACTACAGATGAAAAAATGGTCAGTAATGCATTGGCAGACTACACTGTTAAAGATGGTATGTATGTGCAAAAGCAATAAGCTTTCAAACTAATTCAACAGCGTTACGCAGCACACCCGGACGTAAATCAATATAACGTTGTGTTGTCGCCATATTTGCATGTCCTGCAAGTGCCATCATTACGCGAACACTCACGCCTTTTTCAGCTAGGTTAGTAAGAAAGCCTCTGCGACCACTGTGGCTGCTACAGCCGTCCATTCCAGCCTGCTTATAAATGCCGTTAACAACTTGGGTAAGTGAATTGGCTGTAAACGCTGCACTGCGTTGTGTGGCAAAAAGGGCTTGCTTTGGATCACGAACGCGAACTGTGCTGATATAGCTTGCAATCTCAGCTTGCATACGTTCGTTAAGCAATACGCTACGACTACGGTTGCCCTTTGTTTGAGCAGCTGTAAGGTTAATTTCATCACGCACAGTGCCATCGCTTGCAAGCACATCGCAAACACGCACAGCAGCAACTTCACCAATACGCATTCCTGCCAAGTGCGTAAGCAGCAGGATCACCCGATTGCGTTTTGCGTTTTTTGTTTTGTTCACAAAATCCAGCAAACGTTGCAGTTCGCGTTCGTTAAGTGTTTTAGCTTGCTTGGTCATTTGTCTTTTCCGCTTTGATATTGAAACAGTGCTATTAGTATGTTTTCGTATGTTCAAAATTCCTACCCCTTTTTTGCCTTTTTTTGCCTCAATAAAATCAACGACTTAGCTGCACTGAGCATGTTTTGTGTAATTTATGCTCAGTGCTATTTAGCTGCGTTTCGTGGCACAAATGCCACGGCTAGACGAAGATTTGCGTACAAGCCCTACACAGCGTTTTAAGCAAAAGTGCTGGTGCATGTAGCTCTGCGTGGCAATACGCCGCTTGTAGGGCTTTAAAAGCATTGCAGCTCACCGAAAAAGGCTGTGCAAGTCAAAAAATTCAGCTGCGTAAAAAGTTGCTGGGCAGTACTTACGCTTTCAAGATGATGATTTTTAACCCCTGACCACCATGGGCAGCAGCTATGACAGCTTGCAGCTCAGTTTGATAAAAAAGACTTTCCATAAACATGCCACTTGGGTTACATTGGATACACATTGTGTAACCGAGAGAATGACATGAAAGATGCTGGAATGCGTATTCGTCTAGAGCCTGAGCTACGGGATGCGTTCATGTCTGCATGTCATCAGAAGGATGTTCCAGCAGCACAAGTGCTTCGGGAGTTTATGAAGGACTTTGTCAAGCATGTGGACACAGCACAAAGCTCTAAGAAACAGCAAAAAAAGTCGAAGGCACAGGGCTAAGCCATGGAGCTACTAGACAACATCAATCACCTGTTAGGTGACGACCTTAAAGGCACGCTCAAGCCTGCATCCCGTCTCAAGGTAGCAGCTTCGTGCTTCTCCATGTATGCATACGAAGCTTTGAAGACTGAGCTTGAAAAGATCGACTCACTCCAATTCATCTTTACAGCCCCAACGTTTACAGCCGATGAAGTTACTGACAAGGTAACCAAGGAGCGTCGAGAGTTTCACATACCTAAGCTTGATCGTGAGAAGAGTCTTTACGGTACAGAATTTGAGATACAGCTTCGCAACAAACTGACTCAGAGAGCAATAGCCAAGGAATGTGCTAACTGGTTACGTCGTAAAGCTACGTTTAAGTCAAACAAGTCTAGAGCACCCATGCAGCAGTTTGCATGTGTGCAGTCAGAGGGCTTAGACACTGCCTACATGCCACTGCATGGTTTTACAGCCGTTGACCTTGGCTATCAGCAAGGCAATGCCGTTTCGAACCTAGTAAACAAGATGGACGACAAGTCCTTTACAAGTACCTACTTGACGTTGTTTGAACAGATATGGAATGACACGGACAAGCTTGAAGATGTGACAACGCAGATTTGCGACCACATTGCGTCTGTGTATCAAGAAAACTCGCCTGAACGCATCTACTTTTTGATGCTCTACAACATATTCAACGAGTTTCTCGAAGACCTTGATGAAGATGTGCTGCCTAATGATCGAACAGGCTACCAAGAGACGCAGATATGGAAGAAGCTGTTCAACTTTCAAAAAGATGCTGCAACAGGGATCATTAACAAGCTAGAGACATACAACGGATGCATTCTTGCGGACAGCGTTGGACTTGGCAAAACGTTCACGGCTCTGGCGGTCGTTAAGTACTACGAGCTTCGGAACAAGTCTGTTCTTGTCTTGTGTCCTAAGAAGTTGGCTGATAACTGGCTGAACTACAACCGCAACCTTAAGACAAACATCTTTTCTCAAGACCGCTTTAACTACGATGTTCTTGCTCACACTGATTTGAGTAGAACTTCGGGCGAGTCTTTTGGTACGCCGTTGAATCGAATTAATTGGGGCAACTACGATCTTGTGGTGATCGACGAGTCACACAACTTCCGTAACAACGACGCATACAAGGACAAAGAGACACGCTATCAAAAGCTGATGAATCAAGTTATTCGCCAAGGCGTAAAGACTAAGGTGTTGATGTTGTCAGCCACACCCGTGAATAACCGTTTCACTGATTTACGTAATCAGCTCGCATTAGCGTATGAAGGTGACTCAGAAAATCTAACCAAACGCTTGCGGACAGGTAAGTCAGTGGAAGATATTTTCCGCAATGCTCAGCTTGCATTCAATCGTTGGGCAAAGCTTCCACCTGAAGAGCGTACAGCACGAGCAATTCTTGATTCGCTGGACTTTGATTTTTTTGAACTGCTAGATAGTGTGACCATTGCACGTTCTAGAAAGCACATACAGACGTTCTACGATACGACTGACATTGGCAAGTTCCCTGAGCGTCGTAAGCCACTTTCATTTAATTGCAAACTCACACACAGAACAGATGTGATGAGCTTCAATGAGATTTTTGAACAGCTTAGCCTCTTGAAGTTGTCTGTATACGCACCTGTTAGCTACATCCTGCCGAGTCGCCTTAAAAAGTACGAGGACATGTATGACACGCAGGTTGAGGGCAATCGAGGAAAGTTAAGACAGCTAGACCGTGAGAAGAGTCTGCAAGCGTTGATGACCGTTAACTTGCTCAAGCGATTGGAAAGTTCTGTAGAGTCGTTCAGGTTAACTCTTCAAAGCCTTAAGAACAATCACAGCAGTACTTTGCAAAAGATTGCTGCATTCGATCAAGGCAGTACAGCTACTTCAGTAAGTGATTGGACGGACAAGGTTGAAACGCTTGAGGCTGACGAAGATGATGTTCCTCTTCTAAGTGATGATGAAATTGGCAGCAAGGTAAAGATTAATCTTGCCGACATGGACTTGCCGTCGTGGAAACACGATCTTGAAGTTGACATGCAGATCATTGATGCTCTGTTAACTTCAATGAAAAAAATAACGCCTGCCGATGACGCTAAGTTGCAGCACCTTAAAGACCTGATCTTTAAGAAAATCGACAACCCAATAAATGCTGGCAACAAAAAAGTATTGATCTTCACGGCTTTTGCTGACACAGCCAACTACCTTTATGAGCAGCTTGCTCCTATGCTTCTAAGCGAAAAGGGCTTGAACAGTGCTCGTGTGACTGGTAAGGATGCACCAAAGTCCACGTTGAAAAGGAGCTATGACTTTCAAGAGTTGCTTACCTTGTTCTCCCCAAGATCCAAAGAGAAAATGTGTGTCCTGCCGAACGAGTCAGCCGACATTGACATACTTGTAGGTACTGACTGCATATCTGAAGGTCAAAACCTTCAGGACTGCGATTTCTTGGTGAACTATGACATTCACTGGAATCCCGTTCGCATCATCCAACGCTTTGGTCGAGTTGATCGAATCGGATCGCAAAATGACAGCATCCAGCTTGCTAACTACTGGCCTGACATATCTCTTGATGAGTACATTAATCTGAAGGAGCGTGTCGAAAGTCGGATGATGATTGCTGACGTGACAGCTACGGGCGATGACAACGTACTAAGTTCGCAAGCTAATGATGTTGCTTATCGAAAAGAACAGCTGAGAAAACTGCAAGAAGAGGTGATTGAGCTTGAGGATTTAAAAACAGGCGTGTCGATCACCGATTTGGGGTTGAACGACTTCCGCATGGACTTGTTGAACTACGTAAAGACAAACGGTGACTTAGCAGGCTTACCAAATGGTATGCATGCCGTCATTGCCGCTAAACCAGAGCAAGGGCTACCTGCTGGAGCAATCTTTACACTCCGTAATCGTAACGAAAGCGTCAACATCAATCAGCATAATCGTCTGCACCCGTACTACCTTGTGTACGTAGGCAAGGACGGCAATGTTGTGGCTAACCATACGGAAGTAAAGCCACTGCTTGATTTGGTAAGAAGTAGCTGCAAAGGTCAGGTTGAGCCAGTACTAGATGCTTGCAGGCGATTTAATGATGAAACAGCCGATGGTCGCAAGATGCAAGGGCACTCTGAACTTCTAAGTAAAGCGATCAAGTCGATGATTGACGTGAAGGAAGAGAAGGACTTAGATAGCTTGTTTTCAAGTGGCAAGACAACAGCGTTAGTCAACACGATTGCGGGACTTGATGAGTTTGAGCTTATTTCCTTCATTGTTGTGCAGGAAGTTAAATGACAAGCACGTTATTTAACTTTCCTAAGCAAGCGTATTTTGGGCGAGTTATCCCAAAAACCAAGTTTTATGAACATGGATCACTGACAAGAAAGCTAAAAGATCTGTTTGTAAAACAGGTTGAGCAGATAGTTTGGCTCTACAAGCTAGCACCTGAAACAATAAATCTACCGTCTACTGAAGGTGTGCCCGAGCTACAAGTTTTCAAGGTTGTACTCAAAGGAGTCGATCTTGGCGATGATGTACTTCGATGTATAGATCAGGCCGTGATGTTTCCGGTTCTATTTGAAGTTGAAAGCGGTGACAAGGTTAGATTAGTCGCTGCCTATAAGCGGAAGAGTAATTCAGCTGATGGCAAATGGGTGCTTACTGATTACTACTCAACTGAATGGTTGGCAGTTGATAGTCAAAGGGTTGATTTGCAATATTCACTTAGTCTCGCTTCAATTTACGAACAGGTCTTGCAGGCATTAAGTCCCATCGAACCAAGACGAGGTGAGGGCGTAGATGCATTATTTGAAAGAAATGAAGAATTTAAAAAGAATACTAATGAATTGATGAAAATTGAATCAAAGTTAAAACAAGAGAAGCAATTCAATAAAAGAGTGGAGCTTAATGCTTCACTTCGTGAAATAAAGAATTTAATTGAGCAATTAACTGCTTAATTTGAAACAGGAAGATATGAGATGGAAAAAATGAAAATGCATTCAGCAAATATTACAGATCTAAATATTGAATCAATATTTAGATTGTTTCCTAGTTGCGTCGTCGAAGCATTTGATAAAAACGGTAATTTATCAAAAAAAATAGACTTTGATTTATTGAAGCAAGAGTTATCTGCGGCAGTAGTTGATGGAATTACTGAGAGGTATCAGATTAACTGGCCAGGCAAGAGGGCGGCTCTTCTAACTGCTAATTCGCCAATCGCTAAAACTCTAAGGCCTTCGCGAGAGGAGAGCATTGGTTTTGATTCTACAAAAAATATTTTTATTGAAGGTGACAATCTTGATGTACTAAAAATGCTTCAAGAGACATATTTAGGGAAGGTGAAAATGATTTACATTGATCCTCCTTATAACACTGGCAATGATTTTGTGTACAAGGATAACTTTACGGAAGATCTGGAATTATATTTTGAACGATCAAATCAAGTGGATGCTGATGGCGGGAGATTGGTAAGTAATACCGAATCTAATGGCCGATTTCATTCTGATTGGCTTAATATGATTTATCCACGCTTAAAGTTGGCACGTAATTTATTGAGGGATGATGGTGTTATTTGCATATCTATTGATGATAATGAGCAAGCAAACTTAAAAAAATTGTGTGATGAAATATTCGGCGAATCTAATTTGGTTGGTGTTGTTGCTAAAAAATCCAAATTAACTAGCAATAGCGGAGAATTTTTCTCTCCTTCCCATGAATACATACTTGTATATGCTAAATCTAAGGAAGATTTAAATGGCTTTAGTGATCAAGAGTCTCAGGAAGACGAAGACTACATCAAACTATTTAAGCACGAAGACTCTTACAGCAAATACAATATAGTTGGACTTTATCAACCGTCTTTGACTTTAGAGCGAAGTAGGAATGCACGTTATTTCATTACATGTCCAGATGGATCGAAATGCATTCCACCTGAAAATAAACGCTGGAGAGTAATTGAACCTTCATTTCATGAAATGGTTAGCAAAGATCTTGTTGTATTCAAAGAGACTAAAACTTCACCATTAATTGATGAAGATGGAAAGCAGTCAAAGTGGAATATCTATACAAAAATTTATCTAAAGGATAGGCTGGTTAGTGGTATGCGGCCTGTAACATTTTTAGATAGATACCCAAATTCAGAGGCGTCAAAAGATTTAATCAAACTTGATATTCCTTTTGACTTTTCAAAGCCAAAAAATCTAATCATTTGGCTGCAGAAAATATGTGGTGTAGATAATGATGACATAGTCTTGGATTTTTTTGCTGGTTCGGGGACTACCGCACATGCTGTAATGCAATTAAATGCAGAGACAAATGGCAGTCGTCGCTTTATTTTGATTCAGATTCCTGAGCCATGCACCGAGAAAAGCGATGCTGCGAAAGCGGGATATAAATTTATAACTGACATTTCTAGGGAACGTATCCGTCGGGCGGGTAAGGCAATTTTAGAAAGTGCACCTCTTATTGAATGGAGTAAAGATATCGGATTTCGCGTTCTAAAACTTGATGCATCTAATTTTTCAGAAATATATTACAACCCTGATGCTGTTTCACAGGATTTGTTGAGTGAGCAAGAAGACAACGTTCGTAGTGATAGAACTGCTGAGGACTTGCTTTTTCAAGTGCTGCTCGATTGGGGTGTAGATCTTTCTTTACCAATTTCCAGCGAGATGATTCAAGGTAAGTCAGTATTTTTTGTGGATCAGAATGCACTTGTAGCTTGTTTTGACAAGCAGGGTGGTGTTGATGAAGACTTTGTTAAAGAGCTTGCAAAGCGTCAACCCTTGCGAGTTGTTTTCCGTGATGCTGGCTTTAAGTCCGATAGCGTGAAGATTAACGTCGAGCAAATCTTCAAGCTGCTTTCACCAAGCACAGAAGTTAAGTGCATCTAAGGCCTGACGATGAAGCTTAAATTCAAAGTACAGGGCTATCAGACGCAGGCAGTGCAATCTGTTGTAGATTGCTTTGCAGGGCAATCTAATGGAAGCGGTGTTCAGTATCGTGTCGATCCGGGGCAAGCTCCTGCTGGTACAGAGCAGGCAAGGCTCTTTGAGATGGGCTTTAAGAATGCTGAACTGTCTATTCCCCAAAGCAAAGTCTTAGAAAACATTACGCAGGTTCAGCGTAGTCAGAACCTTGCAATTTCTCCAAATCTTGCGACTACCAAGGTCTGTCCCATCAATTTGGACATTGAAATGGAGACGGGTACTGGCAAGACCTATTGCTACATCAAGACAATTTTTGAGCTGAACAAGCTCTACGGATGGAGCAAGTTCATCATCGTCGTGCCGAGCATTGCGATTCGGGAGGGTGTGTACAAGTCTCTTCAAATTACAGCAGACCATTTCCTAGAAAGCTACGGCAAGAAGGCACGTTTCTTTATCTACAACTCTAAGCAGCTTCACAACCTTGAGAGCTATTCGTCTGATGCAGGGATTAACGTAATGGTCATCAACGTTCAAGCCTTCAATGCAACAGGCAAGGATGCTCGTAGGATTTACGAAGAGCTAGATGAATTTCAGTCACGCAGACCGATTGATGTGATCAAAGGCAATAGGCCGATCATGATATTGGATGAGCCGCAGAAGATGGAGGGTGCTAAGACTCTAGATTCTTTGAAAGAATTTAATCCCTTGATGCTGCTTCGCTACTCTGCGACACACAAAACAACGCATAACAAGATTCATCGTCTTGATGCACTGGATGCGTACAACCAAAAACTAGTTAAGAAAATTGCGGTACGTGGCATTTCAGTAAAAGGTTTGTCGGGAACAAACAGCTATCTTTACCTTGAAAGCATTCAGGTAAGTGCAAGCAAGCCGCCCGAAGCTCGCATTGAATTTGAAGTAAAGCAGAACAACGGCATTAAGCGTGTCGTTCGAAAGCTGACTAAGGGGCAAAACCTTTTCGATGAATCAAATGAGTTAGACCAATACCGTGACGGCTATGTAATTTCAGACATTAACGCGAACACTGACACTGTGAGCTTTACGAACGGCGTTGAGCTACTGGCAGGCGAAGCTGTAGGTGATGTGAGTGAGTCATCTTTACGTCGTATTCAGATCCGTGAAGCAATCAAAGCTCACTTCGAGAAAGAGCAGGTGCTCTTCCATCAAGGCATTAAGGTTTTGAGCTTGTTCTTTATCGACGAGGTTGTGAAGTACCGTGACTACAGCCAAGACGATGAGAAGGGCGACTACGCCCGCATTTTTGAAGAAGAGTACAACCTTGCGTTGAACGAGGTTCTAACGCTTGAGGACACTGCATACAACGCATACCTTAAGGGCATTCATACAGATCAAACACACAGCGGCTACTTTTCGATTGATAAAAAGACTAAGCGGCTTGTTGATCCTGAGACAAGCAAGAAATCGACTGAGGCAGACGACGTTGATGCGTATGACTTGATTCTTAAGGACAAAGAGCGTCTTCTGTCGTTTGCTGAGCCTGTGCGTTTTATCTTCTCTCATTCTGCTTTGCGTGAAGGTTGGGACAATCCCAACGTCTTTGTAATCTGCACCTTGAAGCACAGCGACAACACAATTTCACGTCGTCAAGAAGTTGGTCGAGGGCTGCGTTTGTCTGTAAACCAGCATGGTGATCGCATGGACAATCCTGCAACCGTTCACCAAGTGAACGTGCTGACAGTGGTTGCTAGCGAGAGCTACAAAGACTTTGTAACTGCTTTACAGCGTGACATTAGCGATTCTCTGTCTGAGCGGCCTCGCGTTGCTAGTGAGTCATATTTCGCAGGCAAGGTGCTTAAGCTTGAAAGTGGTGACGTTGAGGTAACACCTCAGATCGCCAAGCAAATCTACAAGTACCTTCTGAAAAATGACTACACAGACGATGCAGATCGTGTTGCTGAGAAGTACCACGAAGACAAGCGTAATGGCACTGTTGCAGCTTTGCCTGATGAACTAAAGCCGTATGCCGAGCAAGTTTTTGCATTGATCGACAGCGTATTCAATGAGGCTCAAATTCCTTTACCTGAAAACGACAGGGGAGCTAAAACGAACCCTTTAAATTCAAACTTTGAGAAGAAGGAATTTAAAGAGCTTTGGAACAGGATCAATCGTAAAGCTGCTTACAGCGTTCACTTTGACAGTGCCGAGCTTGTTTCCAAGAGTGTTGCTACTCTTGATACTGAGCTTCGAGTTGCACCATTGCAGTACACCGTACATCGTGGCGAACAGGAAGCTGTGGCTACCTATGAAGATGTGAAACGTGGGGATGCATTTAAGCTGACTGAGACTGAAACGGCTACAGAGCGTGTGTCAGTGCATTCGTCGGTCAAGTATGACTTGGTTGGGAAAATTGCAGAAGCGACACAGCTTACGCGATCTACCATTGCCAATATTCTTAAGGGCGTTTCTGTGGCTGTCTTTGCACAGTTCAAGACGAATCCCGAACACTTTATTGCTGAAGCTAGTCGTCTGATAAATGAACAAAAGGCAACATGCATCATTGAGCATCTGACCTACGATCCGATTGCTGAAACGCATGACATTGATATTTTCACTAGCTCTCAGAGCAAGCAGGACTTTTCAAAAGCAGGGGCACAGCTCAAGCGACATATTTATGACTACGTTGTTACAGATTCTGACGTTGAGCGTCGCTTTGTGACCGAACTGGATACAAGTGATGAAGTTGTTGTCTATGCCAAGCTGCCTAGGGGATTTTTCATTCCTACACCTGTAGGCTCGTACAACCCCGATTGGGCTATTTCGTTCAAGCAAGGCAGCGTCAAGCACATTTACTTTGTCGCCGAGACTAAAGGCTCAATGTCGACCATGCAGCTAAGCGAGATTGAAAAATCTAAGATCAACTGTGCCCGTAAGTTTTTTGAGGAAATAAACAAGACGGTTGACGCTTCCAAGGTCAAATATGACGTGGTTGATAGCTACGGCAAGCTGATGGAGATTGTTGGCTAATCATCATCTTGCTCGTTCATTACTTCGAGAAGCTTGGCTAATTTTGTGCTGGATGAAACGTCTTTTTCGGGCGTTTCATACAGCAACTCATTCAACGCTGCTTCTACGGATTGAAGCTTTACATCTTGCTTGCTTTGAAATGAAAGCACGGACGATTTAGTTGACTGACCGAAGTGACTCCGTGACACGATGACACGAGGCACGCTATCAAAATCAAGTCCTAGGTCGCTTTTATGACCAAAACTAATTGGACGATCAAACCAAGCTTTTAGGCTAGGGTCAATCTGAATTATTTCTTCAAGATGCTCTAAAACACGCTCAAAGTGGCCATCCGTTTGGTTGACTAGCTTTTTTGCTGTGCTGTGTTTGCCGTGCCTGCTAAATGCATCTGCTTTGTTGTACGAGAAGATAGCAACACGAAGCAATTTTTCATATTTTTTGATTGGCTCGGGCTTTTCCTTCGATTCTTGACGTAAAGACCTTTGAGCGTCCCAGTTGTAGAGCATGTCTTGATATTGAGTGGCTGTCAGCCAAGTTTTCAACTGCCTGTTTTGAACATTTTTTCCCGACTTTAGGGAAGCGATCATTGTTTTGAGCTTTTCGGCTGTTTTGCTTTCAGCAAGTGACAGCTTACGAAGCTTTCGTTGATTGTTGGCTTTAGCTATGGCTTTTCTAATATCGTTGAGCGTCTTTGGCTTGTTTTTGGCGTTCATTGCGATCTTTCATTAGGCGTAAAAAAATCGTGCATTTTTTAAATTATGCACGAACTTTATACGCTTAAGCGTGTCATCGTTCACTTGTTCGTTGTGTCATCGTGTCACGGTACTTTAATGATCGCACTTCGTGCAATCAACGTTCTGTATTTCTCACACTCACATTCGTTCGCATCGAAATACATTCCGTCTTTTTTCTTCTTTCACTAGGAAGCACAAGCCAAGCCCTGCTAAAGGGCTTGACTCATGTTCAAACCTTTCACCGAGGTCTTTCGAACAACTGATAACACACAACCTTGATTACAAGGAAGGCAGGTATTGCTATCTCCTATTACGTGCCGTCTTACACAGCCAATCTGCGGTCTATATCAGGAACCGTTGCAGACGGCTTGTGGGTTTATTTCATTGGCGTTCCCACTCACTTTCAGCCTAAATTTATAAGCCTATATTCATGCATTGCTGCATTACCAACCATTCCAACATCGCAAACGAGACTGCTACAGAGGAGCGTCGTTTAAGGCAGCCAGCCATCAGCTGGGTAGTGCGATGAGGCGAACAGCAAGAAGTTCGTTTGCTTACCGTCACACATCAGAACGGATTACGCAGCACTATGACAATCGGCGTGCCAACCTTAGCCTTGCTTGTATTTTTATTTAGTCTCGCTGATATGAATACGCTTTATTTCTGAATCTGATCTATTCAAAGCCTATCTTTTCGGTTGTCCATGCTGGCGATCAGAAAATAAAGTTGTGTTGCCCTGTAAATAACGAAAGGAAAAACAATGGCAACGCTTGCATCACTCAAACTCGTAGCAGCTAAAAAACCTACAAATCAACCGCCTGTTGTACATCGTCGCAACAAACTCAGCAGCAAGCTGTTCGAGCAAATCCAGCTCGCTACAGCACAAAGCGAAGGCGGTACATACGCTCCGACACGCACTAAGACTGTCACGAACGCCGACGGTGAACGTGTTGTTGTGACTCAGCTAAAACGCATCAAGCCTTGGTGGTTTGTTGGTGAAAACGGCAAGGTCTGCATTGCCATTCGATACGGAGCAAAAGTCATCGAATTGAGTAAAGGCAAAACGGCTATCGAAGTGACTAGTCCGGCAGGCTTAATCGAAGCACTTGAAACGGTCAACGCTGCTGTTCTAGCAGGAGAGCTAGACGCTCAGATTGAAGCTGTGTCGGGACAAATCCGTAACTTGTTTGTTAAGTGAATTGCTGTACGAGCTGGCAATCTCAAAACTGTCAGCTCGTCATATCCATAAATAAACAAGGAGGACTTGCTATGCGAGCTATGGAATTTACGAACACTGCACAACAGAATGTGACAGCTATGAAGCAACAAGCTAAGGCGGCACAAAAACGTGCAAAAGAAGCGGCTTTGCGACTCAAGCTTAGAAACGATCAACAGCGTCTAGCTCAAGTGATGGCACAACCATGACAAATAAAGCATCGCTTGAAATTGAATCGGCACTGCGTCAGTTCACTGGTACGGAGCACTATTACAGAACGAACGGCAATCTTGTCGTCACAGACGGCGTGAAGTTCCTTGCCGATGAAGCTAAATGCTATTGGCTGCTTGATCTTTATGCTTCGCACTTAATTGGCGTTCACGGCGAGCAGGAAAGCTTCACCGTACTGAAGCTGACTCGTGTGGGTGCAGGTGCAAAAGTCGTTATCGAAGATGGCAACGGCAATCAGTTGGCACAGCAGCATATTGAGTACACAGACTTTCCGCTTGCAAGCGTTACGCTTTACGGCGTTTGGGATGGAAGCATGTGGATTGTGATGCTGACTAGCGAATACTAGAGACTGCCGAAACTCCACCAAACGAATCAAAATCGCATGGTTTTGGTTGGTTGTGGATGATCGCATGTCATCCTTGCACACGTTGATGAGAGATAGCTTAAATGGTTAGAGTAGGGCTATAGTGCGTCACTAAGTTTTGTGCTCCTGCACACCGTGTAACCCCTCAAAGTGTAAAATGTTGATTCTGTAAGCGTTTTTATTTTTTCTAAGGACGCATTAACCAAGGTAACTTGCACAAAAGTTACACAGCACTATTAACGGAGTCGTAAGTGATTGAAAATAAACATGAAATTACTTACGTTACTATTGAGTGGGAGTGAAGTCGTTTTTTAACGTATTGATGTTGTTGAATATATCTAATGCCATTGATGATTGCGCTTGCGTCATCAATGGCATTTTTCATGGTGGTAGCAAAGCAATCGGCAGTATGCGGGGGGATACCACTAATCGGACTGGACGGCCCTCATGGTATCGCGAGGTACGGTGGCAATCCTTGAAAGACAGGATGGCTGCTTGACAAGATACGGGAATCCAGTATAAAATTATACATGTGAACAGTGATCGAAACCCCGACATTTCAGAAGCAGGCCGAGAAGCTGTGGTCAGAGGACGAGCGGCTGGTCTTCATCGACTGGATTGCAGCGAACCCGCTGGCCGGGGATGTGATCCCAGGTGCGGATGGCGCACGCAAGGTTCGCTGGAGCCGTGCAGGATCTGGCAAGTCAAGCGGTGCGCGGGTGATCTACTTTAATCTGACTGAGCAGGAAGTGGTGTTGCTGGTAGCGGTGTATGCCAAAGCTGAACGCGCCAACATGCTTCCCGCCGAAATCAAAAAGGTGGTGTGAAATGGGTATCAAGAAAATCGACGTAGAGAAGGTGGCGACGGCTATCGAGGCCGATGCCGGTGAGGCATTTCTTGATTTGCGGCAAGCACTTGCAGAGGCGAAGGCAGGACTTGGGCGTGTCACAACTCCGGAGCAGATCATCGTGCGTCAAGCGCGGGAGAAGACCGGGTTGACGCAATCCGCGTTCGCCGAGCGCATTGAGACCCCCGTGGCAACGTTGCGTGACTGGGAGCAAGGTCGGTTCTCCCCTCCGGGAGGGGTGCTGTGCCTGCTTCGGCTGATCATCAAGCATCCCGAGTTGTCTCAAGAGTTGAGCACCGCATGAAATTTTCTGAACGTGATACTTTTCATGGCATCGAATGCGGACCAAAACTATCTATGTTGATGTATTCAAAATCAAATTAAGTGTGAATGCTGATCTTTAAGCCCAAAGCATTAATAACTTTAGTGATAGTTTCAAAACGAGGTTGTGAGCCTGGACTTAATGCTTTGTAGAGACTTTCACGGCCTAAGCCAGAGTCTTTAGCAACTACAGCCATACCTTTAGCTTTAGCAATATGGCCTAGTGAGCGAATAAGCTCATCATTGTCACCATCTTCCAATACTTGGGACAAATATTCTGCAATGGCCTCTTCGCTATCTAGATGGCGAGTGATATCAAATGCTTTTAGTTTTTGTGTTTTTTTGATAATTAAAACTCCTTAGCCAATTCAATAGCCTTTTTAATATCTGATTGCTGTGTACTTTTGGTTCCACCTGCCAACAAGATCACCATGACCCGCTCTCTCATTATGTAGTACACCCGATAACCAGCACCCACATCAATACGCATCTCTGACACACCATCACCTACAGACTTCACATCACCCAAATTGCCATTTTCTGCGCGCTCAATACGCCTAGCGATTGCTACTTTGGCGCGGATATCTTAAACGGCATCGTGCCATGCTTCAAATGACTCGGTTTGTTGGATGATGTAAGGCATATGATCATTGTATCCATTTAGATACAAATGTCAATTGACCCCAAATAGCCTTTAGAGAACAAGTAATCTGTCCGGGGTTGTAGCAAATGATCTATCCTGTTTTAATTTTATCTCTCAAGGAAGGGATAAGCAGGTATCTTTCAGGGTAGTTGTTACGTGTATTTATAGGCGATCTAATTAGTCAATGCGACGCAGGCTTCGACCTAACCCTGCGCCTATCATTGACGTACTTACCCGGGATTAGTTTCCTAGCCAATTGATTTTGCGGCTGTTAACTCATCAGTTTTGTCTACTCGTTGCGGTAGGATTTGATAAACTACGGGAAACACGTTTAATCATGATTCATAGCACCGTAATCGAGTCTCCAACATTCCAGAAGCATACCGTGAAGTTGTGGTCAGATTACGATCGACTGGCCTTCATCGATTGGATCGATGCGAATCCGCTGGTCGGGGCGGTATCTTTCAGGATAGTTGAATATAATTACTTTTCATATACTAAGTCATGAGAAGCGATATTGATAATTTCTAGTAATCAACTCATCAAAACCAATTAGTGTCGTTGTATTCGATTTCCCATAGAAGATAGTTTTCGTGATATCTTTTACTATTTAATAGTTCATATTCATTAAGCGGATAGTGTTATGCCTAAATATCGTTCTCATACCTCCACGCATGGCCGTAATATGGCTGGAGCACGTTCCTTGTGGCGTGCAACAGGCATGAAAGATGGTGATTTTAATAAACCTATTATTGCTGTAGCTAATTCTTTTACTCAGTTCGTACCTGGTCATGTGCATTTAAAAGACTTAGGGCAGTTAGTAGCTCGCGAGATTGAGAAAGCAGGTGGGGTAGCTAAAGAGTTTAATACAATTGCAGTGGATGACGGTATTGCTATGGGACACGATGGCATGCTCTATAGCCTCCCAAGTCGTGAGTTAATCGCCGATAGCGTTGAATATATGGTTAATGCTCACTGTGCTGATGCATTAGTTTGTATTTCTAATTGCGATAAAATTACACCAGGCATGTTGATGGCAGCTATGCGCCTTAACATCCCTGTTATTTTTGTATCGGGTGGTCCAATGGAAGCAGGGCGCGTACGTCTTGCCAATCCAACGACTAATACCGTTGAAATCAAAAAACTTGATTTAATTGATGCCATGGTAATGGCAGCTGATAGTAAAGTCTCTGACACAGATCTTGCCGAAGTGGAACGCTCTGCCTGTCCAACTTGTGGATCATGTTCTGGTATGTTCACTGCCAACTCCATGAACTGCCTCACAGAAGCATTGGGTTTATCTTTTCCTGGTAACGGGACAGTGGTTGCGACCCACGCTGATCGTGAACAACTTTTCAAAAGAGCGGGGCAACATATTGTAGAACTTGCTAAACGTTACTATGAACGAGAAGATAGTACAGTTCTTCCACGATCAATTGGATTTAAGGCTTTTGAAAATGCCATTGCGCTAGATATTGCTATGGGTGGTTCTACTAATACCATATTACATTTGCTGGCCATTGCTCAAGAAGCGCAAATTCCATTCACCATGGCAGATATTGATCGTATGTCTAGAGTGGTCCCACAACTCTGTAAAGTGGCACCCAATACCAATAAATACCATATTGAAGATGTCCATCGGGCAGGTGGCATTATGGCTATATTGGCTGAACTCAACCGTGCCGGAAAATTACATACTGATGTACCAACGATCCATGCAACAACCATGGGGGAAGCATTAAAAGAGTGGGACATTATGGGGCATGTATCTGAGACGGTACAAACTTTTTATAAAGCAGGCCCTGCAGGCATCCCAAGTCAAGTTGCTTTTAGTCAAAATACTCGCTGGCCGACTCTTGATACCGATCGTGCTCAAGGATGTATCCGTTCTGTCGAGCATGCTTTCAGTAGTGAGGGGGGATTAGCAGTCTTACGTGGCAATATTGCTCTTGACGGATGTGTGGTGAAAACCGCTGGTGTTGATGACAGTTTGCTCGTATTCGAAGGCCCCGCACATGTGGTGGAGTCGCAGGAGGAGGCGGTTGAGAATATTTTAAATGATAAAGTGAAAGCGGGTGATGTTGTGGTGGTTCGTTATGAAGGACCTAAGGGTGGGCCTGGCATGCAAGAGATGCTTTATCCAACAAGTTATATAAAATCAAAAGGATTAGGTAAAGCCTGCGCATTACTTACCGACGGACGTTTTTCCGGTGGCACATCAGGATTATCTATTGGGCATTGTTCTCCTGAGGCTGCCGCAGGGGGTGCGATTGGTTTGGTTAGAAACGGCGATCGAATTCGTATCGATATCCCTCAGCGTAGTATTAATGTACTAGTGAGTGATGATGAATTAAACCAACGCCGTATTGAACAAAATCAGTTGGGATGGAAGCCAGTGAAGCCAAGACCCCGTAAAGTGTCTACTGCTCTCAAAGTGTATGCCAAATTTGCGACCTCAGCTGATAAGGGTGCGGTACGTGATACCTCAGACTTTGAAGATTAGTGTCTCAGAGATAGTGAAAAAGGTTGAGATTAAGATCCAGAATGTGGTGTAAAAAGAAAAGCTTTTTTAAGCTATCCCATTCTGGATCAACAACTAATAGATTGTTTGTGACTTATGGGTTACTAAACTAATTTTCCAACACGTAGATTAATGGGCCAACTGACTGATAATTTGGCTTCTTGTTCTGGCCAGTAGTGTTGAAGAGAAGTAAAAAAGTCATTAAGTAGATGGTCTTTGTTTTCTGCAAGTATTCTTTTTGTAGCAGACCACGTACTAATATAGCCAACCAACTCCATCAGATTCCATTCAAGCTCAATATGTAAAATAGGCGTGGTAACCTCTGTAAAAGGGAAGGGAAGTGTTTTGTATCCTTCATCTACTAAACGTCTCTCGGGTGGCCAAAAGGTGGCGATATCTTCATAGTAGAACTGTTGGAATAGTTCATTTATGTCCGCAGAGTCAATTCGTAATACCCCATAACTAATTAAAGCCAACACACCACTGGGTTTCAGTACTCTTTTTACTTCAGAGTAGAACAGATCTAGATTAAACCAATGAGCAGCCTGTGCAGCAGTCAGTAAATCAGCGCAGTGATGTTTGAGAGGTAATTGTTCTGCTGAAGCGGTCTGATATTGAATGCTGGGGTGTTTAATAGCATGCTGTAACTGATCAAAGCTGGGATCCATTCCTAATACTGATTGAAAATGAGATGACAGTAATTGAGTTAATTGACCGCTCCCACACCCCACATCAATAGCGCATTCATGATGAGGCGTTAAGGTTGACAAATAATGGCTAAGCGCTACTGGATAGTGAGGTCGATAATGAGCGTAGTTTTTACCGCCCTCAGTAAACCAATTTAGCATTCATCTTCCTTAAAATAGAGTCATCAACGAGTTAATGGGCGATTTGGGTGTTTATGTAACCTATCGCGAAATCCGCTATTAGAGGATTTTCTTTCTTCAGCTTTGATTATAAACACTCGATGACAATCATTACATTGGTATTTATCTTTGCCAATATGGTTGAGGTTAGTGGATCGGCAACCATGAAATAAGCAGCGCAACATATTACACCTCATCAAAAATAATCTAATTTAGATTATCTGATGGACTAATTAGTATAGCTATACGTACATTAGCGTGTTAAAAACCCACCGCTTGGCCGTCGCGTCTGGGGTCACTCGCTGCCACATAACCATCATCTGGATTGTTACTTAAGCGCCAAATAAATTGTCCTGCTCCAAAATCCATATATGGATCGAAAAGGGGTTGTTGATGATGTCCCTTGTTAATTAATGATTGAATGGTGCTGGGTGTCATAGACGACTCAAAATCAAGAGAAAAATCTCGATTTACCTTCCAGCGTGGTGCATCACATGCAGTTTGTGGTTGCTGTTTATAATTTAGCATCCTTACTAAAGTCTGCACATGCCCTTGAGGTTGCATATCCCCACCCATTACTCCAAAACTCATGACAGGTTCAGTGTCTCCTTGTTCGTTTTGACGGGTAACAAAGCCAGGAATAATGGTGTGAAAAGGTCTTTTACCTGGAACAACCACATTGGGCGAGTGCTTGTTTAGTGAAAAGCCATAGCCACGATTTTGTAAGCTAATGCCATATTTATCTACCACCACCCCTGAACCAAATCCCATATAGTTACTTTGTATGAAAGATACCATCATGCCTTGTTCATCGTATTCTCCGCGAGAAACCACGGCGTTCAGGCCGAGGAGGTAGAGCGGGCGTCCCGGTGGAACGCTTGAAATCCGCTGTGATGTGTGTATAATCGGCAGGTATGAAACGATCTAACATATTCCTGCCATTGCAATTTCTTGACCGTCTTCGTGCGCTTGCAGACAAGACCGGGATTACTATGTCGGAGCATATCCGGCGGGCCGTCGAGGAGTATCTGAAACGCAAGGAACGCGAAAAGTGATCCTCGTTTACCGTTACCGCGTAAAGTCTCTCAATGGTTTGCTGAACAAGCAGTCGCGGGCTGTGAACATGGTTTGGAATTACTGCAACGACATTCAGAAGCAGGCGCTCAAGTGGAACAAACGCTGGCCGACCGGGTTTGATCTGAACAAACTGACCACTGGGAGCAGTAAGGAGCTTGGCCTGCACGCCGGTACTATCAACGCTGTTTGCGAGCAGTATGCCAAGTCCAGAAAACAGCATAATCGTCCGTACCTTCGCTGGCGCAGCAACAAGCGATCTCTCGGATGGGTGCCGCTGAAAGGGCGTGATCTGAAACGTGAGGGCAACGCTTTCCGGTTTTCCAGCAACACCTTTCGCGTCTTCAATTCCCGCGCTATCCCTGAAGGCAAAATCAAGGACGGAACAAACTTCAGTCAGGACAGACTGGGCAACTGGTATCTGAACATCGTGATCGACATTCCTGAGACCGAGGCAAGACCAATCCAATCCGGTGTTGGCATTGATCTTGGCCTGAAAGACTTTGCCACGCTTTCCACGGGCGAGAAGATCGCCAGCGAAAGGCAATACCGAAAACTCGAAAGCCGTCTTGGAATCGCGCAACGAGCCAGAAAAAAGCGAACCGCTGCACGAATCCACGCCAAGATCGCCAACCGACGCAAGGACTTCAACCACAAACTCTCGACCCGCATCGTGCGTGAGTTTGATTACATCGCGGTAGGGAATGTCAACGCCGCCGGACTTGCCAAAACCAGCATGGCCAAGTCCGTTCTCGATGCAAGCTGGTCGTTCTTTCGCAACACGCTCGCGTACAAAGCCGTTAGGCACGGGGCATGGTTTGAGGAAGTCAATGAAAGGTTCACCACCCAGGTTTGTTCGTGCTGCGGGAGCGTATCCCAAAGCAGTCCGAAAGGTAGGGCAGACCTTGGAATGAGAAGCTGGACTTGTCTTGATTGCGGTGTTGAACATGATCGTGATGTGAATGCTGCGTTAAATATCCTGTATAAGTCTGGTTTCGGTTCGGGACATCGAACCCCTGCTGAGGGAATCTCCGCTCTTTAGGTCGGAGAGGATGTCAACTGCCACTGTGAGATAGATTGTGCCCCCTAAAGCAGGAACACTTCCCTTGAGAGTAGAGGCTTTATCAAGAGAGATTAATTTTGCACGCTCTTTAAGATAATTCTCATCTAATAACTGTTCAACACTGACCGTCATGCTAGAGGGATCAGCCACATGCTGATAAACGTCAAAAAATGCGAGTTTCATGGCTTCAATCTGAAGATGAAGGCTTTCTACTGAATCCACTGCATAGTCTTTTATTGGGCAATGTTTCAATATACCTAGAGCCATGAGAGCTGCAATGCCTTGCCCATTGGGAGGGATTTCATGAACTTCATAGCCCTCATAGGAGGTATGAATGGGTTCTACCCAGAGTGCAGAATAGTTGCTTAAATCATCAAGAGTCATGGCACCACCATGCTCTCTAGCAAAACGAGCGATATGCTGAGCGATTTCTCCTTGATAAAAGCAATCAGCACCTTCTTTTGCTATTAAATCCAGTGTCTTAGCAATACTGGGAATAGTAAAGCGTTCTCCCGTTTGAGGGGCTCGACCAAAAGGCATGAAATGCTCTTTAAATCCAGGTTGGTTATGAAGTTCTGGGACAGCGAGTTGCCATTTTTTAGCCACTACTGGAGTGACCATAAAGCCACGTTTGGCAATATCAATGGCGCTTGAGAACAGATCTTGCCAAGGAAGTCGTCCAAAACGCTCATGTAATAATGACCACCCCTTTACCATTCCTGGGATAGTCACAGTATCAAAGCCACGTTTGGGGCGCGTGCCTGGTGTATATTTTTGGTTGAAGTAATTAAGATCCCAAGCCTGTGGGGCGCTACCTGATGCATTGAGTCCTTGTAATGATTGGCCATCCCATACGAGAGCAAAACAATCGCTGCCAAGCCCATTTGAGACGGGTTCCACGATGGTCATCACGGCGGCGGCAGCAATGGTTGCATCCACAGCATTGCCTCCTTGTTGCAAAATACGTAAACCCGCTTGAGCAGCGAGAGGATGTGAGGTAGAGACAATATTTCTAGCGAAAATCGGTGCTCTGGTACTTAAATAGGGATTGGTCCAATTAAATGTCATGATTCATCTTTATTAGATAAGTAAAGGTTAAGTTTAGGTAGGCTAATAGTGCTGATCAGAAAACTGATAAAAAGTATGACGGTCACATAAATATAAAAATAACTTTGTAAATTGATATTTTTAAGATACAAAGCAATAAACTCAGCGGTTCCACCGAAAACGGAATTAGCTACAGCGTAGGATAATCCAACACCGAGAGCTCGCAATTCAATAGGAAATAATTGAGCCTTTACAACTCCTGCAATTGAAGTATAGAAGCTGATGATGACCATGGCGCAGGTGATGAGTATGAATGCACTCAATGGGTCTGATACATGCACCAATAACGTCATAATGGGGTAGGTCAGTAAAGCCCCTAAACCGCTAAATAGCATCATACTTTTACGTGTACCAATACGGTCAGATAGTGCGCCAAATACAGGCTGAATTAACATATAGACAAACAACGTTGCAGTCATGACATGGCTTGCTGTTTTAATGGGTAAGTGAGAGGTATTGACTAGAAACTTATGCATGTAGGTGGTGAAGGTATAAAAACTCAGTGATCCGCCTGCAGTGAAACCAAAAACCACCATAAAGGCTTTTTTATGATAACGAAATAGTGCGTGAATGCTCCCTGCATGGGGATGAGTACGAGATTCATGAGTAAGCGTTTCTGTCATCGACTTACGTAGTTTTAAAGAAGCAATAGCAGTGAGTGCGCCAATAATAAATGGGATACGCCATGCCCACGTTTTTAATTGGACGTCAGTAAAAATCATTTCGAGAATGACGATGGTGAGTACGGCTAAGAGTTGTCCACCAATAAGCGTCACGTACTGAAAAGATGAGAGAAAACCACGTTGATGACTTAGTGCAACTTCGCTCATATAAGTGGCAGTTGCACCATATTCACCACCTACTGAAAACCCCTGAATTAGGCGTGCCATTAATAACAAGATAGGAGCAAAATACCCGACTGATGAATAGGTTGGCACAATGGCAACCATGAGGGAGCCTGCACACATCATTGTGACTGAAACGATGAGTGCTCGTCGACGCCCGTGGCGGTCAGCGAGTCGGCCAAAAAACCAACTACCAATAGGGCGCATAAAAAAGCCAACTGCATAGATTCCAGCAACGTTTAATAACTGTACGGTGGGGTTTGATTTAGGAAAGAAGTCGCTAGCAAAATAGACGGCGGTAAAGGCGAAAATGTAAAAATCAAACCATTCAACTAAATTACCTGATGAGGCGACAATAATTGATTTAATTGCTTGTTTTTTTATATTGTCCATATCGCTATATTATCCTTTTTCTGATGAGATCAATTATATTCACTTTTCACAGTGAATAAATATTGGGTTACACTGAAAATATGATGCAATAAAAAAATAAAAAACAGTGAGGAGGTTTCATCATGTATAACCAAGGGTTGGATCAAAACCAGGCCAACTTTACCCCAATATCACCTTTGTCATTTATCGAACGCGCAGCCCAAGTCTACCCCCATCATACGGCAATAGTTTATGGTGCATTAAGACGTGATTGGAGTGACACCTATCAGCGTTGCCGGCGTTTAGCAAGTGCACTGATCCAGTATGGTATTAAGCCAGGTGATACTGTTGCTGCTATGTTACCTAATACTCCTGCCATGGTTGAAGCGCATTTTGGCGTACCCATGTCTGGCGCTGTATTAAATACAATTAATACACGACTTGAACCGGACACCATTGCCTTTATTTTGCAACACGGTGAAGCACGGATGATTTTATTGGATCACGAATATGCCAAGGTAATGAAGCAGGCTCTTGATATTGCTGAAGAGAAATATGGTTTTTCTACGGATAATTTAATCATTGTTGATGTGGCTGATGATAATTTTACTGGGGATAAAACAGGATTAGGACAAATTGATTATGAGTCCTTGTTAAAGTTAGGTGATCCTCAATTTAACTGGTCATTACCCAACAATGAATGGGATGCTATTTGTTTAAACTATACTTCAGGGACAACGGGTAACCCTAAGGGAGTGGTATACCATCATCGCGGCGCTGCGTTGAATGCCCTGTCAAATATTCTTGAATGGGACATGCCAAAACATCCTGTGTACTTATGGACGCTTCCTTTATTTCATTGTAACGGTTGGTGCTTTGCCTGGACTGTGGCAGCGCGCGCTGGGGTTAATATCTGTCTCAGGCGTATTGATGCCAAAGACATTCTCAATCTAATGAAAACAGAAGGGGTAACACATTATTGTGCTGCACCTATAGTTCACAGCATGCTGATTAATGCTGATACTCATTTAAAAGTTGGACTGCCCACTAATATTAAGGCTATGGTGGCAGGAGCAGCACCTCCTGCTGCGATGATTGAGGGGATGGAGACCATGGGGATTGATTTAACCCATGTCTATGGTTTAACAGAAACCTATGGTCCTGCAGCGGTATGTGTAAAACACACTAATTGGCAGAATTTACCAATTGGCGAGAGAGCGGTATTAAATGCCAGACAAGGTGTGCGTTACCATTTACAAGAAGCAGTAACAGTCCTTGATCCTTTGACACTGACAGCTGTCCCCCATGACGGTGAAACCATTGGCGAAATTATGTTTCGCGGCAACATCACCATGAAGGGATACCTTAAAAATGCCAAAGCCACAGAAGAATCTTTTAGTGGTGGTTGGTTTCATACAGGTGACTTGGCAGTGGTTAATCCTGATGGCTATATTAAAATCAAAGATCGCAGTAAAGATATCATTATTTCAGGGGGCGAAAATATTTCTTCAATTGAGATTGAAGATGTACTCTACAGGCATCCGGCTGTGCTAGCGGTTGCTGTGGTTGCTAAACCGGATCCGAAATGGGGAGAAGTTCCTTGTGCGTTTGTTGAGATTAAAACGGGAGTAGATGTGTCTGAAGCGCAGTTAATAGACCATTGCCGACAAACGTTAGCTGGTTTTAAAGTACCTAAAGAAATAATTTTTGATGTTATACCGAAAACCTCCACGGGAAAAATTCAGAAGTTTGAATTACGGAAAAAAATAGGTTCAAGGCAAGCTATTGATGTTTAACATAACACAATTATTTTTTAGTATTTGGGACAAAATGATTAAATCTCACATGGTAAAATGACCAATTAAAATAATTACGTTATAAAAATGACCCTGCCAGGCAAGTCACTTGATGAATTTTATATGCAGCATGCCCTCCATCAGGCTGAGTTGGGAGGGCAGCACGGTGAAGTGCCGGTAGGTGCGATAGTTGTGTATAACAATGAAATTATCGCTCAAGGGTTTAATCAACCCATCAACCAACATGACCCTAGCGCTCATGCCGAGATTCAGGTATTACGTATGGCTGGGCAACAGTTAAACAACTATCGCTTACTTGATTGCACGTTATATGTCACATTAGAGCCTTGTGTTATGTGTGCCGGTGCTATTATGCATGCACGCATTCCCCGTTTGGTATATGCCGCTGCAGACCCTAAAACAGGAGCCTGCGGGAGTGTCATCAATGTGTTTTCAGAGACTAAATTGAATCACCATACTGAGGTACAAGGTGGGGTATTAGCGAGCCAATCAAGTCAGTTATTAAAATCTTTTTTTAGTGAAAGACGTATTAAGTAGGTTAAGTTATGTCTGAGTCAATAATCCATCCATTCGTTCATTTGCGTGTCCATACAGAGTATTCCATTACTGATGGCATCGTCAGGATTAGTGATTTACTTAAAGCTGCCGTGGATAATCAAATGGTAGCCATGGCTATAACTGATAACAATAATTTATTTGGCTTAATTAAATTTTATAGCGCTGCGCGCGCCAAAGGGATTAAACCCATTGTCGGTTGTGAGGTAACGATTGAGTCTGATGAGGAAGGGGGAGGCTCTTTCAAAGTTGTACTATTAGTTAAAAATAATCAAGGTTACTTTGCCTTATGTGACTTATTAAGTCGCGCTTATTTAACTGGTCAACATCACGGTATTGCGCATATTCAACGCTCATGGCTTGAACAGGCTTGTGACGGATTAATCGTTTTATCAGGCGGAGAGCGCGGTGATATTGGGCAGGCGTTATTACAAAATAATAAAAATCTAGCAAAACAGCGTGCGCTACGTTGGCAAACAGTTTTTGGTAATAACTTTTATTTAGAAATTCATCGAGTCGGTAGAGCCCAAGAGAAACTATGGGTTGAACACACTATCGATTTAGCAGTAGACCTTGATATAGCACTGGTTGCTACTCATCCGATTCAATTTCTCTCAGCTGATGACTATATGGCCCATGAGGCTCGAGTGTGTATTGCAGGGGGTTATCAGTTGGCTGACCCTAAACGCCCTAACGAATTTACTCGTGAACAATATTTTAAGAATCAGCGAGAGATGAATCAACTATTTGCTGATGTCCCTCAGGCCTTAGTCAATAGCGTAGAAATTGCTAAACGATGTAATTTGGAGCTAACCTTAGGTAAACCTAAGCTTCCTGACTTTCCCACTCCACCTGGAATGACGTTAGATGATTATCTGACTTCACTCTCTAAAGAGGGATTAGGGCAGCGTTTAGAAAAACTTTATCCCGACCTAGAGCTGCGAGAAAAAGAATATTCCACGTATCAAGCTAGGCTTGAGTTTGAACTCAATACCATTATTCAAATGGGCTTTTCTGGCTATTTTTTAATTGTGGCTGATTTTATTAATTGGGCCAAAAATAACGGTGTACCTGTGGGTCCAGGACGGGGTTCTGGTGCGGGATCCTTAGTGGCTTACTGTTTAGGCATTACAGATTTAGATCCACTGCGTTACGATCTGCTATTTGAGCGTTTTCTTAATCCAGAGCGTGTGTCTATGCCAGACTTTGACGTGGATTTTTGTCAAGATGGGCGTGATCGTGTTATTGAATATGTGCGAGAAAAATACGGACCGCAGTGTGTATCGCAAATTGCCACTTTTGGTACCATGGCAGCTAAAGCTGTAATTCGTGATGTGGGTAGAGTGTTGGAATTACCCTATAGTTTTGTTGATCAATTAGCAAAACTTATCCCCTTTGAAATTGGTATCACTCTAGAAAAAGCCAAGGCTCAGGAACCTCAATTGCTTCAACGTGCCGCAGAGGAAGAGGAAGTGGCGGAAGTACTTCATTTAGGAGAAATTCTTGAGGGAGTGACACGTAATGTGGGTATGCATGCCGGTGGGGTGTTAATAGCGCCAGGGAAGTTGACTGACTTTACACCACTTTATGCTGCTGAAGGCTCACAGGCTGTTGTTAGTCAATTTGACAAAGACGATGTTGAAAAAGTCGGCTTGGTGAAGTTTGACTTTTTAGGACTACGCACACTTACTATTTTAGATTGGGCAGAGCGTTTCATCCATCTCATCGCGGAAAATGAGGAAGAAAAAAGTTTTAAAATCGACCACATTCCATTAGATGACCCTATCACTTATAAACTGTTTGGATCAGGAAATACGACTGCGGTTTTTCAGCAGGAATCGCGGACAGCAAAAGATCTTGAAAAAAGACTTCAACCAGATCAATTTGAAGACATCATCGCCTTGATGGCACTTAACCGTCCTGGTCCTCTTCAGTCAGGGATGGTGGATGACTTTATTAATCGTAAACACGGTAAAGCGCGAGTTGATTACTTCCATCAATTACTTGAGCCAATTCTTACTCCCACATATGGGGTAATTGTCTATCAAGAGCAGGTGATGCAAATCGCCCAGATTCTTGCAGGCTATACTCTGGGTGCTGCGGATTTACTGCGCCGGGCTATGGGTAAAAAATTACCTGAAGAAATGGCAAAGCAACGAAGTCAATTTATTGAAGGGGCCAGTGTCCGTGGTATTCCAGTAAAACTGGCGACTCAGCTTTTTGATTTAATGGAAAAATTTGCTGAATATGGCTTTAACAAGTCTCACTCAGCTGCTTACGCATTAATTTCCTATCAAACAGCATGGTTAAAAGCACACCATACAGCAGCGTTTATGGCAGCCACTCTGTCGGGTGATTTAGATGACACAGACAAAGTCGCCACTTTTGTTGAGGATGCGCGAGAGAATCATCTTGAAATTCTTCCTCCTGATGTGAATTACTCTGTGTATCGATTTGTTCCTATTAATAAAAAACAAATTCGTTACGGATTGGGCTCTATTAAAGGAACAGGTGAATCCGCTGCCATTGAGATTGAGCGAGCACGAGTTGAAGGTGGACCGTTTACAAGCTTACTCGATTTTTGTTTAAGAACCGATAAAAGAATTGTTAACCGTCGCGTGGTGGAAGCGCTCGTTAAATCAGGCGCCTTTGATTTTACAGGGGAGCAACGCTCAACATTATTTAAAGCCATTGAACCGGCTTTTGAATTAGCAGAGCAGGCCGCCAATAATAGTCATCAAGGTGCTCTGTTTGGTGCTGTAGATGAGAGTGTGATTGTTGACACACTGGCGATGGAACCTGCCCCTCCTTGGCCGGTTAATGAGCAATTGGCTCATGAAAAGGCTGTGTTAGGTTTTTATTTTAGTGGCCATCCTTTTACACCCTATCGTCAAGAATTGTCTCAGTTAGTCGATCGTTCGTTAGCGGACTTGGTGCCCCATAATGAATTAGTCAAGGTTGCAGGTATTGTAGTGAGTACACGTATTCAGCAAACACGACGTGGACGAATGGGTATTGTGGTGTTGGATGACGCGACAGCAAAAGTGGAAGTGACTTTTTTTAATGAAGTGTTTGAAGAGGCGAGAGCTCTATTAAAAGAGGATCAAATCTTAGTCATTCACGGTAAACCCTCCCTTGATAATTATACTCAAGGAGTGAGACTGACTGCAGAAGCGGTATTTACGTTAAGTGAAGCACGTCAAATGCATGCCAAAGAGTTAATTGTCGAATTACAGCATAAACAGGATTTTGACATCATTAAAATACTTAACAATCCGACCCATTCTGGTGCTACTCCAGTGGTAGTTCGCTATAACAACAGTAAGGCAAGCGCTGAAATCCACTTGCCTCCTGTGACCCTAACGGATGACTTATTAAGTCACTTTGTACGTCCCTTGAGTGAAGGGCGGGTCCATATTCGTTATCGATAATGGCTACTTGATTTTCATGCCAGGTTTCGCGCCACTGTCTGGACTCAACAGATAAATAGAGTTGCCATCACCTGCTGCAAGGACCATTCCTTGAGATTCACCAAAACGCATTTTTCGTGGCGCCAAATTAGCAACCATCACCGTTAATCGACCAATTAATTGGTCAATTTGGTATTGGCTTTTTATTCCGGCAAACACTGTACGTTGTTCAAAACCTAAATCAAGAGTAAGTTTCAGTAATTTATCAGCCTCAGGGATCTCCACAGCGTCAAGAATTTTAGCTACCCTTAAATCAATTTTACTAAAGTCATCAATACCAATGGTTTCAGATAAAGCGGCATACTGTGCTTGTTGGTTTTTCTTTTCTGTTAAATTATTTTTACTCTCATCAACCAAAGCTTCAATTTGTTTAGTATCAATGCGCGCTATCAAATGATGATATGGAAGAATTTCATGAGCTGTGAGTGCATATTTCTTATCAAGATGTTTCCAACTCAAAGGTGAGAGTTTTAAAAAGACTTCAATCTGTTGAATCAATTTGGGTAATACAGGCTTTAAATAGATGCTTAAACAGCGAAACATCTCTATACACGAACTGGATACTTGATGAAGTGTGGCGAGTCGAGACTCGTCCTTTGCCAGATCCCAGGGTTTTTGTTGATCAACATATTGGTTAGCAAGATCTGCTAAAGCCATAATCTCCCTGATTGCCTTAGCAAACTCTCGTTCTTCGTATAATTCTTTAATGTGAGTAGCTTCAGCATATAGTCGTTCAATAATGGGTAATGCCGTTTCATCAAATTGCAGAGCTAATTTACCGTCAAAACGTTTAGTAATAAAACCAGAGGTACGGCTCGCGATATTGATAAACTTTCCAACCAAGTCACTGTTTACCCGATTCATAAAGTCATCAAGGTTTAAATCGATATCATCCATAGAGCTATTCATTTTTGCAGCAAAATAATAGCGTAGATACTCGGCATTAAGATGTTTTAAATAACTCTGTGCTGTAATGAATGAACCACGGCTTTTCGACATTTTTTGGCCATTAACTGTTAAAAAGCCATGAACAAACAATTTTGTTGGAGTACGTAAATTAGCCGCATGCAGCATAGCTGGCCAAAAGAGTGAGTGAAAGTAGAGAATGTCTTTGCCAATGAAATGATAAAGCTCTGTGTCAGTATCTTTTTTCCAATACTGTTCAAAATCCAACCCCTTAGTGTCAGCCAGTTTTTTAAATGTACCAATGTATCCAATTGGTGCATCTAACCACACATAAAAGTATTTACCAGGGGCATCGGGTATTTCAAAACCGAAGTAAGGCTTATCACGTGATATGTCCCAATCGGTTAAGCCACTTTTAAACCATTCATTAAGTTTATTGGCGGCTTCCTCAGGAATGGTGCCAGAGTGTGTCCACTCGCGCAGAAAGTTCTCACATTCTTTTAGTTTGAAGAAATAGTGTTCAGAGGTCTTTTTAATTGGCGTGGCACCAGAAATGGCTGATACTGGATTAATTAATTCAGTTGGCGTATAGGAGGCACCACATACTTCACAGTTATCTCCATATTGATCTTTTGCATGACAGCGTGGGCACTCACCTTTAATAAAGCGGTCTGGCAAAAACATGGATTTTTCTGGATCAAACAGTTGTTCTATAGATCGCACTGCAATTAATCCTGCATTTTTTAAGCGTGTATAGATATCTTTCGCATAATGCTCTGTTTCAGGAGTGTGCGTGCTGTAGTAGAGATCGTGATCAATGAAAAAGCCAGCAAAATCTTTCATGTGTTCTTGGCGAGCTTTTTCAATCATTTGTTCAGGAGTAATACCTTGTTGGCTTGCGGCAAGCATGACTGGGGTACCATGTGTGTCATCTGCGCAAATATAATGCACAGTCTGTCCATTCATGCGTTGATGTCTTACCCAGATGTCTGTTTGGATATGTTCTACCATATGACCTAAATGAATACTGCCATTGGCATAGGGTAGGGCGCTGGTAACAATAATGGTTCTAGGCATAAAAATATCGATTTCTGCGTTAATTAAAACCTATAGTTTAACAAGGTCCTGAATATTTGCCATATTAGGACTATAATAGTCCTCTTTTAAACGTGATTATTAGGTAATGTTCCATGGATAAACAGCGTATTGAGACACTCTTAAATGGTTTAACAGACCCCTTTACTTTAAAAACATTTGGCCAAGAAAAAGCCATTAAATTGATTGAGTTAACTGATCAAGCTGTCAAAATTACTTTAGAAGTTGGCTATCCTGCTAAACACTTAACAGAGCAGTTAACCCAATTAGTAGCAACTGCGCTAAAAACCCTTCCAGAGTTGCCACAAGCGCATATTAATGTGACCTGGAAAATCGCTGCTCATACTGTTCAAGGGGCGTTAAAGCCATTGGAAGGTATTAAAAATATTATTGCTATTGCCTCAGGTAAGGGTGGGGTAGGTAAGTCCACCACGGCCGTTAATATTGCTTTAGCTCTGCAAGATGAAGGAGCGCGCGTGGCTATACTTGATGCTGATATTTATGGCCCATCGCAGCCAATGATGCTGGGTATTGATGACAAACCCTCAAGTAGTGAAGATGGACGTCGTATGCGCCCGTTAGAGAATTATGGCTTACAAACAATGTCTGTGGGCTATTTAATCGACTCAGATCAGCCCATGGTGTGGCGTGGTCCGATGGTGACTCAGGCATTAGAGCAACTCATTCGTGATACAGCTTGGGATAATGTTGATTATCTTATTGTTGATATGCCTCCTGGTACGGGTGATGTGCAATTGACTCTAGCGCAAAAAGTACCCGTCACAGGAGCGGTAATTGTTACTACTCCCCAAGATATTGCTCTATTAGATGCCAGAAAGGGGTATCGTATGTTTGAAAAAGTAGGGGTACCTATTTTTGGTGTGGTAGAAAACATGAGCACACACCGTTGTAGTCAATGTGGTCATGAAGAACATATCTTTGGAGCCGGTGGTGCTGATAAAATGGTAAAGGATTTTGGTACTGAGTTATTAGGTTCATTGCCGCTTGATATTCGTATCCGTCAGCAAACTGATGCAGGTAAACCTTCAGTAGTGGCTGACCCACTGGGAGATATTGCTCAAAATTATCGTGCGATAGCAAGAAAAATTGCAGTTAAAATTGCCCAAAAAGCCGAAGATCGCAGTGCTAAATTTCCTAAAATTGTGATTCAAAAAACCTAAAGAGAGTACTGAGTGATGAGTATTAAATCAGATCGTTGGATCAAACGCATGGCTGAAGATCATGGCATGATTGAACCATATGAACCGAATCAAGTAAAAGAAGTAAATGGCCAGAGAATTGTTTCTTATGGCACATCAAGCTATGGCTATGATATTCGTTGTTCAGATGAATTTAAACTGTTTACAAATATCAACTCAACTATAGTAGATCCTAAGAACTTTGATGCTAACTCATTCGTCGACGTCAAAGCGCCTGTGTGTATTATTCCGCCAAACTCTTTTGCTTTAGCAAGAACAGTTGAATATTTTAGAATCCCCAGAAATGTCTTAACTGTCTGTTTAGGAAAGTCGACCTATGCGCGGTGCGGCATTATTGTTAATGTTACGCCCTTTGAGCCTGAATGGGAGGGATATGTCACTCTAGAATTTTCAAATACCACTCCACTGCCAGCAAAAATATATGCAAACGAAGGGGTGGCTCAGGTTCTCTTTTTTGAATCCGATGAAGTATGTGAAGTATCTTATAAAGATCGCGGTGGAAAATACCAAGGTCAACGTGGTGTTACTTTGCCTAAGATTTGAGTTTTGTCTTTAATGTCATATCTCTATAGGATTGTTGTCGTGACTTACACTGATAACAATCCTATTTTTGTATTCTCTTGTCGCTCTTAGACTTCTTTTCTTTAGTTTTCTTTTTTATATCGACAATTTGTTGTTTTTTCTTAATCAGTAATTGTTAGAGTCATTGAACACTATAACAATGAGGAGAGAGACATGGATGGTCATGAACGTTCAATGGTAGAACTCAATACAGAGATGCTAAGTCTTGCTCGTGAAATGCTACGCCAGAATTATGAACGGGCTTTATATGAATTAGGAATTCATCGAGATGTTGCCAGTACTATTCTAAAGTTGTCAGTGAAAGAGATTCGTCAATTAACCTCAACTCCCGTATTGCTAGTGGGTTTACGTTGGAAAAACCCCAAAGTTTGGCAGGAATTAAGTCTCTATGCATCAGGTGAGTCCATTGCATTGGCACAAGCCATGTTAATCGGTGAAAAGGAGATGCGTCATGGCTTCTAATCGAGAATTAAACATAGAATTGGGCCGTTATCAAACAGCGCAGCAATTATTTTCTGTGGGTGCTCGTGTTCCGATAGTCAGAGAGCTCACTCAACTTTCTCCCTGGTTATTGCGTAAGTTTTATGTAGATACAACAGGTGAAAAACCATCACGAGGTCCTATTCCTTCCTCAGTAGAGTGGTATTTAACAGGAATTAACCACTTACAATCTTCTTTATTTTTACAGTATTACCAAAGTGTACAAGTCGATGAGGGTGAAGTGAATGCAAGCTACTTACTGTTGGCTTACCAAATGTGGCGTTCCAGCTGGGCTTTAACTCAATTAAAAAGTACATTGAGTTTCGATAGAGCATGGTGGTTAATTAAATTAATTCGATCTGATTTAATAAAAGGGCAAGCATGCCGAGTGTGTCGCGGTATTTATATTGTCGGACTCAAACGACTTGGGACCTATCGTTGTCCCAGGTGTTTTAAAAGTACTTTAAACTATGGGCCGAGAAAAAAGCAGTTTGATTACTTGCCGCCACGAGAAAAATCATCTAACTCGGTATCTTCTATGGCGTACATCTCATCCAGTGAATCGTCATCTGTATCGTAACGTTCCTCACTAGGAGCAATGTCCGGATTGAGGGTAATTGTTTGACTCTCTGCTCCACTGAGCAACATATTATTAGTTTGTATCTCTTTTTTCATAATTTTTATTTTTTCAAACTTTTGTGACAAATTAATGACATTAACAAAACAAAAAAATGTTAATATTTTTTATTTTCTACAGTATCCGACTATGACACAACGTTCTTGGTTCCCTATTTTGGCTCTGGTTTTGCTATCAAGTATTTGGGGCTATACATGGGTTTTAGCAAAACAAGCATTGAGTCTTGCCCCTCCTTTTGCTTTTGCTGCACAACGTTGTATTGGTGGGGCTCTCGCTTTATTTGTTTTACTCAAATTAACCAATAGACCGCTAAAATGTGCAGAACCCAAGGCCACAATGTGGATTGGTTTGGTACAAGTGGCGGGTTTTATGGCACTACAAACTTGGGCTTTAGTTGAGGGAGGACCTGGAAAAACATCAGTGCTGATTTTTACCATGCCAATTTGGACATTGTTGTTGGCCCGCGTGTTTTTAGGTGAAGTGGTTAAAGGAGTGCAGTGGGTTGCAGCCATACTGACTCTAGTGGGTCTGATTTTTATTATTGAACCTTGGAATATGCATGCCTCTGCACTAAGTAAATTATTAGGCATTCTTGCAGCGGTGTGCTGGTCTGTGGGAACGATACAGGTCAAACTTTTAAGACAAAAAAGTCAAGTGGATTTAATTAATTTGACCACCTGGCAGATGGTTGTAGGGGCGGTTCCATTAACTCTTTTAGCAGTACTTGTGCCTGAAGGATCAACGCAGTGGTCGGCACATTATATTTATTTGTTGGTGTTTATGTCAGTTACTAGTACTGGACTGTGTTGGTGGTTATGGATTTATATTTTAGATCGTGTACCGGCATGGGAGGCAAGTCTTTCAGTGCTAGGTACCCCAGTGATTGCTATTCTTTCATCACGTTTCATTTTGAATGAGGCATTCAAAGTAGTGGAAATTACAGGCATACTCATGATTGGCATTGGATTATCTTTATTGTCTTTTATTGGTTGGTTAACTTCTCGCAGACAAGCATGATACTGCGTATTAGTTGTTGAGTATTAGTGGTTGTCCAATTGTCCACTCTTTAACAACATTCGGATCTGTTAAAAGGAGTGCATGCGCTTTACCTGGGTAATCTAACGTCCTTAAGATATGGCGAATCAGATTAAGTCGTGCGCTTTTTTTGTCATCAGAGTCAATAACAGTCCAAGGAGCCATTTCATGATGAGTGCGTGAGAGCATGATGTCGCGTGCTTTACTGTATTCTTTCCACTTACTAATGGCAATATCATCAATAGGACTCACTTTCCATTGTTTTAATGGATTAGTGTGCCTTTCCTTCATTCTTCTCTCTTGCTCTTCTTTGGAAATATTTAAATAGTATTTTAAGATTTTTATTCCAGAGCGAACTAACATGGTTTCAAATTCGGGGGCGGTTTTAAGAAACTCTTCATACTGTTGATCGGTACAAAAGCCCATTACAGGTTCTACTCCCGCACGGTTATACCAACTACGATTAAAGATGACAAATTCTGCCGGTCCCGGTAAATGCGACACATAACGCTGGAAATACCATTGTTTTTCTTCGCGATCTGAAGGTTTAGGTAGGGCTACCACCCGCGTATCGCGAGGACTTAAGTGCTCAATAATACGCTTAATGGCGCCGTCTTTACCTGCTGCATCGCGACCTTCTAGGATAACCAATATTTTTTCATTGCTTTTTATAAGATGGCGTTGAAACTTAACCAGCTCTATTTGTAATTCTTTCAATTTTTCTTCGTAATGATGATTATCATTCATAATAGGATTAATGAGCTTATGATTAGAAAGATAAAATCATAATACGCTAATTTAGAGGTTAGGAATTATGCGCTTTTTACTATTTGTTGTTGTGTTTGTTTTGTCGGGATGCGGCTCTGTTAACAATAATACTGATACGTCGCACTCATCAGGTTATCAAGGTCAGGGAAAACAAGAGTTTTCCGCTCAGCCTTATAAACGGTGGCAGCAATCTTGGGACCATGTATTGTGGGTTGATGCCACTCATTCAACAATCATCATTAGTGTATTTAAGGCGGGAACTCTAGCAAGAATAGGGCATGACCACGTGGTTGTGGTTCATGATTTAAAAGGGGCGATAGACGAAAGCAAAGGAATTGGCGATTTTAGCTTTTTGCTTACTAATATGGCTGTAGATGAACCTTACTACAGACAGCTTATGCATTTACCCCCAGGTATTTCAAAGAGCGCAAGAGAAGGGACGCGCAATAATATGCTTAATAAGGTACTGTTCGCTGATCAGTATCCTGTTGTAACACTTCACGCACAGATACTTAAAGACAATCCTGGTTATGTGGGCTTAACGATTAATTTGCATGGCGTAACGCAAAAGAAAATAATTGCCTACCAGAAAATCAAGCAAAATGGTCATATTCACATAACAGGAGAGGCAGTATTGACGCAAACTCAGTTTGGAATCAAACCATTCTCAGTACTCTCAGGCGCGCTTCAAGTAAAAAATCAAATAAATATTCAATTTAATATTGAAATATTGGAACAAAAAATCAATAATACTATCTATTAGACATGGTTTAGTCTTTCGGAGTGAAAATTATGAACAGAATTGTGAAAACTTCAGTTTCTGCTCTTTTAGGTTTGTGTTTTTATTCAGCTGTAAATGCAGCGTCCGCTAGTCAGCAAGTTTTTAATCAGGATCCTAATCAAGTTGCTCTGCAGCAATCCATCAACAATCTCAAGCAAGACCTTCATCTAAGACCTTATCAAAATGCCATGTGGGACATGTGGTCACAAAGTATGATTGAACTTAGTCAAGTTCCGCAAGTCAATCAAGACAACAAGTTAAAGGTTGATAACTCCCATTTAATTCAAACACAGATTGATGTGTTGGATGATTTTGAAAGAAGAGCGCATTATGCTCTCGCCAGGACCCAGTTGTTTTTAGGTGACTTAGATGCTGCGCAGCAACATAAAGTAGTGGCGTTTTGGAAAAACTCGATGCCTGCTTATCAACTATTACCTCATTCCTCACCTTTTAATTTAGAGGATGTGGTAGGTGTAACAGGATGCGATATGCACTGCGTTAGATAAATTACAGCATTCACTTATAACAACAACAATAAGTGGTTAGGTAGTACTTTCAAGGGGGTAGTTTAACTACCCCTTTTTTATTGGATTTGATAGGCGAAATAATGGATGTATAAGTTTTTCTTAAGAAAAAAAGAATATTCATTCACAAATTGTTACCCATTATTTTGCGCTGCGGGATTAGAATAAGTTTAATTTTGCCTAAAGGATGTGTAAGAAAATGAGAAAATTGATTCCTTGGATGATGGGGTTAGTCATTAACCTGCTTTACACCTCTGCCTTTGCAGATCAAGGTGGTTTTTGGGGGAGTAACTGGGCTGTTTTAGATCCAAAGGGACCTGTTGCTGCGGCTGAAAAACATTTAATTCTCACGGCCTTTGGCTTAATGCTGATTGTTGTCATTCCTGTTATTGTCATGACAATTGCCTTTGCTTGGCACTATAGAGCTGACAATAAGGCGGCAAAATATGACCCTAAGTGGGACAATTCTCACACTATTGAGTGGATTGTTTGGAGTGTACCTGCGGTCATTATTCTGGTTTTAGGCACGATTGTTTGGCAAACAAGCCATGAATTAAGTCCTGAAAAACCTATTGCTAGTACCAATAAAACCCTAGAAGTTGAAGTGGTATCCATGGACTGGAAGTGGCTATTTATTTATCCAGAACAGGGTGTGGCTTCGGTGAATGATTTGGTTATTCCTGCTAACACACCGGTTCACTTCAAAATCACCTCAGATTCAGTGATGAATTCTTTCTTCATTCCCCAGCTAGGCGGTCAGATTTACGCTATGGCTGGTATGCAGACCAATTTAAACTTGTTTGCTAATGAAACAGGGGTATATCGAGGAATGGATGCGATGTTTAATGGTGAGGGCTTCTCCGGTATGAGTTTCCCCGTCACAGTCGCCACCAACGATCAGTTTAACAACTGGATTAACCAAGTTCATGCTGAGAAAACCGATTTAAACGTGACTCAGTTGCGCTCACTAGAAGTGCCTAGCGATCACGTTAAACCCATTCATTTTGCAACTGTAACGCCTTATCTTTTTGAGAGTGTCATTATGAAATACATGGGTAATGACGCTTCTACATTAAAAGCTATGGCAAGTTATTGCTCACCAAACCGCTTGGTGAATTTGGCACAAGGTCACTAAAGGAAATAAAACTATGACAACATCTGCTTTATTTGGACGCTTAACTCTTGATGCTATACCCTATCAAAACCCTATTATTATGGGTACTGTAGGAACAGTAACAGTTCTTGGAGTGTTACTGGTGGCGTGGCTGACATATCAACGTCGCTGGGCTTACCTATGGAATGAATGGTTTACTAGCGTAGACCACAAACGTATTGGTGTTATGTACATTATTTTTTCAGTGATTATGATGCTTCGCGGTTTTGCTGACGCGATCATGATGAGAACTCACCAGGCTCTTGCCCAAGGTATGGGGCAGGGCTATTTGCCACCCGAACACTATGACCAAATCTTTAGTGCACACGGCACTATTATGATTATCTTTGTTGCCATGCCATTTTTTATCGGCTTGATGAATTTCGTGGTACCCCTACAGATTGGTGCGCGCGACGTAGCCTATCCGTTTCTAAATTCAGTGAGTTTCTGGCTGACTGTAGCAAGCGGGTTATTAGTTATGGTTTCTTTGGCTGTCGGTGATTTTTCCCAAGCTGGCTGGTCAGGTTATCCTCCTTACTCTGAATTAAAATTCAGTCCCTCCACTGGGGTTGATTATTGGATGTGGAGCCTTCAGTTGGGCGGTATTGGTACGTTGGTTACTGGGATTAATTTCTTCGTCACTATTCTAAGAATGCGTGCGCCTGGAATGTCCTTAATGAAAATGCCCATTTTTACTTGGACTATTTTCGTGACCACAGTATTAATTATGTTCTCTTTCCCCGTACTGACAGTCACACTGGCACTGTTAGCAATGGATCGTTATTTTGATATGCATTTCTTTACCAATGATTTTGGTGGTAATCAAATGATGTTCGCTAATCTTTTCTGGATTTGGGGCCATCCTGAAGTGTATATCGTTGTATTACCTGCTTTTGGTATTTTTTCAGAGGTGGTGTCTACTTTCTCCAAGAAAAGACTATTTGGCTATGCGTCAATGGTTTACGCCACTATTGCCATTGCAATTCTTTCTTTCGTAGTGTGGCTACACCACTTCTTTACCATGGGTTCTGGAGCTAACGTAAATGCGTTTTTTGGTATCGCGACGATGATCATTGCAGTGCCAACAGGAGTAAAAGTATTTAACTGGTTATTTACTATGTATCGTGGACGTATTGAGTTCACTACAGCCATGATGTGGAGTATTGGATTCATTATTACTTTTGCTGTTGGCGGGATGACCGGTGTTTTACTGGCAGTTCCTGGTGCGGACTTTATGTTACACAACAGTGAGTTTTTAGTTGCCCACTTCCATAACATGTTAATACCAGGTGCATTATTTGGTTATTTTGCAGGTTATAATTTCTGGTTTCCCAAAATGTTCGGTTTCCGTTTGGATGAGAAATGGGGTAAACGTTCTTTCTGGTCATGGTTAGTTGGTTTTTACTTGGCTTTCATGCCCTTGTACGCCTTAGGTTTCATGGGTATGCCACGCCGTATGTCTCATTACGATAACCCATACTGGCAGCCTTACTTGATTGTGGCTTTATTAGGAACATTCCTCATTGCCTTTGGTATTTTCAGTCAAATCATGCAGCTGGCAGTTAGTATTCGTCAGAGACACGCTTTACGTGATAGAACTGGGGATATTTGGGGCAGTCATTCATTAGAATGGTCTATTCCATCACCACCTGCCTTTTACAACTTTGCTAAAACGCCAGTTGTTGAAGATTTGTATGCTTTCACCTACATGAAAGAAAATGGAATTAATCCACGTGCAACCGCTCCTTTTGCACCTATCCATATGCCACGTAATTCTTCAATTGGAGTCTTTCTTGGCTTATTTACCTTTACTTTAGGTTTTGGTCTGGTCTGGCATATGTGGTGGCTTGTGGTTGGTTCATTGTTCGCTATTTTGTCCTTACTAGTAATGCGTTCAAGTGATGACAATGTGGATTATGAACTTTCTCCACAGCAAGTTGCTGTCTATGAAGCTGAGGCATATCAATCAGCAAATCAAGCCACAGAGCAGCATTCAGCTGATCTAGCAACTCAAGGATAATGTTATGTCAGATACTACTTTAGAAAACCATCACGGCCATGCAGAGCATGGCCATAGTCCTCTAGATAACCAATTATTTGGTTTCTGGTTATATCTTATGACGGACTGTATTTTGTTTGCCTCTTTGTTTGCTACCTTCGTTGTGTTGAGAAACAACAATGCAGGTGGCCCAACTGGGCATGAAATCTTTGAACTACGTTACGTTTTCCTAGAAACAATGTTGCTTTTGTTCTCCAGCTTTTTTAATGGCTTTGCCATGATTAATTTGTCACAGAACAAAGTTCGGCAAACTGTTCAATGGCTAATCCCAACGGCTATTTTTGGTTTGGGGTTTGTCTTAATGGAAATCAATGAATTTAGCCGCTTGGTTATTGAGGGTAACGGGCCAGATCGCAGTGGTTTTCTATCAGGCTTTTTTGGTTTGGTTGGTACCCACGGTTTACACGTATCAGTAGGACTGATCTGGATGACAGTAATGATTGTTCAGTTGCTCCAGAAAGGGATTACCCCCGGTGTTCGCTCAAGACTTTTACGTTTAAGCCTCTTTTGGCACTTTCTTGATGTGGTTTGGATCGGTGTATTTACCGTGGTTTATTTAATGGGAGTAATGTGAAATGTCTCATAGCGATACACATCACGAAGTTCATCACTTATCCGCTAAGTCCTATGTGGTTGGATTTAGCTTATCAATGCTGTTAACTTTCGCTGCCTTTGGTGCAGTGATGTCTGGTGCACTTAAAGGTGTAGCGGAGATTGTTACTGTCGTCATTTGTGCAGTGTTACAAATATATGTACAGTTACGCTACTTCCTTCATTTAGATGGCAGCTCAGAACAACGTTGGAATGTGATGTCTTTTATCTACACCCTAGTTATTATTGCCTTACTGGTAGTTGGATCCTTATGGATTATGTACAACATGCATAATCTTATGATGCCCGGCGCTTAAGGAAACACGGTGTTACTAAAAGACCTATTAACCCTCACCAAACCTGGGATTATTTTAGGTAATCTTGTCTCAGCTACAGGGGCTTTTTTTCTAGGAACAGGGGGGACAATGCACCCCCTGTTGTTTTGTTTGACCCTATTAGGATTGTCCTTGTTAATTGCAGGTGGTTGCGTTTACAACAACTGTATAGATCGTGATATTGACTCACTAATGGAGCGAACTAAAAATCGTCCTTTGGTACAAGGTAGGGTATCACTTTTTACAGCGTTGATTTTTGCTACTGTATTAAGTTCTTTAGGACTTTATATTTTATATAGTCTTGCAGGTCTGATTGGTTTTGCTCTTGCATTGTTTGGTTTATTAGCCTACGTTGTGTTATACAGCTTATGGCTAAAAAGAACTCAATGGGGTACTTGGGGTGGTAGTATTTCAGGTGCCATGCCACCACTTATAGCCTATGCATGTGCAACGCGTTCGCTAGACATTACCGCTTTAGTTTTATTTCTAATGTATTGCTTATGGCAAATTCCACACGCACAAGCTTTAGGTATTCTGCATTTAAAGGATTATCAAAAAGCTAAGATTCCAGTGGTGTCTGAAGGCGAGTGGGGGATAAATCGAATTAAATACATGACTCCCTGGTACGTTGCTTTGTTTTGCTTATTGAGTATTTCATTATTCTTCACTCATCGTGTTGGCGTTATTTACTTAGTTAGTGTTCTTTTTATGTCTGTCTTGTGGGTTAGGGCTAGTGTTGTTAAGCGTGAATTACTTCCTCACCGTAGTTGGGCTAAAAAGTCATTTATTTATTCACTCTACATGGTGATGCTACTGAGCTTCATGATGTCTTTAGATGTTAAAGAAATAAATACCGCCCAGTTTGATCAACAAGCTAGTATTAATACTGTGTCTCTGCCTGGGCATGAATTATGGCTTGCTTGGCTTAATTTGAATCCTTCCTCTGAAAAGTAAAGTTTTTTTGTTCACCCTGTTTTCTCAATTAGTACAATTATTTTTTCTTTTCTATCGAATTGCTTCATATAAGTAGCTCTTATTTTGTTTTTATATTTTTCTAAAATCTATTATTAAATTGCTAGATAAATAAGTACTTTCAAAGGAAAAATCAATTATTTGTTGTATGTGTACTATATGTTTTTTTTAAAATTACGTATTTATGCGCAATTTAAGCTACTTTTTTTAAAAATCAATTGACAATATTTCAATACCCTTTTATAAAGTAGGGGTACGCTCAATACGTATATAAAAAATGATTTAAATAGTATTAATTTTTATTAATCTCTAAAATTTTAAACAAGAAGGGGAAATCAGGTGAATAAGACAGAATTAATCGATCACATTGCAGATGCTGCTGATATTTCTAAAGCTGCTGCTGGACGCGCGTTAGATGGCGCTATTGCTGCTATTAGAACTTCATTGAAAAAAGGTGGACAGGTTACTTTAGTTGGTTTTGGAACCTTTTATGTAGGAAAACGTGCTGCTCGTACAGGTCGTAATCCACGTACTGGTGCAGCAATTAAAATCAAAGCTGCAAAAGTTCCTAAGTTTAGGGCTGGTAAAGCGCTCAAAGATGCGTTAAACTAGTAGACTTTGCTGGGTGCTTAGCTCAGTTGGTAGAGCGTCGCCCTTACAAGGCGAATGTCGGGGGTTCGAGTCCCTCAGCACCCACCAGCAAATTTTAAGGAGTGGTAGTTCAGTTGGTTAGAATACCGGCCTGTCACGCCGGGGGTCGCGGGTTCGAGTCCCGTCCACTCCGCCAAAATTTAAAAGGTTCGCATATGCGGACCTTTTTTCTTTTTACAGTTATCTAACGTAGTGATTCCTCTTGGTAAAAAAGCATTAGGGTGTTCCCATGGTTTGTAGTACTAATACTTGTAATAGCCTCTTAGGAATTATCATACGAAGTCCATTGGTATCAAGGTAGAAAAATACTATCTACCAATAATCTGAAAACGTTATTCACGGTATATGGCAGATCAACTGGCTACGACAGTGATCATTCTGTGAGAAATTCGTTTTAATACAGAAAAAAGTCAGTCTAGTAATTGAGTGTCAATTGATAGTTATTAGTTAATTGATAACTATCATACAGTCAGCGCTACTCATTGAAGGTACATTGCTAGTACTCATATCTAACGTTATACTAACTCGGTTAAAATGCTGACCAAATACTATTAGATTGGATAAATCATGTTGTTAGAAAAATTTAGAGACTTGTCTCAAACTTGGGTTGCTAAAGTGTTACTTGCCCTTATTATGGTCCCTTTTGCTTTGTTTGGAATTAATTATTACTTTAACCAAGGAAGCTCTGGTGCAGATGTTGTGGCAAAAGTAGCTGGTCAATCCATCACGCTCACAGAATTTAATCAAACGCTAAAAAATCAAATTGAACAATTAGGACAAAATGCTACCGATGCGGATAGTCAACAACTGAGATTCTCAGTGTTACAAGCATTAGCAGTCAGACATGTGATGCAAGGTTATGCTAAAGACATTCATCTTGAGGCACCTAATCAGATGCTTGCCAATGAAATTGCACAAATTCCTTATTTCCAGGATAACGGTCGGTTTTCTCAAAAAAAATATGAATCATTACTTGCACAGAGAGGCATGACCCCTGTCACATTTGAGAATGCTCTTCGTGGCGATCTTGCTGTTGGTTTGGTCAAAGATACCTTTAGTGCAACTCAATGGGTGCCACAAACCTCAGTTGCAGCTTTTATACGTCTGACAGGACAACAACGCATTTTTTCTACAACAGAATTAACAGTTAATCAGTTGGACAAAGTTCCGCAAGTCTCCGATGAGCAAGTAAAAAAATACTATGACTCACATAAAGAACAGTTTCAAGTTCCAGAGCAAGTGAAAGTTGATTATGTGGTGTTATCACTGGCTGATGCGGAACATGACATTCCTGTCTCTAATCAAGACATTGAGCGCGCTTATCATGACCCAGCAAATCAACAACGATGGCAAACTAAAGAGAGTAGAAGAGTGAGTCATATTCTTTTTGCTGTTCCCCAAGGAGCCAGTGCCACTGAAAAAGAAAAGCAACTCGATAAAGCCAAAAAAATGGTGGCTTTTTTAAGAGCGCATCCTAAAGAGTTTGGTAAAATTGCTAAGGAGCAGTCACAGGACCCTATCTCCGCAAAGCAAGGTGGCGATCTTGGCTTTTTTAGTCAGGGCACAATGGTGGCACAGTTTGATAAAGCTGCATTTAGCCTAAAACTGAATACCATCTCTGATCCTGTTGAAACACCTTATGGTTTTCATATTCTTGAAGTGACTGCTATCAAACCACAGAAGATTGAATCGTTGGCCGAAGCGACCCCTGTACTGACAGAAGAGCTAAAAAAAGAACACGCGCAAAAACAATTTAGTGAAATGGCAGATCAATTTAGTAATTTGGTCTATGAACAATCCACTACTCTTAAACCGGTGGTTGATAAGTTTAAATTAAAAGTTATGTCATCTGACTGGCTAAGCCCTTTTGGTGCTAAAGATGCTCCACAGTATCTCAATAATCCCAAATTACTTAAAGCAATCTTTAATTCAGAAAGTGTTAAAGATGCCCGTAATACCCAAGCTATTGAGGTGGCTCCTAACGTGTTGGTTGCAGCAAGAGTCACTGCCCATCAAAACGCTCATGATCGTTCTTTAGATGAGCTTAAAAGCACTATAAAAGCCATGTTAGAACGAGATGAAACGCAGAAGTCTTTAGCTCAATTGGGGCAAAGCTACGTAGAGCAGTTAAACAAAGGGCAAACAGTGAATATAAAATGGTCATCTGCTTCAACTTTAACCAGAGCTGAGGCAGTAAACAATCTCCCCAGTAATGTTGTTAAGTTGATCTACTCAGCCCCTGTGAATCACTTTCCTTATTATTTTGGTGCAGCCACAGACAAGGGATATACAATTGTTCAATTAAATGGTGTGAAGTATGAAGAGACGCCAACAAAACAGCAAATTGAACAAACTACTGCTGCGTTAGACAAAAATTATTCAGAAGGTATTGTAGAATCCTTTATTGATGGGGTGGAAAGCAAGAAACCACTGCGTATTATCAACAAAACCATTTTAAATACGCAGCGTAATCCGTCTTAGATAAGGTTCTTTATTCAGCCATACCAGGTATGGTTGAGAAGAATCCCCCATCAACGTGAACAACTTCTCCTGTAATCCCTAAGGCGAGATCGCTGCATAAAAAGGCAGCGGTATTGCCTACATCCTCAATGGTAACGTTACGTTTCAATGGTGCATTGGCTTCCACATAGTTGAGGATTTTATTAAAGTCGCCAATACCCGCAGCAGCTAAGGTCTTGATTGGTCCGGCAGAAATGGCATTAACGCGTATTCCATGTGCACCAAGACTGTGTGCCATGTAGCGTACATTGGCTTCTAAACTTGCTTTAGCGAGCCCCATCACATTGTAATTCACAATGGATTTTTCAGCGCCGAGATAGGAGAGGGTGACCAGCGCACCTTGACGATTTTTCATGAGAGGAAGTCCTGCTTTTGCTAAAGCCGTAAAACTGTAGGAGCTAATATCATGAGCAATACGGAAACTTTCTCGATTGACGCATTCTAAGTAATCACCAGATAATGATTCACGAGGGGCAAAGGCGATGGAGTGGACAATCACATCTAAACCATCCCAATGCGTACTGAGTGTGCTGAACATGTTTTCAATATCTTGATCTTGTGACACATCACAGGGTAGAACGATGGAAATATTTAACTCTTTAGCGAGTTTTTCAACACGCTCACGTACAGCATCACCTTGATAGGTAAGGGCTATTTCAGCGCCTTCACGTTGCATGGATTTAGCAATACCCCAAGCAATTGAGCGATTACTTAATAGACCAGTAATTAAAACTTTTTTATTTTGTAGAAATCCCATGAAACCTCCTTATACAATAGAGGTTATGATAAACCATTTAAGACAATTAGTTATCAATAGCAGTATCTTATTCATTTCATTATTTGCTATTAGTTATGCTGAAGCTGCACCACTAAAAGTGTTGCATCTCTCCTTATCTGCTGCTGAAACGGGCTTTGATCCTGTGATGACTTCAGATTTAAATACCGCAGCCATAGAAGAACAGATCTTTGAGCCACTGCTAACCTATGATTACTTGGCTCGTCCTGTCAAACTTGTTCCCCGCCTAGCCCAAGGTATGCCCGTGATCACTGACCATGGTAAAACCTGGTTGTTTACTCTTAAAAAAGGGGTGTATTTTTCTCCAGACCCAGTGTTTAAAGGAAAACCACGAGAAGTGAGAGCGCAAGATGTGGTTTACACTATTATGCGTTTTATGGATCCTAAAAATCGTTCTCCCTATAAGTTTTTAGTGGATCATAAAATTGTTGGTTTAGACCAGTTAGGAGAGAGTGCAAAAAAAACAGGCCATTTTAATTATGATGCCACTGTGCCGGGACTTGAGTTGGTGGGTCCTTATCAATTAAAAATTCATCTAACAGGAACAGATTATAATTTTGGACATGCTATGGCACAGCCTATGTTCGGTATTGTAGCGCGCGAAGTAATTGAACATTACGCTGGTGATACGGCCTCTCATCCTGTCGGAACAGGTCCTTATATGATTGGTAAATGGATTCGTTCAGCAAGCATTTCGCTGGTAAAAAATCCTAACTATAGAGATGAAGTTTGGCATTTCACTTCAACTGATCCTGCTGATCAAGACATTATTCACACTATGACAGGGAAAAAAATTCCGCAAATTGATGAAGTTGATCTTCAGATTGTGGAAGAGTCCCAGTCAGCTTACCTTAGTTTCTTGAAAGGTGAACTGGATGTTTTTGGTGTACCAGGGCAGTTTGCACCTATTGTATTGACTGGCAATCATTTAAAACCAAAACTTGCTAAGCGAGGTATACGCTTAACTCGTTTAGTGGATCCTGCAATTACCTATTATTTTATTAATATAGAAGATCCAATCTTAGGTGGTATGTCACTACAACGCATTGCCCTAAGACGAGCCATATTAATGTCAATTAATGATGAGGAAATGATCAGTGTGATTTATAAAGGACAGGCATTTAGAGAAGCTTTTCCTATTCCTGAAGGCGTAAACGGGCACGATCAACATTATCAGAGTCTCATTCAATACAATCCGAAAGAGGCCAACGATTTGCTTGATAAAATGGGCTTTATGAGAGGATCTGACGGCTATCGTAGGCAACCCGATGGAGGCCCTTTGTATGTTAAATACACCACAAGTTTAACTTCACAAGACCGTGATTTAGAAGAGATTATGAAAAAATCATTGGATCGTATTGGCATTCATTTTGCTAGTGAAAAACTGAAGTTTCCTGAAATTATTAGAGCAGAAAGACAATGTAGAGTGGCTATGCGTTTATCATCATGGATTGCGGATTATCCTGATGGAGACAATTTTATGCAGCTTTGGTATGGGCCACATACGCATGAAAATAACGCGTCCTGTTATCAAAATTCACAATGGGATAGGTTATATGAGAAAACAGAAATGCTACCAGATTCACCAGAGCGCGATGCCATCTATAAACAATTAGCAAGATTATTAGAAATTGATGGCGTAACCAAAGTGAGTACCAGTCATATTAGAAATGTACTCGTTCAACCGTGGGTAATAGGATACAAAGCCCATCCTATTTTACCTTCAACATGGTCTTATTTAGACATTAATACAGAACAGGAAGTACATTAAATGTGGGCTTTTTTCATACGCCGATTAGTACAAATGATCCCTACTCTGCTAGGGGTAATTCTCATGGTGTTTTTTTTATTTAATTGGGTAGGGGGAGATCCTGCGTATATATTGGCCGGTAAAATGGCCAGTCCAGAGGATATTGCCAATATTCGTCATCAATTGGGTATTGATCAACCTTGGTACGTACAGTTATGGATTTTTATTCAACAGATTGTGTCAGGAAACTTTGGCGATAGTTGGGCTACGCATGAAAGTGTGTCTCATATTTTTGCAACTCGTCTTGGTCCCTCAATGGTGTTACTCATCCCTATGATGGTTATTGAAACATTAACTGCAGTGTGTTTTGCTTTATTGGTATCAGTGTTTCGACGCTCATTGTTAGATCAATCTCTAATGGTACTTAGCACCGTAATGATGTCGATAAGTTTATTGGTCTATATTATCGTAGGGCAGTATGTATTTGCCTCATGGTTGGGATGGTTTCCTGTTAAGGGATGGGGTGATTCACTATGGCGTAATTTAACTTATTATGCACCACTACCGATTTTCTTGGGACTCATGGTAAGTATCGCTCCCTCATTACGTCTTTATCGTACCTTTATATTAGACGAAATCAATCAAGATTATGTCAGAACAGCGCGCGCTAAAGGGTTAACAGAGAGTACTGTTTTATTCAAACATGTATTGAAAAATGCTGCTATCCCTATCCTCACAAATTTACTAATGAGTCTTCCTGGTTTATTAACGGGAGCATTTTTGTTGGAACGCTTTTTTGCTATTCCAGGGATTGGGCGCGAAATTATTTTAGCCGTGGAGCGCAGTGATTTTCCGATTATTAAGGCTGCCACGGTCTACGTGGCGATTGCCACTATGTTTGCTAATTTAGCAGCTGACTTGCTTTACCGTTATTTAGATCCACGAGTAAGTTTAAAATGATTCACACAGAAACCACTTCATCCTTTTCACCAAATTTATGGAATTTAGCCAGAGCCCGTTTGGTGAGAGATAAGATAAGTATGCTTTCTTTAGTGATGGTGCTTTTTTTTATTGTTCTGAGTGTGGGTTCTTTTATGGGTGTGATCGCTCAAAACTGGGATCAAGAAGTAGCGATTAATTATGCCCCCCCTTCTTTTGTGCACAGCAGTGATGAGCCTATTGAGCCTATTTCACAACCGATGATTATCCGTCAGCAAATTAATTTATACGGCTTACATGACCCCTTGTCTGTCATATTAGATCAAATTGAATTAACCCATCCAGAAGACATAACGCCTCCTCGAGATAAAAAGAAATTAACTCATTTATTATTAGGTGCGGATAAGTGGGGTAGGAGTATCGTTTTAAAAACCATCAAGGGAAGTGAAACATCTATTATGGTAGGGTTAATCGCAGCCATAGTTGCTACTTGTATTGGTACAGTTTTAGGCGCGCTCGCTGGTTACTTTGGTGGTTGGATTGATGATTTACTTAACTGGTTTTATAACGTATTTACAGCTATTCCTTATTTATTATTGATATTTGCTATTGCTGCTGTGCTCAATCAAAAGGGAGTAACGACGATTATCTTAATATTAGGACTCACAGGTTGGACAGGTGTTTTTCGTTTAATACGTGCTGAATATCTAAAACACCGTCAGCGTGAATATGTCTTAGCAGCGAAAGCGATGGGTGCGTCTCACTATAGACGAATGTTTATTCATATTCTTCCTAACACTCTTCACGTGATTTTGGTTCAGTTATCCATTAATGTCGTTGGCTTTATTAAATCGGAAGTGATTTTAAGTTTCTTGGGGTTTGGTGTGCCTGTGGATGTAGTTTCTTGGGGAAGTATGCTCAATGAAGCTCAAAATGAATTGGTACTTGGTATTTGGTGGCAATTGCTGGGCGCTGGGGCGGCGATGGCGATTTTAGTGACGGCATTTAGTGTATTAACAGATACTTTACGTGACGCGCTTGATCCCAAGGTGGTTGCATAATATGAATAAACCACTTTTATCTGTTCAACATCTGTCTGTTTTTTTTAGGCAAGGCGATACATCAAAACAAGTATTAAATGATATTTCATTTGATATTCAAAAAGGCCAAACACTAGCCTTAGTTGGTGAATCCGGTAGTGGTAAATCGGTTACGGCATTAGCCATTATGGGTTTGTTACCGCCAGACTTGGCAGTAATTGAACAACACAGTGTTATCAATTGGTACGATCACAATCTACTTCATTTGAATCGCCAACAGCATCGTCGTTTACGTGGTAAAGAGATAGGTATGATATTTCAAGATCCCATGTCATCGTTGAACCCTGTGATGACGGTGGGTGAACAGTTGGTGGAAGGAATTACGCTACACTTGAGTATGGGCTATAGAGAGGCACGCGCTCGTGCTCTTGAGTTGTTGTCTGAGGTGGGTATTCCAGAACCCAATAGACGTTTTGATGCTTATCCCCATGAACTCTCTGGTGGTCAACAACAGCGGATCATGATTGCCATAGCAATATGTGGTGAGCCACAGTTGTTAATTGCAGATGAGCCAACAACCGCTTTGGATGTCACTATACAAAGACAAATATTGGAATTAATAAAGCGTCTAACGCGCGAGCGACATATGGCTGTGTTATTTATTACGCACGACCTTGCTCTAGTAGGTGAATTTGCTGATCAGGTGGTTGTTATGCGCCATGGTAGTGTACGTGAACTAGGAAGTACTCATTCTATTTTTAAAGAAGCTCATGATCCTTATACCAGAGCGTTACTTCTCTGCCGTCCCTCTTTAGAGCATCGGCCGTTACATTTACCGGTAGTTGAGGAATTACTCAACCATCCTGAGCAGATGATGGAACATCCTCAAGACAGGGAGCGTGGCATCAATGCCTTGGATCAGGTGTTAATGAATGTGAAAAAAGTGTCAAAACGTTTTCCACTTAGCCAGGGATTGTTTTCTCGTACCTATTTTGATGCAGTAAAGGAGGTGTCTTGTACTATTTATCGAGGAAAAACTTTAGGTATTGTTGGTGAGTCAGGTTCAGGTAAAACGACTTTAGGTTTAATGTTGGCGGGTATTATTCCCATGACACAGGGACATATTGATTACCACCAAGATCTTCAATCTGTGATTGGTACAGCACAACTCATTCAGATTATCTTTCAAAATCCTTATGCATCCTTAAACCCTCGTTTCACCATATTTCAGATTTTAGAAGAACCATTAATACTGCATTTTCCCAATATGAATAGGCAACAGAGAAGAGCAGAGGTTGAGTGTTTAGTAGGATTAGTGGGGCTCAGTCCAGCAATGCTTGCGCGTTACCCTCATGAGTTTTCAGGAGGGCAGCGTCAGCGTATTGCCATTGCCCGTTGTCTTGCATTGAAACCACATATTCTAGTTTGTGATGAATCTGTCTCTGCCCTAGATGTATCAGTACAAGCTCAGGTATTAAATCTTCTTCAAGATTTACAAGATCAGTTACAAATTAGTTTGATTTTCATTTCTCATGACTTATCAGTGGTACGTTATATGTCAGATGAAATCATGGTAATGCATCAAGGACAAGTTGTTGAAATAGGACAGAGTGATCAGCTTATTCAATCGCCCCAAATGCCCTATACCCAAAATCTGATTTCAGCAATTCCTAAGGGTTACTTGCTTTAGTGTTTTGTCGGTGATGATGATGTTTGTGCGTGTGACTGTGATTGTGAGAAGCTTTGCTTGGTAGGGAATGACGAGAAGAGGATTGGGCGTAGTGTTTGGTTGTGGTACTTGTTGAGCCTGTACTCAATTCAACGATTAACCAATACCCTGGCTTAAGCTTGCTGTTAACTTTAAGGTGATTCCATTGAGCGAGTTGTGCTGCAGTTGTATTGTATTTTTGAGCAAGACTTTCAAGACTGTCATGTTTTTGAATTTTGACCTTTACAGGTTTTTTATTCATGGAAGGGGAGGGTATCGCCCCTTCAGGCTTGCCGTTGTCCTCTGAACTCTGATCATCAGCCCCGCTATCATCAGGCACTAAAACGGTTCCTCCGCCAGCAACTTTTTTATTATTGGCAATACCATTTACCTGTTTCAATTCCTCTGGTGATATGCCAAAGCGATTTGCCACCTGTTCGAGAGATTCGCCACGTTTTAAGTGTTCTGTTTTCCAGGTTTGTAACTTGACTTGAGGGTCTTCTAATTTAGCAACAAAACTATCCGCCATAGCCGCTGGGACTAAAATATTTTGCTCATGATTAAAGTTCAGAGTAATAATTGAGTGATTGAAAGCGGGGTTGAGCATGATAAAGTCAGATAAACTCATCCCAGCAAACTGCGCAGCCAGTTTAGTATCAATTCTTTTTTTAGTTGTTACCACTGCAAAATAAGGTTCATTAGGGATGGAGTCAAGTGTTAAACCGTAGCGTTTGGGATCTAATACGATGGCTTTAGCAGCCAATAGTTTGGGTACATAATTTCTAGTTTCGTCAGGTAAGTTAAGACTTAAGTAGTCTGTCGGTAAATTACGTGCTCGATTATAAGCGATCTCTCGACGAACCTTACCCTCGCCACAGTTATATCCTGCTAAAGCCAATTCCCATGAGCCAAACTCATCATGTAGACGTTGGATATAGTCCAAGGCACTATTAGTGGCAGCAACCACATCACGACGTCCGTCATACCACCAACTCTGTTCCATACCATAATGGCGCCCTGTGGCTGGAATGAATTGCCAAATACCAGAAGCCTGACTAATTGATAAAGCATGCGGATTAAACGCACTTTCTACAATAGGTAATAAAGCGATTTCTGTCGGCATCTTTCTTCGTTGTACTTCTTCAACGATAAAGAATAGGTATTTTCGACTACGGTCCACGGTACGCTCAACATAATCAGGACGTGCCGCATACCAATCAATTTGTCTTTGTATACGTTTGGCATCGTTTAATTCTGGCATGGCAAAGCCTGCGCGAATGCGATCCCATAAATCATCTGATGTGGTATCTATATTTAATGGTTGAGCAATAACAGTTGATGGGTTATCAATATTCTCTGAATTAATATTGATTGTATCGGTTGTCGTCGGCGTTGACTTTTCCTTCTTAACGCTAGCAATGGCATCAGGGACAGATATAAGGGCGCCTCCTTCCTCATTAACAGGTATGGGTTCATTAGCGGCTTGAGCAATGCTAAGCCACAACAATAAACCAGTACATAACCCGACATGAACGAGAGGAGACTTTACCATGCGTTACTCACTACCTAAACAAGTGATACTATCTTGATGTGGATACTAAGGTCAATATAAGCTTTTTTAGAAGAAAGAGGTGGAAAATGATTGTTAAGAGGATAATTTTACTGGTTCTGTGCGCAAGTGTATTAAGTGCTTGTAATACGGTGGAAGGATTAGGTAAGGATATTGAGAAATCAGCTGATTGGACGCGTAATCATATGCCTTGAGCAAATCAACATAGTGTGCTCACTTTTTTAAAATAACACTACGCTGCAAGAGTAAATAGCCAGATAATTAAAAATAGAAATAAACAGGCTGTTAAGACAAGCAATATAAATTACATTTTATTCCCGGCAGTTTAAGCCGGGAACAGAGTTTTTTAGTTAAAAACATACTAACGATTAAGAGCGAGCATTTGTGGTGCAGCATATCTATCCCCCACAGCAGCACCTTGAGGGATATGTTGATTAATAAAGTCTAATTCTTGTGCGCTTAATTGTACTTTACTAGCACCTATATTATCCTCTAAGTGATTAATGCTCTTTGAACCTGGAATAGGGATAATATCTTCACCTTGTGCCATCACCCAACTGATAGCAAGCTGTGCAGGAGAACACCCTTTTTGTTTTGCCATATTTTCGATAACCCGCACAAGATCCAGATTTTTATTAAAGTTATCTGCTTGAAAACGGGGTGAACGACGGCGATAATCATCCTCATCCAAATCATTTAACGATTTAAATTGGCCGGTTAAAAACCCTCGTCCAAGAGGACTGTAAGCAACGTAACCAATACCTAACTCGCGGATTGTAGGAAGGATATCATCCTCCGCATCACGGCTCCATAGCGAGTACTCAGTCTGTAGCGCGCTGATTGGATGAACATGATGTGCCCGACGAATGGTATGGGCTCCCGCTTCTGATAGTCCTAAGTAACGTACTTTGCCTGCCTTGACCAGATCAGCCATCGCTCCCACAGTTTCTTCTATAGGTACATTGGGATCAACGCGGTGCTGATAATATAAATCAATGGTCTCTATTCCTAAGCGTTTTAGTGAGGCATCACAACATTGTCTAACATATTCCGGGTCACCACGCACCCCCAAAAACTCACCATTAGGCCCCCTGACATTAGCAAATTTAGTTGCGATAATAAACTGATCTCGTTTACCACGAATGGCTTTACCAACCAATTCTTCATTGATAAATGGACCATACATATCAGCTGTATCAAGAAAATTGACACCTAAATCGAGAGCACGGTGGATCGTGGCAATAGATTGGTCATCATTTTTCTTACCATAAAACTCAGACATCCCCATACAACCCAATCCGATTTCACTTACTTGTAAACCCTGTTTACCAAGAGGTTTGATTTTCATAGCGACCCCACTAATTAGTTTGAACACAAACTATATATTAAGTGACTTTATTTCAATAGTGAAGGGGGGAAGGGTAGATATTTTTCCAAGCCCTTAAAAAGGTAAATAACGCTAAAGGAGTACAGTCAATATGGTTAAAACGTTGCTTGAGAGTGTGTTGAAGGCTCTCTTGATCTGTACGTAAAAAAGGGTTAATGAGTAATTCTTGACTCAAGCGTGTCGGAATAGTGGAGTGATTATTAACGCGAAGCTCAGCCACTTGTTTGGCATAGTTATGCAGTAGTAAGTTGTTAGGTTCCACATCCAGGGCAAACTGAAGGTTATTTTGGGTGTACTCATGAGCACAATAAATTTCCGTCTCTAGAGGTAATTGCTTTATGGTATTTAACGCTTGAAAGAGATCAGTGGGACTGCCTTCAAAAATTCTGCCACATCCAGCACTAAATAGCGTATCGCCACAAAAAAGCATTCCCGGTGCATAGTAGCCTATATGTCCTCGGGTATGGCCTGCAAAATCGAGAATTGTAAAATCAAGATCTAATTGCGGTATATGAATCGTATCTCGAGGATGCACTGAAACACTCACTCCCTTAATATGTTCTTTCTCTGGCCCATACACCGTAGGGGAAAAGTATTGCGATAAGTCGTTAATGCCACCGGTATGGTCACCATGATGGTGAGTAATAAGAATAGTACTTAATGTAAGGTGTTGGCGTGCTAAATAGTCAAGTACCGGTTGGGCCTCACCAGGATCAACCACTAGCGCATACTCACCATTATCGATTGCCCAAATGTAATTATCCTGAAATGCAGCAATGCCGTGAATGCGAATAGGAGAGTTTATGTTTGTTGCCATTATCGAGTGATTTTCCGTTAAAATAAAGCCATGAATACAGAGCACATGATTCCTTGGTTAGATTCTACCCTAGGACAATATATTCTAAACCAAGAACAGCTCATCTTAGATGAGGCTGTGGCCAATATTTTTGGTTTTCATGCACTGCAACTATGCTTACCAGGGCTTGATGCATTACGTGCTAATCGCATTCCAAATCGTATTCGTATTGGTACGTCTAAACAGTGTCAATTACAAGCTGATCCACTGTTTTTACCTATAGCGAGCCAAAGTGTTGATCTCGTGGTACTCCCACACCAATTGGAATTTTCGCAATATCCCCATGCCTTGTTACGTGAAATTGACCGTATTGTGGTACCTGAGGGACGCATCATTATTACCGGCTTTAATCCCTTAAGCTTATGGGGTGTAAGACAGTTCTTCTCTTGGCATCCCAAGACTTTTCCTTGGAGTGGTGATTTTATTTCATTAAATCGTATTAAGGATTGGTTATCGTTATTAGGATTTGAATTAAATGCGGGAAGATTCTTCGCTTATGCGCCACCTTTTCGTAGTGAACAATTACGACAACGTTTTCGTTTTATGGAGTTAGCAGGTGATCGCTGGTGGGGAGTTGGTGGAGGGGTATATTTTCTGGAAGCAATAAAACGGGTACAGGGAGTACGTTTAATTACACCACGTTGGCAGTCTAGTGTTAAAGAAAAAGTATTGGTTCCTGCGGTACAATCTGCGTCAAGTCATCAGGAAATGTCCTCTAAGGTTATTCCACTCTTTCCCAAGCAAAAAATACATAATTAAGGATAGTAGTACATCATGGATAAAGTCGAGATTTATACCGACGGAGCCTGTCGTGGCAATCCCGGACCTGGAGGTTGGGGAGCATTATTGACCTATCAGGGTCATGAAAAGGCATTATCTGGCGGAGAAAACCAAACAACCAATAACCGTATGGAATTAATGGCAGTGATACAGGCACTGCAAGCCTTACAAAGAGGATGTGATGTGACAATCCATACCGATTCGCAATATGTTAAAAATGGCATGACACAATGGATTTTTAATTGGAAAAAAAACGGCTGGAAAACGGCTGATAGAAAACCTGTTAAAAATGCTGACCTATGGCAACAACTTGACCAATTAGTACAACAACATACTGTGCAATGGTTGTGGGTTAAAGGTCATTCAGGGCACCCTGGTAACGAAAGAGCTGATCAATTAGCCAATCTTGGTATAGACAGGTTAACACAATGAGATATGTGGTTTTAGATACGGAAACAACGGGTCTGGAAACAGCAAAGGGTAACCGTGTGATTGAGATTGGTCTTGTGGAAATTATCAATCGCCAATTAACCGGACGCACCTTCCATCAGTACTTGAATCCCGATCGCGATAGTGAGCCTGGTGCCTTAGAAAAACATGGACTAACCACAGAATTTTTAGCGGATAAACCTCGCTTTCCGCAAATAGTTGATGAATTTTTAGCGTTTATCGAAGGCTCAACACTGGTTATTCACAATGCGGTTTTTGATATTGGTTTTCTTGATTATGAATTACAGAGAGTAAAACAAGAACCACTTAAAACTCATTTTCATCAAGTAATTGATACATTGCTATTAGCTCGAGAAATGCATCCTGGCAAAAGAAATACGTTAGATGCATTGTGCGAACGCTATGGCATTGATAATGGGCATCGAACTTATCATGGCGCATTATTAGATGCTAAGTTATTAGGAGATGTCTATCTTGCTATGACACGAGGGCAAGAAGCGTTGATCATCGATGACCATATGGTTAGCATAGAAGACAATGGATCAGTCACGCGCTCTGATCGTAGTGCATTAAAGGTAGTTTACGCTAATGTTGATGAATTGGATTTACATCAACAACAATTAAGTAAAATTGATAAAGAAAGTAAAGGCGCCTGTTTATGGGCGAAACTCAATACCTAATTGCTTAAGACGCTCTTCAATAATCAGTAAATAGTTATGATTGTTGAAGGGCTCTTGATTAACTTGGGCCTGCCAGATCATTTCAGTCAGTGACTCGAGAAGAATGTGACGTGCCTGATGTTCGTCTTTGAGTGCATAACATAATCTTTCATAGTGACTTTTAATTCCAGGAGGCTGATCAATGGAGAGTTGCTCCTCGATAGCCAAATGTAAGCCTAGATGTAAAAAAGGATTGGTGACACCTTCCTCACCACGCCAGTCTTTATCAAGATAGCGTTGGGGATTATCTAGCATTGCGTGATATTCAGGATGGTGTTGTATGATTGTTAATGCAATATCTTCAATAGGTGTCAGAGGAATAGACTGTTGGCTTTTTTTTCTCACATCAAAAAAGAATTGTCGTGCTTGATCGCGCGAGACATCAAACATGTTTTGCCCCATAACGACATAAATCAACAATCAAGCATTGTCCACATTTGGGTTTTTGTGCGGTACAGGTATAACGACCATGTAGAATTAACCAATGATGAGCGTTCATAATAAATTCTTGTGGAATCACTTTTAATAATTTTTTTTCGATTTCAAGAGGAGTTGTCCCTTTAGCAAGACCGATACGTTGGGATACTCTAAAAATGTGCGTATCCACGGCCATCGTGGGTTGTCCAAAAGCCGTATTGAGAACAACATTAGCTGTTTTTCTTCCGACCCCAGGAAGTTGTTCTAATTCTTCTCGGGTTTGAGGTACTTTGCCGTTATGCTCTTTAACGAGAAGGTGTGCCGTGGCCATTAAATGTTTGCCCTTACTTTTATATAGGCCAATAGAAGAAATGGCTTGCATTAGTTTCTCTTCACCTAAATCGAGTAAATCTTGCGGTTTTTTTATAATTTTAAACAAGGGTGTGGTCGCTCGATTAACTCCCTTGTCTGTGGCTTGTGCAGACAAAATAACGGCCATTAATAATTGAAAATAGTTGCCGTAGAGTAATTCTGTTTTAGGGTGCGGGTTCGCCTCTCTTAAGCGCGTAAATACATCAATTACAGATTGTTTTTTCATGATTTATAGTGCTTTCATTTCTATACAATCAACCGGGCAGGGAGCCATGCACTCCTCACAACCAGTGCATAAGGATTGTATGACAGTATGCATATAACGTGAGGCTCCAACAATGGCATTTTCCGGACAAGCTTTTACACAACGAAAGCAACCGATACATTCGTCTTCAATAATCCAGGCTGTTTGAATCCGATTTTCTACAGTATGTTTTTTTTCAAGTGAATCGATGCTCATAGTGAACTAAGGATTGATTTGATTAGGTCAGGGCCTTGATAGATGAGGCCGCTATATAATTGAATTAATGAGGCTCCTGCTTGAAGCATTGACTGTGCTCTCTCTTTGCTGGTAATACCACCGACACCGATTATAGGTAATTGGTTGCCTAGATGGGATTTAAGAACACTGACCATAGCAAGGGATTTGTCAAAGAGTGGGGCACCACTTAAACCACCTTGTTCTTTACCATAAGGGTGATTGATAACTGAGGTGTGATCGATAGTAGTATTGGTGGCAATAATAGCATTCATCTCATAAGCCACCAATTGATCAGCAATTAATTTGGCTTCATCAGCACTTAAATCAGGTGCAATTTTTACCGCCATAGGAACAAGGCGTTGATGTTTTTCTGTTAACTGTTTTCTACTCTCTTGGAGAGAAGACAATAAATGAGTGAGCTCATTACCAAGCTGAAGTTGTCGTAACTGCGCTGTATTCGGAGAGGAGATATTAATCGTGATGTAATGGGCTTTGTTATACACTTTTTCAAGTGCATAAATATAATCTTCATGAGCCTTTTCAAGAGGGGTATCAAAATTCTTACCAATGTTAATACCAAGAATACCTTTATATTGTGAGCGCTCTATATTGACTAGCAAATGATCGACACCAGTATTATTAAATCCCAAACGATTAATAATGCCTTGTTCTTCAATTAAACGAAACATACGCGGTTTCGGGTTTCCCGGTTGAGGACGTGGGGTAACCGTCCCCACTTCTATAAAACCCACTCCCAATGAAGAGAGTCCAGGTAGATATTCTGCGTTTTTATCGAGTCCTGCTGCAATCCCTAAGGGGTTGGGAAACCGAATACCCATCACATCCGTAGGGTTTGAAAAGTGTATATGTGTGGCATCACATTTAGCCACTTGATTAAGGCCCATCATGGCGACACGATGGGCCGTTTCGGGGTCCATTGAAAATAACAAGGGGCGAATCATTTGATAGAGCATAAAAATATTATTCCTGTGCAAGAGCTAAAGGTTGCCACTCATGGTCAATCAATCCTTCTAAGGGTTGAAATTGGATTTTATAGTTCATTTTTCGACATTCTTTTATCCAATAACCAAGATACAACCATGGCAATGTGAGTGTCCGGCAAAGATTAAGTTGCCAAAGTATATTAAATTGGCCAAGGCTTCTTTCATGTTTAATAGGATCAAAAAAAGTATAAACAGAAGAAATCCCGTCATCTAAATAATCAATTACACTAACCATCACGATTTGATTATTTAAACGAAATTCGATGAGTTCACTATTCACTGGTGAGTGAATTAAAAAATTCACATACTGTTCTTTATTGTCTGTATCACTATCCTCTCTAGTGTGGCGGGCCTGTTGGTAAGCTTGATATAACTGAAAATGTTCTTCTTTAAAAACCAGTCGCTGATGATGAATACTGAGATCTTGGTTTTTTTTATAGATTCTGCGGTTTATGCGACGCCAAATAAACTCTTCCACATTGACTCGCACAGGAACGCATGCTTGACATTGGTCACAATGTGGACGGTAGGTGAAACTTCCACTTCGTCTAAATCCATGACGAACTAATTCACTGTAAATGTGACTATTAATAGGGCTATTAGGTGCCAGTACTTGAGACCGAGCCTCTTGATTATCTAAATAGCTACAAGGGTAAGGAGCTGTTAGATAAAACTGCAAGAGTTCTAAGGGTAAATCCTGTGGTTTTGCCATGGTGATAACTACATTATGCCGTTAAATAATTCTACCTCAACCCAGTCACCTATGTTGAGTGACCCACACTCTTGAGATAAGACGATAAAACAGTTTGCTTGAGTCATTGAGCTTAATACACCTGAGCTCTGGTTTCCTGTGACTTTTACGCGCCATTCATTATCGCTATCTTTGAACACAATACCGCGTTGAAACTCCATTCTCCCCGGTGTTTTTTTAATGGGCTGTGCCAGACGATAGCGTACTTGTGGCAGGTGGGTGGTTGTTTCTTGTCCAGCTAAGAGGTATAGAGCATGTTGCACAAATTGATAAAAAGTAACCATTACAGCAACAGGGTTGCCAGGTAAACCAAAGAAATGACTGTGGTTGATTTTGCCGTAAGCAAGAGGTCGACCCGGTTTCATGGCTATTTTCCAGAATACCACTTGTCCTAATTCAGCCATTAGTGTTTTTATAAAGTCAGCATCTCCCACGGATACACCGCCACTACTGATGATGACATCAGCCCATTGGCTCGCCTCATTAAAGACTTGTTTTAAGGCGCTAGGATTATCACGTACCACACCAAAATCTTTACATTCAACCGGTAGAGAGGTGAGTAATCCTTTTAGACTGTAACGATTACTGTCATAAATTTGTCCTTCTTTGAGTGCTTCACCCACTGAGCTTAATTCATCACCAGTGGAAAAGAAGGCGACTTTTAAGCGGCGATATACTTTGATTGTTGGAATACCAAGAGACGCAATTAAACCCATATGGGCTGGAGTAATCAGTTGCCCTGTCTTAACAGCCACTGCGCCTTGTTTGATATCTTCTCCAGCGAGGCGAATATTTTGGCCTACTGATATTTGTTTATTATCAAAACGAATGCTGTCCCCCTCTCGGACAACATGCTCTTGCATAATGACAGTATCCACTCCCTCAGGAATCACGGCACCAGTCATTATGCGAACAGCCTCACCAGAGGCTACGGCTTGAGTAAAGGGGTGACCTGCATATACGTTACCTACCACTTTCAATTCAACAGTAGGTGAAATGAGTTCACGACTATGGAAGGCATAGCCGTCCATGGCTGAATTGTTGTGATTTGGGACATTGTGTGGTGCCAATATATTATCAGCAGTCACGCGCTGCAGTGCGTCGTAGATTGCAATCTCCTCTTGTTCAGCAACGGGTGTTAAATAACGCTGAATAAGCTCTCTTGCTTTATCAACTGTCAATGAGTTGGGGTCATAATCGTTTATTTCATTAAGGGGAGGGAGTGAATGTATCATCGGTTGTAATGTTCTAATTCTGTCGTTGTATTAAGATTAATAAATAACTCACTGTTGTCAAAAAACACCTCACTACAGGCATGTTTTTGTAACCAATGGATCAGTTTTTTATTTCCTGCTTTAAGCGTTTCAAGTAAGTCGTTGTGAAGCTGACGCTGTATCAGGCAGAACACAGGTTGCGCTCCTTCTTGTGTCACAACATAGGCACACTGACTCTGTTGTTCAGTTACGGCCTTTGACAGAGAATCTACGAGATGTAGAGGGATAAATGGTGAATCACAAGGGACGAAGGCCACCCAGTCAGTTTTTGCGGCATATAAACCACGTTCTATTCCAGCTAAGGGTCCTGAATAGAGCTCAATATAATCATGTATTACAGGGTAACCCAATGCGGAGTAGGTATCGAGATGGCGATTGGCATTAATAAGGATCTCTGTTACTTGCGGTTGTAAGCGATTGATCACGTGATCAATCAAAGGGCGTTGTTGAAAAGTAACTAACCCCTTATCCACTCCGCCCATTCTGGAGCCTTGACCACCTGCTAAAATACATCCTGTGATATCCATATTTAGCCGCCAATGTAGGACATTTCAATTTTTTTCTTTTGCCCACTCTCAATTTGTCGTAACTCTGAATAGCGGTCATTGCGTGACTGCCAAAGGGTAATGATATGTTGAGTGATCTCAGCATCACTCACTTGATGTCTTAACAATTGACGTATATCACTACCCTGGTTGGCAAACAGGCAAGTGTAAAGTTTTCCATCGGTGGAAAGACGTATTCTTGTACATTGACGGCAAAAGGGTTGTGTTACTGAGGTGATGAAGCCAATTTCACCACTGCCATCAGCGTAGCGATAGCGTCGTGCCACTTCACCGAGATAAGATTCTTCCAATGACTCAAGAGGGAATTCTTTATTGATGGTATCTTTCATCTCTTTTGCTGGAACCACTGCTACTGGTTGCCAGTTGTTGGTCGAGCCCACATCCATGAATTCAATAAAGCGAACAGTAACAGCTGTACCTTTAAAGTAGCGGACTAAATCAAGTAATGCATGATCATTGGTGCCACGTTTAATAACACAGTTCACCTTGATATCTTCAAAGCCAACATGAAGCGCTTGCTCAATGCCTTCTAACACATCCTTGACGCTAAAATCAGCGTCGCTCATTAGTTTAAATGTTGGATCATCTAGCGCATCTAGGCTCACTGTAATTCGATTTAATCCAGCGTTTTTCAAGGCCTGCGCTTTTTTGGCGAGAATAGAGGCGTTGGTTGTAAGAGCAACTTCAATGGGTTGAATGGCAGAGAGTTGCTCTATTAATTGCTCAAGATTTTTTCTTAATAAAGGTTCGCCACCAGTCAAACGAATTTTTTTGATACCCAATTTACTGAAAATTCTTGCTGTACGTGTAATTTCCTCGAAAGTTAAAATTTCAGGGCGAGGTAGAAAGTCATAATCCTTGCCAAACACCGCCCGAGGCATACAATACGTACAACGAAAATTACAACGATCCGTTACGGATATCCGTAGATCCTGGAGTGGACGTTGTAATTGATCAACCAAAGTGTGGGGTAAACGGTTATCATTCATAGTTCAGTATTATAACTCTTGATTGCGCTTAATTGATTGGATTTGTCTTTTAGAGGAGAGGTTTTGTGTTTGGTTTGATGATGCGCTCACCTTTGTTAATTAGTTCTTTGATAGAACATGCAGAAAAACACCATGGCAACACGCCTATTGTGTCGCGTGAGTCTGACGGGTCAATTTATCGTACCAATTGGGCGCAGGTAAACCAACGTGCAAAATGGTTAGCACAGTTTTTAATTCGTTTTGGTATTAAAACGGGGGATAGAGTTGCAACTCTTGCTTGGAATACCCATCGACATCTCGAGGCCTATTATGCCATTTCAGGTATGGGAGCCATTTGTCACACCATTAACCCCCGCTTATTCAAAGAACAAATAGCCAGTATTATCAATCATGCAGAGGATAAGATCATTTTTACGGAGCAACAATTCATTCCTTTGTTGGATGAATTAACCTTATATGTCAATGAGTTAACTATTATCGTAATGGATCAAGATAGATCCTCTGAGTCGACTAAATACCGTACTTTGTATTACGAAGATTTATTGAATGAAGGGGCCGAATCAATCTGGTGTTGGCCACAATTTGATGAAAATCAAGCATCCAGTTTGTGTTACACATCAGGCACTACAGGTATGCCCAAGGGGGTGTTATATAGTCATCGCTCGACATTGTTACATGCTTTTGCGGTGGCGTTACCTGACTCCTTGGCCCTATCAGCCAGTGACAGTGTATTACCTGTTGTACCTTTATTTCATGCGAATGCTTGGGGTATCCCCTATGCAGCAGCGCTGGTTGGGGCCAAACTCGTGTTACCTGGACACCAGCTAGATGGTGCGAACTTATCACAACTGTTAAACCAAGAAGAGGTAAGTGTTACTGCGGGAGTGCCGACTGTTTGGCATGGTTTAATTCAATATTTGCAAACCAGTCAAACATCATTACCCTTTTTAAAGCGTCTTGGGGTAGGGGGATCGGCATGTCCAGAACCCATTATTCACTACTTTGAAAAGCGTAATGTCCGAGTATTACCAGGCTGGGGCATGACTGAAACGAGCCCAGTGGTAACGCTGACGCAACCTAAATTTCATCAACGTCATATGACTGATGATGAACGAATCAATTGGCTTAATAAATCAGGCCGGGTATTGTTTGGCGCGGATATGAAACTAGTCAATGATAACGGTCAACAGGTAAAACAAGATGGTCAAAGTGTGGGCGAGTTGTATGTACGTGGGCATTGGGTATGTGCACAGTACTACAAGAACGATGAATCACCTTTAATTGATGGTTGGTTTCCAACAGGTGATATGGCCACGATTGATGAGTCTGGTTTTATGCAAGTGACGGATCGTGCAAAAGACATGATTAAAAGTGGGGGTGAGTGGATTAGTTCTCTCACCTTAGAGAGAATTGCAGCAACTTTTTCAGGTGTATCAGAGGCTGCAGCGATTGCTGCTCATCATGAACACTGGGGTGAGAGGCCACTCTTACTGATTGTGGAAAAACCAGGTGAGAAGGTTGATCCCACCGCTTTAAAGGCTTTTTTAGAGCAGTATGTGGCTAAGTGGTGGTTACCTGATGAAATTATTATTGTCAGTGATCTACCGCATACTGCTACGGGTAAGTTACAAAAAGTGTTGTTACGGGAAAAGTGGGGTAAACAACTATTGCTTAAAAAAATCCCCACTAATCGTGTATAGCGTTCTATAATCCCGCCTTCTTAAGGGAGAAACCATGAAATTTCGTTTTCCAGTTGTAATCATTGATGAGGATTTTCGTTCTGAGAATGCCAGTGGTTTTGGTGTCAGAGCGTTAGCGGAAGCCATCCAAAACGAAGGACTTGAGGTACTGGGCGTGACAAGCTTTGGTGACATGACCTCTTTTGCCCAACAGCAAAGCCGTGCATCTACGTTCATCTTATCAATTGATGATGAGGAGTTTGGCTCTGGTTCTCCCGATGAAATGGAGTCTGCTCTAAAGAATTTACGTGCTTTTGTACAAGAAGTACGTTGGCGAAATGCCGATATACCTATTTTCTTATATGGTGAAACCCGTACTTCTAGACATATTCCTAATGATGTATTGAAAGAGTTACATGGTTTTATTCATATGTTTGAGGATACGCCTGAATTCGTGGCCAAACACATAGTTCGTGAAGCAAGAGTCTATTTGGATTCGTTGTCTCCTCCATTTTTTAGGGCGTTAACCCATTATGCCTCTGATGGATCTTATTCATGGCATTGTCCCGGTCACTCAGGTGGGGTTGCTTTTTTAAAGAGCCCTGTGGGACAAATGTTCCATCAGTTTTTTGGTGAAAACATGCTGCGTGCGGATGTGTGTAACGCGGTGGATGAATTAGGGCAACTGTTAGATCATACAGGCCCTGTTGCGGCCTCAGAGCGCAATGCTGCACGAATTTTTAATGCCGATCATCTGTTTTTTGTGACCAATGGTACTTCAACCTCGAACAAAATAGTTTGGCATTCCACCGTTGCCCCTGGGGATGTGGTTGTGGTTGACCGTAATTGTCATAAATCCGTGCTACACGCCATAATGATGACAGGTGCAGTGCCTGTTTTCTTGATGCCTACTCGTAATCACTATGGCATTATTGGACCTATTCCACTTGATGAATTTAAACCTGAAACCATTCAGAAAAAAATCGCTGCTAATCCCTTTGCTAAAGAAAGTACTTCTCCACCTAGAGTGCTCACTATTACGCAAAGTACTTATGACGGCATAATCTACAATGTGGAAACCATAAAAACAATGCTGGATGGCAAAATTGATACATTACATTTTGACGAAGCATGGTTACCTCATGCAGCATTCAGTGATTTTTACAAAAACATGCATGCTATTGGGAAAGACCGTCAACCCTGTCATGATTCGATGGTCATGTCTACTCAATCAACTCATAAGTTATTAGCAGGATTAAGCCAGGCATCGCAGATTCTAGTGCAAGATTCGCAAACCAGAAAATTAGACCGTGATACGTTTAATGAAGCTTATTTGATGCATACCTCAACCAGTCCTCAATATGCCATTATTGCCTCTTGTGACGTTGCTGCAGCCATGATGGAACCTCCAGGAGGAACTGCGTTAGTTGAGGAGTCTATCAATGAAGCCTTGGATTTTCGTCGTGCAATGCGTAAAGTAGATGAAGAGTGGGGCGCTGATTGGTGGTTCAAAGTGTGGGGCCCTGAAAACTTTGCTGAGGAGGGAATTGGTAACCAAGAAGATTGGATACTAAAACCAAGTGATCGTTGGCATGGTTTTGGAAACTTAGCGCAAGGCTTTAACATGCTAGATCCAATAAAAGCCACAGTGATAACTCCTGGTTTAGATGTGGACGGTGATTTCCATGATATGGGTATCCCCGCAGCTGTGGTAACCAAATACTTGGCTGAACATGGTGTGGTCGTTGAAAAAACAGGTCTTTATTCATTTTTTATTATGTTTACCATAGGTATTACCAAGGGACGTTGGAATACCATGGTGACTGAATTGCAACAATTTAAAGATGACTACGACAGAAATCAGCCCTTATGGCGCGTCTTACCTGAGTTTGTAGCTAAGTATCCACGTTATGAAAAATGGGGATTAAAGGAGTTATGTGACAAAATCCACGAGGTATATCGCGACAATGATGTGGCTCGCTTAACCACTGAAATGTACTTATCAGATATGGTGCCTGCCATGAAACCGGCGGATGCGTTTGCCAAGATGGCTCATCGTGAAATTGAACGTGTTCCTTTGGATCAATTAGAGGGAAGAATTACCTCGGTATTGTTAACTCCTTATCCGCCTGGTATTCCCTTATTAATCCCTGGAGAGCGTTTTAACGCCACTATTGTGCGTTATTTGGAGTTTGCCCGTTCATTCAATGAGCGTTTTCCTGGCTTTGAAACTGATGTACATGGGTTGTCCAAAGTAGTGGTTGATGGGGCGCCTCGTTTTTATGTTGATTGCGTGAAACAAGATTAACGGTTAGAATTTAAGGCTTTCATTAGGCGCGTAGCTCAGCTGGTTAGAGCACCACCTTGACATGGTGGGGGTCGTTGGTTCGAGTCCAATCGTGCCTACCAACTTTTTTCATACAAAACACTGTGATTACTATTCGATTACCTGATGGTTCAACCCGCTCATTTGAGAATCCGGTTACGGTAGCTCAAGTGGCGGCTAATATTGGTGCAGGTCTCATGCGTGCGGCATTGGCAGGGCGTGTTAACGATCACTTGGTAGATCTTTCCACAACCATTGATCAAGACGTTGATCTGGCTATTATCACTGATAAAGATGAAGAGGGTTTGGAGATTGTCCGTCATTCAACGGCACATTTATTAGCCCATGCTGTGAAAGAGTTGTTTCCAGAAGCACAAGTGACTATTGGTCCTGTGATTGAAAATGGTTTTTTCTACGATTTTTCTTATAAGCGTCCTTTTACGCCAGAGGATTTAGCGCTTATCGAGAAACGCATGACTGAAATCAGTAAACAAGACTTTACTGTTACCCGTGAGGTGATGGGGCGTGATGAGGCTGTTGCTTATTTTAAAGGCTTAGGCGAGGCGTACAAAGCTGAAATTATAGAAAGCATTCCGGCCGGTGAAACACTTTCATTATATCGCCAGGGTGAGTTCGTTGATTTATGTCGTGGCCCCCATGTTCCCTCAACTGGAAAACTTAAAGTTTTTAAGTTAACTCACGTGGCAGGGGCCTATTGGCGTGGTGACTCTAAAAATGAGATGCTCACCCGTATCTATGGGACTGCTTGGACCAAAAAAGAAGATCAAGAAGCGTATTTGTTTCGTCTTGAAGAAGCAGAAAAAAGAGATCATCGTCGCTTAGGTAAACAATTAGATTTATTTCATATACAAGATGAAGCGCCAGGTATGATCTTTTGGCATCCAAAAGGCTGGGCTTTATGGCAAGCAGTTGAGCAGTATATGCGACAAGTGTATCGAGACAATGGCTATCAAGAAATCCGTTGTCCACAAATTCTTGATCGTACCCTATGGGAAAAGTCAGGTCATTGGGAAAACTTTCACAAGAACATGTTTACCACGGAATCAGAATCACGGGATTTTGCTATAAAACCCATGAATTGTCCGGGCCATGTTCAGGTATTTAATCAAGGAATTCGAAGCTATCGCGAGTTACCTATTCGCTATGGTGAGTTTGGTTCATGTCATCGCAATGAACCCTCAGGGTCGCTCCATGGGGTAATGAGAGTACGTGGTTTTACTCAAGATGATGGACATATTTTTTGTACCGAAGATCAAATACAGCCTGAAGTATTAAACTTTATTCGTTTGCTGCAAAAAGTTTATAAAGACTTTGGTTTTGAGGATATTCAGTACAAATTAGCTACCAGACCACAGCAACGAGTGGGAACTGACGAAATCTGGGATAAAGCTGAATCTGCTCTACGTAATGCGCTAGAGTCAACGGGTGTTGCCTTTGATGTACTTCCTGGAGAAGGGGCGTTTTATGGCCCTAAAATCGAGTTTCATTTGCGTGATAGTATAGGAAGAACATGGCAGTGCGGTACGATTCAAGCAGACTTTTCTATGCCAGGGCGTTTAGGTGCCGAATATGTGGCGGAAGATAATTCAAAGCAAGTACCTGTTATGCTGCACCGTGCTATTTTAGGATCATTAGAGCGTTTTATCGGTATTTTAATTGAGCATTATGCTGGGGCATTACCTGTATGGTTGGCTCCAGTTCAAGCTGTGGTGGCAACCATTACTTCAAATCAAGTGGAATACGCAGAAAAATTAGTTAACACATTGAAAGAAAAAGGCTTCAGGGTTACTGCTGACTTGCGCAATGAGAAAATAAACTATAAAATACGTGCCCATAGTATGGATAAGGTTCCCTACCAAATTATTGTTGGTGACAAGGAAGTGTTGTCACACACAGTATCCGTGAGGGGGCGAGGTGATAAAGATCTGGGTGTAATGACACAAGAGGCTTTATTCTCGCTACTTCAGCAAGAATCCCAATTCTTGAAGGCCTTGTAGTTTTGTACACTTAAGCGTGTAATATAAATTTTTTTAGGAGAGTTTGACCATCATTCAATCTAAAGAATTAAGGATTAATGGCGAAATTAATCTACCCGAAGTAAGGCTCGTTGGAATAGAGGGTGAGCAGTTAGGAATAGTTAAGGTATCTGAAGCATTGCGTCTTGCTGAGGAAGCCACTGTTGATCTAGTTGAGATTGCACCTAACGCCGCTCCTCCTGTTTGTCGTTTGATGGATTACGGAAAATATAAGTACCGTGAAAGCAAGAGATTACATGAAGCCAAAGTCAAGCAAAAGCAAATTCAGGTAAAAGAAATTAAGTTTCGTCCGGGTACTGATGAAGGTGATTACCATATCAAAGTAAGAAACCTGATCCGATTCTTGAATGAGGGTGACAAAACTAAAGTTACGCTGCGTTTTAGAGGCCGAGAAATGAGCCATCAAGAGTTAGGTTTTAACCTCTTAAAACGTGTTGAAGCTGATCTGTCACCGTACGGTGTGGTAGAGCAGTTTCCTAAAATGGAAGGTAGGCAAATGGTAATGGTTTTAGCGCCCAAGAAAAAAGAGGTGACTAAAGAGATTAAACCAGCCAAACAGAAAGAAGAAAGTAGTCAAACTCAAGTTGGTGTTAGTCCAGCTTAAGGTTTGTTAAAAAAGGTGTTGTTGTAATAAGGCCGTTCTAGGTTAACAAGAGTTAGGGGGTTCCTAAACACCTGGTTTGGTTACAATAAGGAGATGGGTTATGCCCAAGATGAAAACCAAAAGTGGTGCAGCCAAGCGCTTTAAAGTGCGTGGTAGTGGCAGCATCAAGCGCTCACAAGCGTTCAAACGTCACATTTTGACGAAAAAAACCACCAAGAATAAGCGTCAATTGCGTGGTACCGCAGAAATTCATTCAACCAATGTGGCTTCAGTGAAAGCCATGTTGCCATACGCATAAAGGAGGCCCGCAATGCCAAGAGTTAAACGTGGTGTTACGGCTCATGCCCGTCACAAAAAAGTTTTAGTTCAAGCCAAAGGTTATCGCGGTCGTCGCAATAATGTTTACCGTATCGCTAAACAAGCGGTAATGAAAGCAGGTCAGTATGCTTATCGCGATCGCCGTCGTCGTAAACGCGATTTTCGTGTCTTATGGATTGCACGTATTAATGCAGCTGCTCGTGAATGCGGTATGAAATACAGTACATTCATGAATGGTTTGAAAAAAGCTGAGATTCAGATTGATCGTAAAGTATTAGCTGATATCGCTGTTTTTGATAAGCCTGCCTTCATGAAAATGGTGGATACCGCTAAGGCATCCTTGGCTCATTAATTGCTACCGTGCCTTGTTTATCAAGGCACTCACATCTTATGCAAGAACTTCAAACCATTCTCAAGGAGGCTGTAGCCTCCTTGAGTGCTATAGAAAGTCCCGCTTTACTTGAAGAATGTAAAGCCAAATACTTGGGGAAAACAGGTGTTTTGACCGAACACTTAAAGGCTCTAGGTAAATTATCTGTTGAAGAGAGACCGATTCGTGGCGCTGAAATCAATCAGGTTAAAGTAGCCATTGAAGAGGCGCTGCGCGCTCAACGTGACAAAATCGCACAAAAAGAACTGGCTAAGCAATTAGCTCAAGAGGCACTGGATGTCACTTTACCTGGTCGAGGTACGGCACAAGGTGGATTACATCCTGTAACGCTGACTGTGCGCCGTATACGTCAGTTGTTCTCTTCGATGGGCTTTGAAGTGACCGATGGTCCTGAAATTGAGACAGATTATTATAATTTCACCGCTCTTAATATTCCTGAAGATCATCCAGCACGTGCTATGCATGACACATTTTATCTTGATGAAAAGCATGTATTACGGACTCACACCTCACCGATGCAGGTACGTTACATGGAGCGTCGAGAACCGCCTTATCAAGTGATTGTGCCAGGTAGAGTATATCGTTGTGACTCTGATATGACCCATACGCCAATGTTTCATCAAGTGGAAGGGTTGTGGGTTAGTGAAACGGTTACTTTTAGCTCATTAAAGTCAACATTAATTGAGTTTATGCGCCAGTTTTTTGAACAAGAAGAACTTAAAGCGCGATTCAGACCTTCCTTTTTCCCTTTTACTGAACCATCCGCAGAAATGGATATTGGCTGTGTGATATGTCATGGCGAGGGCTGTCGTGTGTGCTCGCACACAGGCTGGCTCGAAGTATTAGGTTGCGGTATGGTTCACCCTAATGTATTAACGCCTTTAGGGATAGATACTGAACGCTACGTGGGATTTGCCTTTGGCCTAGGGGTAGAAAGATTGGCTATGTTACGCTACGGAGTCAATGACTTACGAGTGTTTTTTGAAAACGATTTGAAGTTTCTAACGCAATTTAACTGATCTCTAATGAAATTCTCTGAATCCTGGTTAAGAACCTTAGTCAATCCAAGCTGGAACAGTACTCAGTTAGCTGAACAACTGACCATGGCTGGTATTGAAGTTGAAGCATTACAATCTGTGGCTCCCCCCTTCTCTGGTGTAGTGGTTGCACAAGTACTCAGTGCGGAAAAACATCCTGAAGCAGATCGCCTTAAAGTTCTCTCAGTGGATGTGGGGCAAGAGGTTCCATTACAAATTGTCTGTGGGGCTGGTAATGTTGTGGTGGGAATGAAAGCGCCCTGTGCTATGGTGGGAGCGATTCTTCCCGGTGGCTTCAAAATCAAAGATGCCAAATTGCGCGGGGTAGCTTCGTTTGGCATGATGTGCTCTGAGAAAGAGCTCGGCTTAAAAGAAGAAGCGGATGGACTCATGGTGTTATCCAGTGATGCGCCAGTTGGTCAGGATATTCGACAATATTTACATTTAGATGATCAGTTGTTAACGCTTAAATTAACCCCTAATCGTGCCGACTGTCTGAGTATATTAGGGGTAGCAAGAGAGGTGGCAGCGTTAAGTGGCCAGAGCTTGACCTATTCTTTACCTGCTATCCAGCCAATTAGCTCAATCTCTACCCGCGAGGTAGTCAATCATGCACAAGAAGCCTGCCCGCTTTATGTGGGAAGACGTATCAATCTAAGTCACCCACATGCTGCAACACCCTCGTGGATGATGGAAAGACTAGAGCGTTCTGGTATTAGAAGCCGTGGCATTGTGGTGGATATTACCAACTATGTGTTGCTTGAGATGGGGCAACCCCTGCATGCTTTTGATAATGACAAAATAGAGGGTAATGTACAGATTCGTTTCGCTCTCGAAAATGAAAAAATCACGCTGTTGAACGAGCAAGAAGTGTCGTTATCAACAGATATGTTGGTTATTGCTGACGATAAGAAGCCTCTAGCCATTGCCGGGATAATGGGCGGTTTACAAAGCTCCGTCACTGATGACACCAAGCAAATTTTCCTAGAAGCTGCTTTTTTTAGTCCGCAAGCAATTGCTGGACGTGCCAGACGCTTAAATTTAAGTACAGATTCGTCGCATCGTTTTGAACGTGGTGTGGATTTTGCGAGCACACAACTTGCCATTGAGCGTGCTACAGAGTTATTACTTAATCTTTGTGGTGGAGAGGCAGGTCCTCTCGTAATAAGTCAGTATACTCTGCCGCAAAGAAAAAGCTGTTTAGTCAGAAAACAGAGAATTGAGCGCGTATTAGGTATTGCAGTTGAAATAAAGACTATTGAAACATTATTAGGTCGATTAGGCCTAGCGTTAGTTGCAGTGGAAGAGGGGTTTCTAGTAACACCTCCTGCGTATCGTTTTGATTTAGTAATTGAAGAAGATTACATTGAAGAAATTGCTCGCTTAATTGGTTATGACAATATTCCAGAGCATGCGCCAGTGGGGACATTAAATATGTTGCCCCAACCTGAGGGAGTATATGTTGAAGCACATATCCAAGATCTATTGGTAGCGCGTGATTATCAAGAAGCAATTACCTATAGTTTTGTCGATGAAAAATCATACAATCACTTTGTTAATGGCCAGCAAAATATTGCTTTACTAAATCCTATTGCCAGTCATTTAAGCGTTATGCGCTCTAGTATTTGGCCTGGTTTAATCCAAGCCTTACAAGTTAATATTGCCAAACAAGCGGATCGAGTTCGTTTGTTTGAAATGGGCCGATGTTTTTACAAAGACCACACAGGTGAGGTAAAACAACCTAAAAAGTTAGCTCTACTATGTTTTGGCAATCGTTATCAGGAACAGTGGGGTGAAAAAACCAGAAAGGTTGACTTCTTTGACCTGAAAGCAGACATTGAAGCGCTTATCAATAATACCGATCTCAGTTTCAAGGTAGGGCAACATCCAAGTCTTCACCCAGGACGTCAAGCAGAAATTATGGTTGGTCAGCAAGTGATTGGCCTCTTAGGAGAGCTTCACCCCCAATTGGTTGGTGAGTTTGATTTACCTGCTCCTTGTTTACTGGCTGAAATAGAGTTAGATCTATTACCTAGTAAATCTCTGACACGTTATTTTGAGCCATCAAAGTATCCTCAAGTAAAACGAGATGTGGCGGTGTTAGTTGATGAAAATATTGCGGTAGGGCAGTTAATTGAAAGTTTAAAAGCACTGGTAAAGAACCCTGTTCAAGATATATTTTTATTTGACTTATATCGTGGTGTTGGAGTGGGTGAAGGGAAAAAAAGTCTTGCATTTCGTATAGTTATACAAGATACTGAAAAAACCTTAACAGAAAATGACATCGATCAAGTGGTGGCTGGTGTGTTGAGCAAATTACAGTCTGAGTTTCAGGCAGAATTACGTTAAGAGGTGATCCATGACACTAACAAAAGCAGAATTATCTGACTTATTGTTTGATAAAGTTGGTCTGAATAAACGCGAAGCAAAGGATTTAGTGGATACCTTTTTTGAAGAAATTCGTATGGCTTTAGAAAAAGGCGATACAGTTAAATTGTCTGGTTTTGGCAATTTTCAGCTAAGAACCAAACCGCAGCGTCCTGGTAGAAATCCAAAAACAGGAGAGGAGATTCCTATTTCAGCTCGTCGCGTGGTTACCTTTCATGCTAGTCAAAAATTGAAAAGTCTAGTGGAAAACCGCAATGGAGACGCTAACACAGATAAATAGTGAGGAAAAGGTTACCTTTCCTCCTATCCCTAATAAACGCTACTTCACAATTGGTGAAGTTGGTGAATTGTGTTCAGTAAAGCCCCATGTCCTGCGTTATTGGGAACAAGAGTTTAACCAGTTAAAACCAGTAAAAAGAAGGGGTAATCGTCGATATTACCAACCTCATGAAGTGCTCCTCATTCGTCGAATTCGCTCCCTTCTCTATGATCGTGGTTTTACCATCAATGGCGCAAGACATGTGCTCTCGTCGCCAGAAGAAAAAGTAGCCATCAAACAATTATTAGAAGAACAAAAGAAACCGCATCACACGACAAAAGTTGATAAAGACTTATTACACAGTGAGTTATCTGCGATATTGGCTTTACTAAGTTAGTTTTTTCTTCCAGACAGTCTTATATTACAACTTGAATCTTGTTATAATTATCAGTTCGGGGCGTAGCGCAGCCTGGTAGCGTACTTGCATGGGGTGCAAGTGGTCGGAGGTTCGAATCCTCTCGCCCCGACCAATTAAATCGTGCTCTACCCAGTTAATGATGAATTACTTCAATCTGTAGTTTTTAAAGCTTCTGAATCCAAATGTACGTCGTGATATCACTTGGTTCTACCCAATTAATATTGTTTGCGAGTTCAGTGTTCTTGCTCGGCAACTATTTGATTACATAAGTTCACTTTTTTGCTTCTCATTTAGCCAACAAATATGGCATGCACTCTTGATGAGTATGAAAATATTAATTATTTAATTACTTGGCTGAGGTTCTCATGTACCCAAAGAAGTCTGGTTGCAAGTTGTATGTGTTTTATGACAATAGTGCTATTGTAAATATTACTGCAACGCATTGGAGTCGCTGTTTATCTCATGGATGACGTATAATAGTAATACGTATTACGAATATAAAGGTACGATATGCATAAAAAAATGACGATTACGCTTGATGAAGCGGTTTATGAAGGATTATACCGGACAGTAGGGAAACGGCGTATGAGTCAGTTCATTGAGAACTTGATTAGGCCATACGTTCTGGATACTGCTATGGATAAGGCTTATCAGGAAATGGCTGCCGATAAGGTGCGTGAGTCCGAAGCAATGGAGTGGTGCAATTCACTTGCTAGTGACGTAGCTAATGTTACGCGGTGAACTATGGTGGGTTGAGTTTGAGCCAGCAGTGGGTAGTGAGATACGTAAGACACGTCCGGCAGTCATCGTGAGTAACGACGCGGCTAATCGAAATCTTGCTCGGGTAGTGGTTGTGCCATTAACGAGTAATACAGATCGCTTGTATCCAAGCGAAGCCTTGATCGCAGTTGAAGGGCAAACTAGTAAAGCAATGGCAGATCAGATTATGACAGCAGACGAGGTCCGTCTCAAGGAAAGGATTGGGGTGCTAGCCAAAGCGGATATGCAGGCAGTAGAGGATGCAATAAAGGTTCATTTGGCAATGCCAAGATGAGTCTCTGGTTATTAAGCTTACTTGAATCCTACCAAAGACATATGCTAAGTAAGACTCGGCTCTACCCAATTAACTGGGGATGAGTATTCATTAGACTCTGTTAAAGATTCCATTCCAACCACAGTTTTAAGCACTCTCAACTAGTATAGAATCTATCTGGTACATCGGTATACCTCCATTAAAAAAGTCTTTTCGCGAAAACAATTTTAATGAATACCGCTGCTCCCCATTATTGATCTAGAGTCCTATTCCTGGTTACTCACTTAATTCAGCTTAACGTTTTATGGTATTGTAAAACATGAGTTATTTAGTATTTTATTGGTGTTTTATATCAGGTATTAATCTTAATATGAGGATAACAATACTATGTTAGTGGGAATTCGTCTTTTCTTATTCATCTTATGCATCATGTCAGTTACCAGTTCTTTTGCCGAAACTTTTCCGAACTGGCATGCAATGGATAAACAAACACTTGATCGCTCTTATAATAATTCTTTAGCAGTACCAGAGAGCAAGCAGATGTTTGATAATTGGGTTACTGAAAGTAAGGCTTTTCGTGCCGCTCATCCAGAACATCTAGATATTGCCTATGGACCCTCTGCGCGTGAAAAACTCGATCTCTTTGTGGCTGCACCTCACGCTCCCACACTTATATTCATTCATGGTGGGTTCTGGCAAATGCGTTCCAAAGATGATTTTGCCTTTATTGCAAAACCCTATGTTGAAGCAGGTGTTAACGTTGTCATGGTGGGTTATCCTTTGGCGCCACAGGCTACAATGACTGATATTGTTGCTGCTTCAAAGCGTGCTATCACTTATGTAAAAAACCATCTTAGTGATTGGCAAGGTGATACAAGTCATGTTGTGGTGAGTGGATGGTCGTCAGGCGGGCATCTTACCGCTGAGGTCATGTCTGATCCAATCATTACTGCAGCAGTACCATTGAGTGGAATTTATGATTTGGAACCATTATTAGGATCTTATATAAACGCTAAGCTAAAACTCACTCAGAAAGAAGTGCGTTCTTATTCCCCGCAGTTTGATACGCCTAGAAAAAACTTACCTATTTACGTTTTTGTTGGCGGAGCAGAATTATCTGAGATGAGACGTCAATCTTACGACTATGGACAAAAGTTGCACGATCTTCATCAACCCGGTTTTTTTAAAGAGTTACCGGGTAAAAATCATTACACCATTCTTGCTGATATGATTGATAAGAAAGGCAAAATTTTTCAGACAATTCTATCTGTATTACGTAGTCAATAATTATATTGCCTTAGTTCAACGCATCAGTTAACTAGCTCTGATGCGTTGAACTGAATACTTGAAGAAGCTCTTCTTCTTTCACTTTTCCTAACTTTTTGTATAAGATGCCACCAGTAGGGGAGATAACAATAGTGTAAGGAATACCCTGTTGTTCATTTCCTAGGGCGCGTGTTAGTTCCAGAGTGTTGTCATTGCCAACTAAAATAGGATATTGAGTGGGGCTATTTTTTATCCAGATTTGTAATTCTTTCATGTCATCAACCCCAATACCTACAAACTGAATCTGTTGTGAGTTAACTTGTTGGGAGAGTTTGCTTAGTAATGGCATCTCTTCTTTGCAAGGCTCGCACCAGGTTGCCCAAAAGTTGACCACTAAAGTTTTACCTGCCCATTGTTTTAAGGATTGAGGATGGTTTTTCAAATCATTCAAGGTTAGTTGTAAAAAACGATCGCCAGAGGTGTTTTGGCTCTGTTCACTATGTCGTTGCGGGCCCCAGTAACTTAAACTGCGATAGATAGATATCCCTTCAACAATAACCCCAATCATAATGGCAA